>DXNX01000152.1 GCA_019413245.1 Oscillospiraceae bacterium
GCGCTTGGTTCGGGACCAAGAGGCCGTGGGTTCGAATCCCGTCACTCCGACCAAAGTCCCTCAGCTTCGGCTGAGGGACTTTTTGTTGTATAAGGAGCGGAGATCAGAGCAGGGCTGCGTACCGCTGTTCGTTAAGTCCGTGGGAGAATCCATCTCCTTAGAACAAATGCCTCAGCCTTTTGGCTGAGGCATTTGTTGTTTATTCAGTTTTCGCAGCAGATATTCAACCGTAAATCACTTGATATCCTGCTGCTCCAAAAGCTTAAAACCGGCAAAAACAGACAGGATCAGGTATCCGCACACCACGGCGAAGCACGGCAAGAACGACGATAAATCATTTGACGCCGCATAAACAGACGGCGTATATGTAGAGATTTTGATAAAGTTGAGGTCAGCAGGAATTTTCAAAAATCCCAGAACCATTTCCAAAATTTTCGGGATATTCGGAATCACAATGCCGAAAACAGTGCCTGCAATTGCATTTCTGGTGTAGACAGTCATGGTAAGTGCAAAGCTGATATGCGCCATCACAAAAAGGATACGCGCTATTACGGCAAGAGCATAGTAACCAGGATAAGCAATCGCCCCCATCCCAAATCTGCTGCCCGCAATAACGCACATGACGATGCCGCCGATCAGCATCACCAACACATATGCAGCGGATTCCGTCACAACGATGGAGAGATAGTATTGTTTCTTCTTGATTCCCCGCCCCACAATGTTCTTCATCACGCCGGAGCGATAGGCTTCTGCAACCGTATTTGCTGTCAGAAGCATAAAAACATACAAGACGATGTCACCGCCAAAAAATGTATCAAACAGTCCCTCTATCCCCATAACCGGGTTTAATGCAGATGCCAGGGAAAGCGA
The DNA here is from genome assembly GCA_019413245.1 of Oscillospiraceae bacterium. Lineage (GTDB taxonomy): Bacteria > Bacillota > Clostridia > Oscillospirales > Ruminococcaceae > Gemmiger. Next base: position 871 of record DXNX01000152.1, read on the forward strand.
AAGCCGGATCGATGCAACCAGCAAAGCACAACTGAGAGCAAGGCATCCGTAAAAGAAACGGTCTTTTTGCAGCTGATAGATATGTCCGCGAATTAAATTTTTCATACCGCTTGTCCCCCCGAGAGTTTTTCTACAAAGAATCTCTCAATGTCCTCATCATTTGTTCTCAGACCACACACACGCACCTTGTTTTCCACCAGGAATTGGTTAAGGTCCGCCGGATTGATTTTCTCATGCAGCTGTAAGCTCTGTTTGGAAAGTACTTCACACGGAACATCCGGATACCGGGATGCAATGAGCGTTTTTGCATCCTGCAAATATTCCGGCTCAACTGTAACCTGAACGCCGCTGCTGCAGGCATTTTCCAGCGTATCTTTACTGAACTCGTCGATCAGATGTCCGCCATCAATGATGGCATAATCCGTTGCCAGTTTATGTAACTCGCTCAGAATATGGCTGGCGATCATAATCGTTGTACCTTGTTCACGGTTCAGCGTTTCCAGCATTTTACGCATCTCGTATACGCCTTCGGGGTCAAGACCATTGATCGGCTCATCGAGAATCAGAAAATCGGGATTTCCCAGCAAGGAGATGGCAATGCCCAACCGCTGCTTCATCCCCAGAGAGAACTGACTTGCTTTCTTTTTTCCGGCGTTTTGCAGTCCGACCATTTCCAGTATTCTGTGATGATCCTGCGGTTTGATATTAAGCAGAAGAGAAAAATAGTTCAAGTTTTCCAATGCGGTCATATGCTCATAGATGCCCGGTTTTTCGATTAGCATCCCCATATTTTTCCGCACCGCATCATCATTTGTCTTTTCCAACAATGTATAGCTGCCTTGACTTTGCTGCGTCAATCCACAGATAATACGCATAAGCGTTGTTTTTCCGGCTCCGTTTTTTCCCACCAAGCCATAGATCGACTTTTTCGGCACATGGATGCTCACATGATCCAGCACCGTTTTTGTTCCATAAACTTTTGACAGGTTATCTGTTTGCAGAATATACTCCATATCATCTCCGCCTTCTTTATATTTTTGGGGGGCAAAATCAACGAATAATTTCTTGTTTTACTATAACCCATCAACCTTTATTCCCAATTAAGGAATGATGAACTTTTGATTAATTTAGCACAGTCGTAAGATAGAACGGATGTTATCTTTGTAAGTTTCAATAGAGCATTCAGTTTCGTTTTTTCACGAAATATCACTCAAGTTCATTTCATGCGGCATTTACTTTTTGATTTGGGTGAAAGCCTTACTCGCTGCTTGCAAACCATGGACATTGCTGGATTTTCACAGATTCTTTGATGACACTCAGACCAAAGCCTTTCAGCAAATTCTGAAAGTTTTTTGTTTTCACATGCAGAAACCGCCGCCGGTTTTGCAGCCGACGGCGGTTCTTTGTTACTGTTCCAGATGTTTGCCGGATTCATTCTCCTCTTTTGCGTCCTGCGGATTGCGCAGCTCGTCCAGAATCACGCAGGTACACCCCACCATCAGGGCAGCCAGCATCATAATACCGCCATACAGCGGATACAAATAGGTCTGTTCCACCCCGCCGCCGACCAAAGGCTGCAGAATGGCAACGAACACCCCGCCGAACAGGGTCATCATCACAAAGAAGATCAGAAGTGTAATAAAGATTGCCTTGTACGCCACCGGGCGATACGGCAGCTTGCCGGGCTTGGCCCGGGGCGGATACAACAGCGCATTGGGGTCGGTATGCAAAGCCTCCGCCAGGCGCACCACCATATCCAGGTCCGGATACGACCGGGACATCTCCCAGTTGGAAACGGTCTGCCGGGTCACATGCAAAGCGGCAGCCAGTTCCTCCTGGGTCATATGTCTCTGCTTGCGGAAACGCCGGATATTCTTGCTTACGTCCGACATGATCGGGCCTCCTGTCACAGTTTATTCTGTTTCCACTATACATTCTATCGGTCCCGCAGGCAAGCAAAGTTTCTTTGCCCTGCGTACATACGAAGAAAAGAGGGTTTCTTCCTATGGGAAGGCACCCTCTTTTTTACTGTTTCGGCATGATCCAGAACTTCATGGCCGGGTAGCTGAGGACCACCTGCACCACGATGTTGAGCACATTGGCCAGGGTGGGTACCACCACGGCGGGCAGGCCCAACCAGACAAAAAAGTTCTGACTGTAGGCAGGCAGGGCGCTGGATACCACGACAAGCACCACTGCCAGCCCCACATACCGGGGTACCGCCCGGCTGAAAGCCGCGTTGGATTTGAACACCCAGTTTTTCTGCACAAAGAAGTTCACCGTCTGGGCAGCCGCCGTGGCCACCAGAAAGCTCAGGAATCCGCACAGCCCCAGATCGCTTTCCACATTGGTATACCGGAAGATCAGGAAAGCAAACGGTTGGTTGCGGAACGGGGTAAAGACAAACCCGGTACACAGCCACATGACCACAAAATTGGTCACGGTAGCACAGTTGGACAGAAGGTTGAAGAGGACAAACTCCCACACGTTGGGGTGGGCCTTGATCCAGGCTCTCACGGCGTTCATTGTGTTTCCTCCTTTGCCGGAGCATTCAGGCGGCGTTCCAGCGCACGGTTGCGGGCGCGGTTCAGCCCGAATTCCACCAGCAGGCGCAGCAGGCCGATGATCCAGAATCCTTTGAGTTCCAGAATCAGCGCGTCGATCATCCCCATGCTGACCATTCCGTTGGTCATCTTGGCCACCGCCCGCAGGGGCATGTTGTAGTTGAACAGCAGGTTCAAGTCAGGCGTTCCGGCCCGCTGGCTGCGATTCAGCAGCACAGTATGCCCCTGATTGATGAGCCAGGCCAGCGGACTGCGGGTGTGTCCGATCTCTCCCAAAGTCATATTGCGGTCAATGACCGTTTTTTCCGGCGGGATAGGACGTCCCAGCAAAGCCTCAAATTCTCGGTCCGGCACATGGCGGATGTCCCCTGTTTCGTAATGAGGCAGAGCCAGCCCGGCATAAGGCAAAGCATCTCCGCTGCCCGGCACGGCCACAGCCGCCCGGAAGAGGATGTCCGCCGCTGACCTGCCCAGAGCGATCACATACGCGCCGCCTTCTACCGCCCAGCGGTCGGTGGCGGTATTCCAGTAACGGAAGGCCTTTTCGTCCAGCGGAATGGTGAGCGTACAGCTCTCCCCCGCTTTCAGGCGGATTTTGCGGAACGCCTTGAGCTGACGGCGGGGTCCAAATACCCTGGCATCCGGTTTTTCCACATAAACCTGCACCAATTCGGCGCCGTCCCGGCTGCCGGTGTTTTCCACCGTAAGAATCACTTTGGTGGAATCCACTTGGATATCCCGCCAGGTGAAGGCAGTATAGCTCAGACCGTAGCCGAACGAAAAGGCCACCGGAACATCCGCTGTCTGGTAATAACGGTATCCCACATACAGGCTTTCCTTGTATGGCACGATACGGCCCGGGCGGGCAAAGGTATCGGCGGCCGGGGTGTCTTCATAGCGCAAGGGCCAGGTTTCGGCCAGGTGTCCGCCGGGACAGGCACGCCCGGTAATCAGGTCCAGCACGGCACCGGCACCGGCCTGTCCACCCAGAGCACCGTACAACAAGGCTTTGCAACGGGGCAGCCAGGGTGTTTCCACCGGGGCACCGGCGCTAAGCACCACCACCACGTTGGGGTTTGCTTCCGCCACAGCGGCCAGCAGGTCGATCTGGTTTTGTGCCAGGCGCATATCTGCCCGGTCCATCCCCTCACTTTCCCGCAGTTCATCCAGTCCCAGGAACAGCAGAACCACGTCCGCAGTCCCGGCCAGCGCCACTGCCTCAGTCTGTTTGGCCGGGTCTGGTTCACCGTCACGCTCGAACCCCGGGGCATATCCCACGCTGTGCATACCGCTTTCGGCCAGCAGGTCCCTGACGGTATCCACCCGGGTGGCATTGACGGCGCTGGAACCTGCTCCCTGATACCGGGGCACAGAGGCAAAATCACCGATGACCGCCACTTTTGCGGTTGGGTCCAGGGGCAGGATGTTCCCCTCGTTTTTCAGCAGCACCATCCCTTCGGTGGCGGACCGCCGTGCCAGCCGGTGATGTGCTTCCTGATCGACGGCTGGCTTATCTGCCCGGATATGCTGTGCTTCCTCAACGAGAGTCAGCAGTTCCTCCACACGGGCGTCGATGTCCGTTTCGGTGATTTTGCCGGATTTCACCGCCGCCAGCAGCTCCCGCACGGCGTCTCCGCCGGGGAACGGCATTTCCAGGGTCGAACCGCTTTTCACGCCCAGGGCATGGTCGTTGGAACCGCCCCAGTCGGTGACCACCGCCCCGGTAAAGCCCCACTCCTTCCGCAGGATTTCCTGCAGCAGGTAGGGGTTCTCGTTGGCATAGATCCCGTTGACCAGATTGTAGGAAGACATGATGGTGCGGGGTCGCCCCTCCTGCACCGCGATCTCAAATCCGGTGAGGTAGATTTCCCGCAAGGTGCGCTCGTCCAGCGTGGAATCCGACACCATGCGGCGGGTCTCCTGACTGTTGACGGCAAAATGCTTGGGACAGGCGGCAGCACCGCCTGCCTGGATACCCCGGATCATAGCAGCGGCCAGTTTGCCCGTCAGGATAGGGTCCTCGGAATAATATTCAAAGTTGCGTCCGCACAAAGGGCTGCGCTTGATGTTGAGCCCCGGAGCCAGCAGTACATCCACCTCCTGGGCTGCAGCTTCCTGTCCCATGGCGTGGCCCACCTCTTCCAGAAGGTCGGGGTCCCAGCTGCCGGCCAGGGTCACGGCCGTGGGAAAGCAGGTAGCAGGCATGCTGGGGTGGATGCCCAGATGGTCGCTGGCGCCCTCCTGCTTGCGCACACCGCTGGGGCCATCCGACAGCCAGAGGGAGGGAATATTCTGCCCGGGCAAAGCACGGGTGCAGAAGGTACCGGCCCCGGAGAGCAGCGCACATTTTTGTTCGAGGGTGAGCCGGCGGATCTTATCTATGTGGTTCATACGTTGCTCCTTATAGGGGTCTGCCCTCTTTTCTGTCAATGCGTCTTATTATATCGGACCGCCGCACAGTACACAAGATACAAAAAGCCCCTCGCCATATGAACCGCCCCAGATTGTGCAGACAGCACAAAAAAGCCCCTGGTGCAGGAATATT
>DXNX01000153.1 GCA_019413245.1 Oscillospiraceae bacterium
TGACCTCGATGAGCTTCATGCGGTCAGCGGGGTTGAAGAAGTGCATGCCGACCAGCGGACGGGACAGGCCCTTGCCGATCTCGGTGATGGACAGAGAAGAGGTGTTGGAAGCGAAGACGCATTCCGGCTTGCAGATCTTGTCCAGTTCGCCGAAGGTGGTCTGCTTGACCTTCATATCCTCGAAAGCGGCTTCCACGATCAGGTCGCAGTCAGCGCACAGGTCTTCCTTCAGGCCCGGGGTGATGGCAGCCATGCGGCGGTCCACTTCAGCCTGGTCCAGCTTGCCCTTGGCAACCAGCTTGGCATAGCCCTTGGCGATCTTGTCCTTGCCGCCCTCGGCCCATTCCTGCTTGATGTCGCACAGCGCGACGGTGAAGCCTTCACACTGAGCAAAAGCCTTTGCGATGCCCTGGCCCATGGTGCCAGCGCCAATAACGCCTACCTTCATAGTAGTAACCCTCCTGAATAATGTTGTATAAGTAAATCAGTTGTTGGTGAAAACCGGTTTGGGTTTCGGCTTTTCCTTGGACAGGAAGCAGCCCATGCCCTCGACCTGGTCGTGGGTCTCGAAGCAGTCACCGAAGAGCTTTTCTTCCACTTCCACAGCCTTGTCGATAGGCAGCGAGATACCGTCGTTGATGGCCTTCTTGCAGTTGCGCACCGCGATGGGAGCGTTCTTGGCGATCTTGTTGGCCAGCTTCATGACGTTCTCCATCAGCTCGGCCTGCGGATACACCGCGTTGACCAGACCGATGCGCAGGGCCTCGTCCGCCTTGATGTTCAGAGCGGAGTAGACCATCTGCTTGGCCATGCCCATGCCCACCAGACGGGCCAGGCGCTGGGTGCCGCCGAAGCCGGGGGTGATGCCCAGGCCCACTTCGGGCTGACCGAAGACGGCGTTATCGGAGCAGATGCGGATGTCGCAGCTCATGGCCAGCTCATTGCCGCCGCCCAGAGCGAAACCGTTGACCGCCGCGATGACGGGCAGCGGGAAGTGCTCGATCATCAGGAAGATGTCGTTGCCCAGCTTGCCGAAAGCCTCGCCCTCGGCCTTGGTCATGGTAGACATGGAACCGATGTCCGCGCCCGCCACGAAGCTCTTGTCGCCGGCGCCGGTCAGAACGACGCAGCGCACGGTGTTCTGGTCGATGGCCTCAAAAGCAGCCTTCAGGTCGGCCAGGACTTCAGGATTCAGAGCGTTCAGGGCTTTGGGACGGTCGATGGTAACGACAGCCACGGCACCCTGGACTTCCGTATTCACAAAAGACATAGTGGATGTTCCTCCGTTCGTGAATTACATCTCGACGATGGTGGCGCAGCCCATGCCGCCGCCGATGCACAGGGTAGCCAGGCCCTTGTGAGCGCCGCGATGCTTCATGGCGTACAGCAGGGTGACCAAGATACGGGCACCGGAAGCACCGACGGGATGGCCCAGAGCGATGGCGCCGCCGTTGACGTTGACCTTGCTCATGTCGAATTCCAGGTCATGAGCAACGGCCAGGCTCTGCGCAGCGAAAGCCTCGTTGGCTTCGATGAGGTCCATATCGGCAACGGTCAGGCCGGTCTTGTCCATGACCTTGCGGGTAGCGGCGATGGGGCCGACACCCATGATGGAGGGATCAACGCCGCCCAGAGCGCCGCCGACCCAGGTAGCCATGGGGGTGATGCCCAGTTCCTTGGCCTTGTCTTCGCTCATGATGACCAGAGCAGCAGCGCCGTCGTTGATGGCGGAGGAGTTGGCGGCGGTGACGATGCCGTCCTTCTTGAAGGCGGGCTTCAGCTTGGCCAGAACTTCAGGCGGGCTCAGACGGGGGCCTTCATCGGTATCGAAGACGATGTCGCCCTTCTTGTTCTTGATGGTGACGGGAACGATCTCGTCCTTGAAAGCGCCGGACTTGATGGCGGCGTCAGCCTTGACCTGGCTGTTGTAAGCGAAGTTGTCCAGATCCTCACGGGTCAGGTGCCACTGCTCGGCCACATTCTCGGCGGTGATGCCCATGTGGTAGTTGTTGAAAGCATCCCACAGAGCGTCGTTGACCATGGTGTCGACCAGTTCGCTCTTGCCCATGGGATAGCCCATGCGGTAGCCGTAACGGCCCTTCATCATGGCGAACGGAGCCATATCCATGTTCTCGGTGCCGCCCGCGACGACGATATCAGCGTCGCCGGCTTCGATCATCTGCGCAGCCATGTTGACGCAGTTCAGGCCGGAGCCGCAGACCACGTTGACGGTGACAGCAGGAGTGGTGACGGGCAGGCCGGCTTTCAGAGAGGCCTGACGAGCGACGTTCTGGCCCAGACCAGCCTGGATGACGCAGCCCATGTACACATGATCGACCTGCTCAGCGGTGATGCCGGCGCGGGCGATGGCTTCCTTGATGACGATGGAGCCCAGCTCAGCGGCGGGAACGTTGGACAGGGTGCCGCCGAACTTGCCGATGGCAGTACGGCAGGCGGACGCGATAACGATCTTCTTCATAATTTAGCAGCCTCCTGAAATTGGATTAAAATTCGATGGATAGCCTGTTTGGGGTTCTATTCCAACCGCCCCGAAGGGCGGATACGGACTTGATTAAAAAGGTTTTACACATCACCGCAGCGCTGTTTGGCCAGCAGGGCGGCTTCCACATTGGGGGTGACGAACTTGGATACGTCCTGCCGGTAGTGGGCGGCTTCCTTCACGATGGTGCTGGACAGGTAGCTCCACTTGATGGAGGTGGCCAGGAACACCGTTTCGATGCCGGGCAGCAGGGCGTGGTTGGTGTGTGCGAGCTGCATCTCGTTTTCAAAGTCGGTGACGGCGCGCAGCCCCCGCACCATCACGGTGGCGCCGCAGGCCTTGGCAAAGTTGACTGTCAGACCGTCGAAGCTGGCAACTTCCACATTGGGAATGTCCTTGCAGCATTCCCGCAGCATCTCCACACGCTGCTCCACCGTGAAAAGCGGGGTCTTGGCGCTGTTGTTGAGCACCGCAACGATCAGTTTGTCGAACATGCGGGACGCACGCTTGATGATGTCCAGATGACCGCGGGTCACCGGGTCGAAACTGCCGGGGTACATGGCTGTTGTCATTGATGGGCCTTCTTCTGTTTGGATTTGCTTTGCCGCACGCGCACTGTTAAAATTCTAACAGCTCCGGACGCAAATATAGCACCCGTCCCGTTACGGTCTGTCATACGGTGCATGATCGGCGTTTTCAAGGGGCGCCGGGCCGGGTCGCGGTGGCTGGGTGCGTGCGCTCAGGCGGGCTTTTGGAGTCGCCGCGCTGATACCTTTATTTTTGCATGTTGTTAAGGTTTTGTCAATACCTGAACTTGTTCAAATTCAACGTCTTTTTCCGGTTCTTTTTGACTTTTTGCCCAAATTCCCCCATTTTCCTACCTATATTATGGGGATGCGTCACAACATTCTTTGTCAAAAAAGGCAAATTTTCCCTTTTTGTCTCCAATTGCTTACAAACCGCCGACAAAATCCCCCAAAGGGCTTGACCGTCCGGCGGACAGGTGTTATTCTTTTAACAGATACTGCCTGTACCGCGGCAATTCCGCCCCGGCCCACACGGCTTTGTGATGATAAAACGAGGTGTTTTTTATGGTGAAGAGTTTTGACGAACTGATCTCCAAGGTCAAGGAATGCGGCAAGAAGACCATCGCGGTGGCTGCCGCCGAGGACGACGCCGTTCTGGAGGCCGTTGCCGAAGCCCACAAGCAGGGCATCGCCGACGCCATTCTGGTGGGCGACGAAGCCAAGATCCGTTCCATCGCCGCCGAGATGAACATGGACCTGTCCGACTACCGCATCATCAACGAGCCGGACAAGACCGCCGCCTCCCTGAAGGCCGTGAAGCTGGCCCATGACGGCGAAGCCGACATGTACATGAAGGGCCTGCTGGACACCAAGACTTTCCTGAAAAGCATCCTGGACAAGGAAGTGGGCCTGCGCACCGGCAAGACCCTGAGCCATGTGGCCGTGTTCCAGATCGAGGGCGTGGAGCAGCTGCTGTTCCTGTCCGACGTGGCTTTCATCACCTACCCGACCCTGGAAGACAAGGTCCACATCATCGAGAACACCGTGGAAGTGGCCCATGCCTGCGGCGTGGAATGCCCGAAGGTCGCGCCTCTGGCCGCTGTTGAAGTTGTGAACCCCAAGATGCCCTGCACCGTGGATGCCGACGAGCTGCGCAAGATGTGCGAAGAGGGCAAGATCACCGGTTGCGTGGTGGACGGTCCCCTGTCCATGGATATTGCCATTGACCCCGAAGCCGCTGCCCACAAGGGCGCCCAGGACCGCCCCGCCGCCGGCCATGCCGACGTGCTGCTGTTCCCCGACATCCAGGCCGGCAACCTGGTCTACAAGACCCTGGTGCACACCGCCAAGTGCGAGAACGGCTGCATCCTGACCGGCACCAAGGTGCCCGCCATCCTGACCAGCCGCTCCGACTCCTTCAAGACCAAGGTCAACTCCATCGCCCTGGCCGCCGTGGTGGCCGCTGCCCTGAATAAGTAAGCATTGATTTTGCGAGAACGGTACGAGAAGAATAACATTTGAAGAAGGAAGCGAGCTGCCATGTCTATCAAGAGCCTTATTATCAATCCCGGTTCCACCTCCACCAAGATCGGCGTTTTCGAGGATGAGACCCTGCTGTTCGACAAGACCCTGCGTCATCCCACCGAAGAGATCGCCAAGTATGCCTCCATCATCGACCAGAAGGACTTCCGCAAGCAGATCATCCTGGACGCCCTGAAAGAGGACAACTGCGATATCCATTCCTTTGATGTCATCGTGGGCCGCGGCGGCCTGCTCAAGCCCATTCCGGGCGGCACTTATCCCGTCAGCGATGCCCTGCTGGCCGACCTGGTAGCCGGTGTGCAGGGCCAGCACGCCTCCAACCTGGGCGGCATCCTGGCCCGGGAGATCGGCGATGCCATCGGCAAGCCCTCCTACATCGTCGATCCTGTGGTCGTGGATGAGCTGACCGATGTGGCCCGTATCTCCGGCATGCCCGAGCTGCCCCGCCGCAGCATCTTCCACGCCCTGAACCAGAAGGCTGTGGCCCGCCGCTACGCCAAGGAACACGGCACCACCTACAACGCGCTGAACCTCATCGTCATCCATATGGGCGGCGGCGTATCCGTGGGCGCCCATTCCAAGGGCAAGGTCATCGACGTGAACAACATCCTGGACGGTGAGGGCTGCTTCAGCCCCGAGCGCGCCGGCACTGTGCCGGTGGGCGACCTGATCAAGATGTGCTTCTCCGGCAAGTACACCCAGAAAGAGATCTACAAGAAGATCTGCGGCAACGGCGGCTTCAACGCCTATCTGCACACCAACGACGCCCGTGAGGTACAGAAGATGGTGGACGAAGGCAACGAGTACGCCAAACTCATCCAGGACGCTTTCTACTATCAGATTGCCAAGGACGCCGGCGCCATGGCCGCCGTTCTGCACGGCAAGGTGGACCAGATCATCCTGACCGGCGGCATCGCCTACGCCCAGCTGACGGTGGACAAGCTCACCGAAAGCCTGGGCTGGATCGCCCCCATCACCGTGTATCCCGGCGAAGATGAGCTGCTGGCCCTGGCCCAGGGCGCACTGCGCGTCATGACCGGCGAAGAAGAACCCCAGACCTACTGATATCCCTTTCCCGCGCGCTTGACGGGCGCCGCCTCAGCGGTTATAATGAGTATTACCGCCGAGGTGTTGCGCAGCTGGTAGCGCGCCTGGTTTGGGACCAGGAGGCCGCAGGTTCGAGTCCTGTCACCTCGACCAAAAGCAGGCTGAAACGTATGTTTCAGCCTGCTTTTTTGTTTTGCTTTTTGCCGCCGGGGGGTGTTCGCCGCCTGCCCGCTGTGGTATGATGAGGGTGAATTGCATGCTGAGAGGGGTGTTCCGGTGAACCCGAACGAAACCATCCGCGCACGTCTGCGCCGCTGTGCCCTGCTGCCCCC
>DXNX01000154.1 GCA_019413245.1 Oscillospiraceae bacterium
CGATGAGGTAGACGGCCAGCGGGCCGCCTGCCCCGCCCAGGGTGTTGGCCGCGCCGCCCACGGCGATCAGGCTGAACAGAACCAGCTGGGGGGCTTTCAGGGCGTAGCCGATGGACGCTGCCATGGCCGGGCCCGCCACCGCCGTGGCGTAGGTGCCCGCATCCACCAGAAAGGCCACGCCGGTCTGTTCGCCCAGCGTCTTGATGATGGTGCCGATGAGCAGGCTGGCAAACAGCCCCTGGGCCATGGCGCCCATGGCATCAATGCCATAGCGGTGGGCCGAGAAGATCACGTCTTTGCGCTTGCAGAACTCCTTGATACTTGCCACAAAAATCCCTCCAAATTTTGAGCAATTCCACCAAAACCGAAAAAAGGTTGCAAAAATTGTAGCATGGCCACCTTCCGATTGCAAGCACCTTGCGAAAAAACAGCGGTTGCGGTACAATAAATTACGGAACCCAATGGATAAGGAGCCTGACCCGTTCATGATCGAAACCTTTACCACCCGTATCACGCCTTATGGGCTGGACCGCCGGGTGTTCATCCATCTGCCCGATGACTGGCAGACTTCCGGGAAGAAATACCCGGTCATCTACATGTTCGACGGGCATAATCTCTTTTACAACGAAACGGCCACCTACGGCACCTGCTGGGGCCTGAAAGACTATTACGACGCCCATCCGGACTACATCGTGGTGGGGGTGGAGTGCAACCACGAAGGCAACAAGCGCCTGGAGGAGTACTGCCCCTACGAAAGCGACTGGTTCGACGGTATCCACGGCACCGGCAAGGCCTATCTGGACTGGCTGTGCGGGGAGTTCAAGCCCTATGTGGACAAGACCTGGCCCACCCTGCCTGACCGTGCCCACACGGCCATCGCGGGCAGCAGCATGGGCGGGCTGATGAGCCTGTATGCCGCCGTGGCCCACAACGATGTCTTTTCCAAGGCGGGGTGCCTGTCGCCCTCGGTGCGGCTGTGCATGGACCCGCTGCTGGCCGACCTGAAAAAGGCCCGGCTGCGGGGGTACACCAACATTTTCTTCAGCTGGGGCGAAAAGGAGGGCGAAGGCCAGCACGGCCTGGCCCAGTATACCGACAATGCCCTGCAGGTGACCCGCGCGTTGCAGAAAGCCGGGGCCACCGTCTACCCGTACCTGCAGATGGGCGGTTCCCACTGTGAAGCCTCCTGGGCCGAGCAGGTGCCGCTGTATATGCAGGTGCTGTTCGGTGAATATAAGGAGGACAAGGCATGAGCAGCCGCGCCAAACGCAAGCAGGCCGCCCGGGCGGCCCGTCCGCCGGAACCCCCTGCCGTGGTTTCCGAACCGAAGGAACCGGAGGTGTCCGGCGCGGCCCTCTGGATGGGGGCGCTGTGCTACCTGAATCTCCTTCTCCTCATTCCCGCCTGTACCCGCTGGCGGAAAGATGCCTTTGTGCGTTTCCATCTGAATCAGGGCCTGGTGCTGCTGATCCTGTTTGCGGCCTTTGTGGTGATCGGTTTTGTGCCGTACTGCTTTGAGTTCGCGCTCAGCTGCTGCATCCTGGTAGAGATCTTGTCCCTGGTCGGTCTGGTGTCGGCCCTGCGCCGCAAGACTGACCCGATGCCGGTCATTCAAAATGTGACCCGCAATTTCCATCCGTTCTGAACCCGATGCCCACCATTTTCCAAAGGAGTGATAATCATGAGCAAAGCCGTGATCTTTTTTGCCCCCGGCCTCGAGGAGTGCGAGGGCCTTCTGTGTGTGGATATCCTGCGCCGTGCCGGCGTGGACGTGACCATCGCCGCCGTGGGCGGGGAAAAGGTGGTACGTTCCGCCCGTCAGGTGAACGTGGTGACCGATGCCCTGGCCGAGGACCTGGACTATTCCCAGTTTGACGCTGCCATTCTGCCCGGCGGTATCCCGGGGGTCAACAACCTGAAAGCCAGCGATACCGTCAAGAACGCCTGCACCCGCATGGCCGCCGACGGCAAGATCGTGGCTGCCATCTGCGCCGGTCCCACCGTGCTGGCATCCTTCGGCCTGCTCAAGGGCAAGCGTGCCACCGTCTACCCCGGCATGGATGAAGCCCTTACCGCCGCCGGTGCCGAGTACACCGGCCTGCCCCTGTCGGTGGACGGCAACATCGTCACCGGCGAAGCCCTGGGCGCTGCCATTCCCTTTGCCCTGACCCTGGCCGGCCGTCTGGCTGGGCAGGATGCTTCCGCCACCGTCAAGAACGCCATTGTCTACCGCTATTGATGGCCGCATAACAGCAAAAACAGACCGCCCGCCGGACGCACAGCCCGGCGGGCGGTTTTCTCTTTTTATGTGGGAACGGCCGCCCGCGGGACGGTCAGTCCGTCGTGACCCGGAAGGCGGTCACGCTGCAGGGGGGCAGCACGGCGGCAAAGCCGGTGTCGGTGCAGCGGGCTTCCAGCTTGACCGGATGCACCGCATCCGGCGCCGCAAAGGTGTTGCAGGCTGCGGGAATCCCGGCCAGGGTCTCGGCGGTCACAGTTTTTGCCTTCCGGCCGCTGAGCAGAACTTCGGCCGGGCAGGCGTCGGTGTCGCTCAGGTTCACCGCGGTCACCAGCACGGTACCGTCGGCCTGTTCGCTGGCCGACACATGCAGGTCGGGCACCGGTTCTCCGGCGCTGCCCAGCAGGCGGGTCTCGGCGTAGGTCTCCAGCTGGCGGGCGTCCTGGTGGTCCCGGTACATCCGGAATACATGGTAGGTGGGGGTCAGCAGCAGCTTGTCCCCGTCGGTGAGCACCATGGCCTGGAGCACGTTCACCATCTGGGCAATGTTGGCCATGACCACCGTGTCGCAGTGGTTGTTGAAGATGTTCAGGTTGATGGCCGCCACCAGCGCGTCCCGCATGGTGTTCTGCTGGAACAGAAAGCCCGGGTTGGTGCCGGGTTCCACATCGTACCAGGTGCCCCACTCGTCCACCGCCAGGCCGATGTCCTTGCCCTTGGCAAACCGGCGGATGATGCGGCTGTGATTTTCGATGAGTTCGTCCATCCGCAGGGTGCGGTGAAGGGTGCGGTAGTAGGTCCCGCGGTCAAAGTCGGTGGCGCTGCCCTTGGTGTGCCAGCTGTCACCGGTCATGGTGTAGTAGTGCAGGCTGATGGCGTCGATGACCCGGCCGGCGCTCTCCACCACCGCGCGGGTCCAGTGGTAGTCGTCCTCGCTGGCGCCGCAGGCGATCTTGTAGGGCTTCAGGGCCGGGTCGTAGCTGCGCAGGAAGGAGGAATACTGCCGGCAGACATCGGCGTAAAACTCCGGCCGCATGTTGCCGCCGCCGCCCCAGGTCTCGTTGCCGATGCCCCAGTACCGCACGTTGAAGGGGGCTTCCTGGCCGTTTTCCCGGCGCAGGTCGGCCATGGGGGAGCGCCCGGGCATGTTGCAGTACTCCACCCAGTCGGAAAACTCCTGTACCGTGCCGCTGCCCACGTTGCCGGAAATGTAGGGCTCACATCCCAGTTCCCGGCACAGGGCCATGAATTCGTGGGTGCCGAAAGCGTTGTCCTCGGTCACGCCGCCCCAGTTGGTGTTCACGATGGTCTTGCGCTGGTCTTTGGGGCCGACGCCGTCCCGCCAGTGGTAGGTATCGGCAAAACAGCCGCCCGGCCAGCGCAGCACCGGCACATGCAGCTCCTTCAGGGCGCTGACCACATCGGTGCGCAGACTGCCGTCGGCGTTGGCCAGTCCGCCGTAGATGCAGCGGCCCAGATGCTCGGAAAAATGGCCGTAGATGTTTTTGTTGATGACGCCCGCCGACCGGTTGGCGTTGACGATGATATGGGACATGACAAAACCCTCCTGTCTTGCAGACCCCGCCCGCAGCGGAGCTTGATTCTGCTTTGATTATACGAAAAGCCTGCGTCCGGCACAAGAAAAAAATTGCGCGAAACAGGGCCCGGGACCGGCCCAAAAGGCCCCAAACCAACCAACTTTTGCTTTTGGTGCATCAGGACCTGTATAAACCCCGGCGCGGCGTGCCACACTAACCGTAAACCGAACCGCGGGCACCGCCCGCGCATGTATTTTTGCAGCAAAGGACGGGGGAAGATGAACAGCTTCAAAGCATTTTTCAAGCAAAGAGGATTATACCTGGTCTGCCTGGCCCTGCTGCTGGTGGCCACCATCACCGGGGTACTGGCCATCCGCAGCGTGGTGCGCAACGTGGCCGATCTGACCGAATCACGCAAGAACGCCCTGGAGGAGGATGCCGCATGGAACCAGCCGGATACCATCGTTACCAATCCCGCCGAGGATGTGCCGGTGCAGACGCCTGTGCCGTCGTCGCAGCCCTCTGCACAGCCCTCCGAGTCGCCTGCCTCCTCCTCGGTGCAGCAGCCGTCTGGCGCAGCATCCGACGGTGGGGCAGCCTCTGGCGCCTCTGTGGCCTCGTCGGCCGCCTTGTCCGTATCGCCGGCGGATGCTGAACCGGTGCAGCCTTTCAGCGGCAGTGAACTGGTGTTCAACGAAACCCTGGGCGACTGGCGCACCCACAACGGCGCCGACTACGCCGCCGCAGCCGGGGATACAATCCACGCGGTGGTCGCCGGTACGGTGGTCAGCGCCGCCCAGGACCCTCTGTGGGGCACGGTGGTGGAAGTCAAGGATGCGGACGGCAGCCTCTGGCGGTACTGCGGCCTGGACAAGGCCGATGTGAAGGCGGAGGATGAGGTGCACCGGGGCGACGTGCTGGGTACTCTGGGTACCATCCCCAGTGAGAGCGAAGCCGGTGCGCATCTGCATCTGGAATACCTGGATGCGGAAGGCAGCTACCAGGACCCGGAAGCCAACAAATAAAAAATTCCCGGACCCCTTTGCGGGGCCCGGGCCTTTTTTGGTTTCACTTTCAGTTGCGGTACGCGCGGGTGGAGAGCATCCGGGTGGCGTTGAGCACTGCCAGCACCATGACGCCCACGTCGGCAAACACCGCCCACCACATGTTGGCGATGCCCACGGCACCCAGCAGCAGGAACAGGATCTTGATGCCCAGGGCAAAGACGATGTTCTCGTACACGATGCGCATGCACCGGCGGGCCACCCGCATGGCCAGGGCGATCTTGGCCGGGTCATCGTCCATCAGCACCACGTCGGCGGCCTCGATGGCGGCATCGCTGCCCAGGGCGCCCATGGCCACGCCCACATCGGCCCGCATGAGCACCGGGGCGTCGTTGATGCCGTCCCCGGCAAAGGCCAGGTTGCCCCGGCTCTTGTCCGCCAGCAGTTCCTCCACCCGGCGGACCTTGTCGTCGGGCAGCAGTTCGGCGTGGTAATCGTCAATGCCCAGCTGGGCCGCCACCCCGGCGGCCACGGCCTTGCTGTCGCCGGTGAGCATGACGGTACGCACGCCCTGGCGGTGCAGGCTGTCGATGGCGGCGCGGGCGTTCTCTTTCACCTCGTCGGCAATCAGGACAGAGCCATAGAACACCCCGTCACAGGCCAGATAGACCACCGTGCCTACCCCGTCGTCGGGGGTGTAGGGGATGGACTCGGCCTCCATGAGCTTGGCATTGCCTGCCAGCACCCGGCGGCCGTCCACCAGGGCAGACACGCCGTGCCCGGCGATCTCCTGGGCGTCGGTGGCCCGCAGGGCGCAGTCGGGGCAGGCTTCCCGCAGGCTCTTGCTGATGGGATGGTTGGAAAAACTTTCCGCCGCGGCGGCCAGCTCCAGCACTTCCTTTTCGGTGTGGCCCGGAGCGGGGGAGATGCGGCTGACTTCAAACACGCCTTTGGTCAGGGTGCCGGTCTTGTCAAAAACCACCGTCCCGGTGTGGGCCAGGGCTTCCAGATAGTTACCGCCCTTGACCAGGATGCCGCAGCGGGATGCCCCGCCGATGCCCCCGAAGAAGGTCAGCGGAATGCTGATGACCAGCGCGCAGGGGCAGGACTGTCTCTTATACAC
>DXNX01000155.1 GCA_019413245.1 Oscillospiraceae bacterium
TTGCCGCTGATGTCTCTCCAGATGCGCTCATTGGGCTTGGAGTAGCCTTCATCACGGGCAATGCGCTCGATGATGGCGTCTTCCCCATCATCCAGCGTGCGCTGCAGCTCCTCATTTTCAGCCAGCTGGTCGTTCAGCTGCGTCTGTACGCTGACCAGCTCCTGCTGCTTGGCACTGATGGACATCTGGCAGCGTACCAGGCTGTAAATCAGGGATGCGCACAGAATCAGGATCAGCAGCGGGAGCAAACGCCGCAATATACCGGACTTTCGGCTCATGGTCTGCTCCGCCTCCTTTGCAATGTCGGATATAGCAGATTTATGCAGAATCAATTATATAATATTTTCCTCTGTTTTTGCAACTGTTTTTTCCGCTTTGTTACTTTTTGTTTGATTTTTTTCGATTTCAAGGCGTTTTTTGCCTGTTTTCGGGTCCTGTACCGCTGCCGCAGATGCACAAAAGGCGCCTCAGCTATCTTTTGAAGATACCCGGCACAGAATCCGAGCCCTGCCTCCAGGCGGCGTGTCAGGCGGTGCAGCGTACCGGATACAGCCCACTGCCAGGCCAGGGCACCGGCGCCCATTCCCAGGGCCATGTACCACCGCGCTCCCCCGCCGGCCGAGGCCGACGCCGCAAACCCGCACAAAAGCACAGCCGCAGCTGAAAAGGCCGCCAGGTCCCACAGAAATTCCAGGACCCGGCCATTGCCGAACAGCAATCCTGCCAGGTCCCGTGCAGCGCCCAGCAGCAGGCCCAGGCCCAGGCACCACAGCACGTCCCGCCCCAAAGCCCAAAGGTCCGGTGCGGCCGCCATCAGCGCAGAAGGCGGGCCAGCAATCCCCCGCTGCTTTCCCGGTTTTCGGTGTACTGCAGGAATTCGATTTTTCCCGTGATGTGGACCTGACCGGTTCGCACCGACAGTTCCCCGATCTGAATGCCCTGTCCGCCGATGGTCAGGTCCCCCTGGGCTGTTTTCAGCAAGGCGCCGGTTTCGTCACAGCTGACGATACGAGTGACCCCGGTGACCGTGAGCCGGGCACGGTCTTCCAATTGAAGCGTATGGGATTTGAACGCCGGGACTTCGGCCGGCGGCATGACAGCGGTCTGGCTGGTTTGTTCTGGCATAGAAAAAAGCCCCCTTGGTGCGGTATGGTAATACATATGCACCAGAGAGCCTGTTTATGCCCCCTTGCAGGGGCGAGCCGGAAAGTTTTTTCAGCCTTCCAGCACTTCGTACAATTCACGGGCAACGTCCTTGCCTTTGGGTTCATCCACCGAAAGAACACGGACCTTGACCGGACGGTTGCCGAAGGTGATTTCGATCACGTCGCCGACCTTGACCGCATAGCTGGCCTTGGCAGGCTTGCCGCCCACCAGAATGCGGCCGGCATCGGCCACTTCATTGGCCAGGGTGCGGCGCTTGATCAGGCGGCTGACCTTGAGATATTTATCCAGACGCATGGGCTTTCCTTTCCGATTGAGCCATAAAAAAGATGCCTGCCGGGCCAGACAGGCCGGCGGCAGGCAATGCGCTTTAAAAACGCTTGATTACTTGACAGCGTCTTTCAGGGCCTTGCCGGCGCTGAAGGCGGGCAGCTTAGAAGCAGGAATGGTCATGGGCTCACGAGTCTGGGGGTTACGGCCCTGACGTTCCTTGCGCTCACGCACTTCAAAGGTGCCGAAGCCGACCAGGGATACCTTCTCGCCATTCTTCAGAGCATCGGTGATCACGTCCAGCGTGGCGCTGACAGCCTTCTCGGCGTCCTTCTTGGTCAGGCCGGCATTGGTAGCGACAGCGGCGATCAGTTCAACTTTGGTCATTGTTTATACCTCCAAGTGATTTATATGCCAAAAGCGGGTAACGAACATTCACAGTTCCGCCTTTAGACGGTTGTTTCGGGTGCGTTTTTCTCAAACGCATCATTGCAGCGGGTCAGCGCCTGTTCCGGGTTGATGCCCAAAGCCCGCGCCAGAGAAACCGCCGCAAACAGCAGCTGCCCCACAGCCTGTTCGGCTTCGGGACCGTTCTGCACGGCTTTCTGTGCCAGATGCGCCAGTTCTTCCGGCGCAGGGGCCGGGGTTTCCGTGCCGTGTTTGGCGGCACGCTTCTGCAGCTTCGCAGCACGCATCAGGGCAGGCAATGCGCGGGGCACACTGGCCAGGTCCGCGGCCATGGTGGTGCGGCCCTTTTCCATATTCTTGAGCGCATCCCAGTCATTTATGCCTTCGGCACCGCTCTGGGCCCCAAAAATATGCGGATGACGCCAGATCAGCTTGCGGCATACGCCATCACAGATCTGCGCCCAGCCGCCGCGGCCGGATTCTTCCTCCATGCGGGCATGGAACACGACCTGCATCAGCACATCCCCCAGTTCTTCACACAGAAGTTCCGGGTCCTGCAGATCAATAGCATCCACCGCTTCGTATGCTTCCTCCAGGAAGTTCATACGGATGGATTCATGGGTCTGCACCTTATCCCACGGGCAGCCGTTTTCCGGGTCCCGCAGAATGGCAATGATGGCCACCAGGTCATCCGCCGTATACTGAGCTTTTTGCGGATATTCGGTCATATTCTCCCCTGCGGCGCCGCGGCGCGCCGAATTTCTATTGTACAACAGAATTTCAATTCGTCAAGTCACGTTTTACAGCTGTGCGCCGCAGTGGTTGCAGAACAGCGCGTCCACGTCGACTTTTGCACTGCAGACCGGGCAGGTCTTGGTGGGCTGGTTGGGGGAAACTTCTCCCTCATCCTCAAAAAATTCTTCTTCGGGCGCGGCAGCTTCGGCGGTATCGGTCACATCGGTGGCCTGGGCGGCAGCCTGCTCGGCCTGGGCAGCCTCATCGGCGGTCATGCGGGCCTTGATTTCCTCGATGGCAGCTTCGATGGAAGCAATGTGTTCGATATACTTATCCACCAGAGGCTGGTTCTCCTCGCCGGACTTGTGCAGGGTATATACCAGGGCGCCCAGCTGGCGCTGCGCCTTGGAGAGCTGGGTCTGCTGGTTGATCAGGTCGAGCTGGTTCTTGCCCTTGTCAGCCAGATCCATCGCGGTCTTTTTGGCCACATCAACAAACTGCATGCTCTGTTCTTTGATCTTATCAAAATCGAGTTCAAACGTCATGGGAAACGCACCTCACATTCATAAAATACTGGGGCGGGCCGTGTTCCGCACGACCCGTTGCTATCTGCATTATAGCCGATTGCGCCGCGCATTGCAATCTGAAATGCGGCGAAAATGTTACGTTTTCGTTAATATTTGCCAGTATTAGTACATTCTACTGATTATTGTCCAATAAATTCGCGCAGCATGCTGTCGGAAGGCACTTCTGTGCCGGGCATCGGGTCAAAAGCGGCGAACCGGTCGCACAGGTCCTTCAGGCGGCCGGCATAGTCCATAGCGGTCATCTTGCGGGTATAATGCCCCCACAGGCAGACCTCATAACTGAAAGAAGTATCCAGCACCAGATCGGCGCGGCTCTTGAACGCCTTGATATAGCGGTCTTCCGACTGGCAGACATGGGGCCACAGCCGCAGGGTAAAGTCCGCATCATGGCCGCGGAACAAAAAGTCCCGGGTCAGCCGGCGGGCCAGGCGGATGTCCCGGGTGGCCAGCACGCGGGAACCATCCGGGGCAGCGTACTCCTCCCGCAGACCGGCGTAAATGTGGATGGCCGCACCTTCGGGCAGCTCAGAAACGCCCAGCGCCGGATTGAAGGCATGCAGGCCTTCAATGACGACCACGCCGCCCCGTCCGTCGATATGACGGGTGGTTCCGGTGGGCTTCTGGGTCAAAAAGTCAAAAACAGGGGTATCACAAGTACCGGTTTCGGCCAGGTTTTGCAGGCAGCGGCGCAGCACCGGAAGGTCCAGTGCCTCCACGCACTCATAGTCATCCGAGCCGTCCGCCTGCTTAGGATAACGGCCCTCCCCCACGAAAAAGTCGTCCAGGCTGATGACAGCGCTGCGGCGTCCGGCGGCAGCGATCCGCTCGGACAGTTTGCGGGCGGTGGTGGTCTTGCCGGCGGCCGAAGGACCGGTCAGCATGACGATCTGCGCCCCGCTGTTCAGCGCCGCCTGGGCGGCGGCATCCAGACGGTCATGATAACGCTGTTCGCACACCTGCACGAACCGGGCGTGGTCGCCAGCGGCCAGATTGATCAGTTCACAGCCGACCAGCCGCTTGGGCGGCGTCTGTTTGGAGACAAGTGTCATAGAATCGTTTCACTCCCTTCTTGCGGTCCAGGACCGTGTCGAAGCGATCAATATATTCGGTCGGGTATTTGAAGTTGAAGATGCGCTCGATTCTGCCGCGGCGCTGCCCCGGCATGACCAGCTTGGTGGAACCACCCGCTCCGGCCGACAGGATCGTGTGGACTTCCTCCATAATGTAGATATTATACAGGCATTCCCGGCCGGGTTTGCTCCAGCCGATGTTTTCCAGGTTCTGCAGCGTGCCTTTCTGGCGGTAGAGATAATAGGGGCGGTATCCCGCCTGATACAAAAGGTCACAGCTTTGCAGCATGGCTGCCACATCAGCATATGCGGCGGCGCGGTGTTCCACCACCAGATTGGAGGCCCGCTTGAGGGTCAGGGTATGCACGGTGATGTTTTCCGGGTCCAGAGAAATGGCGGTTTCCAGGCTGCGGCGGAAGCCTTCCACCGTATCCCCGGGCAGCCCGGCAATCAGGTCCATGTTGATGTTGTCATGGCCCACGGCCCGGGCGGTGCGGTAACAGTCCAGAATATCCTGGGCGGTATGACGGCGCCCGATATTGCGCAGCACTTCATCGGAGAAAGTCTGCGGGTTGATGGAAATGCGGGTGGCCCCGTACTCCTTCAGAATCCGCAGTTTTTCCTCATCGGTGCAGTCGGGGCGCCCGGCTTCC
Source organism: Oscillospiraceae bacterium (assembly GCA_019413245.1). Classification (GTDB taxonomy): domain Bacteria; phylum Bacillota; class Clostridia; order Oscillospirales; family Ruminococcaceae; genus Gemmiger. The sequence goes on from DXNX01000155.1 coordinate 4,888, forward strand.
ACCGTGTACTCCTGCAGTTCGGACAGCGGGAAGCTCTCTGCCATCTGCGCCATGAGTTTGCGCAGCTGCGGCGCCGTCAGGCTGGTGGGGGTACCGCCGCCGATGTACAGCGTGCGAACCCGCAGGCCGCATTCGTCCACCGCCTGTCGGGTGGCGGTAAGTTCCCGGCACAGGCAGTCCACATAGGGTTCCACCAGGGCGCGGGTAGCCTTATCCCCCACCGTGCGGGAAACAAAGCTGCAGTAGCTGCACCGCGTGGGGCAGAACGGAATGCCTGCGTAGACGCTGCAGTCCATGGGCTGGGAATCTTCCAGGACCGGACGCTGCAGGTCCGCGATGGACAGCGCCATTTCATAACGCTTGGGGGTACAGTCATACTCATCCAGGAAGCGCTGTTTGATCTGTTCCTCGGTGGCACCGGCATCCCGCATATCGTGGATGATACGCACCGGGCGCACACCGGTCATCATGCCCCAGGGCGGACGGATGCCGGTATGTTCACAGGCCAGAGTATACAAAAGACGGCACAGGGCATACTCCCGCTGTTTGGGCGGCAGGTCACGCTCCACCGTGGCAATTTTCCAAAACAGGTCACCGCCCTGACGCAGACAGACGATCTGGGCCAGGCTGTGGTCCACAGCCGCGATGATGTCCTGTTCCGGGTCGTCCAGGCGGCAGTCCGCCCCGCCCAGAACCGCATCCGGGAAAAACAGACGGGCCACATGTTCGGCCTCATAACCGGCCGACTGGCCGCGCAGAATGATGTGCATGCGGAGAACCTCCTGCAAAAATCAGTACCATTCACCCAACAGAAACGGGTTGCTGCGGCGTTCCTGGCCAAGGGTGGAAAAACTTTCGTGGCCGGGCAGAACCTTGGTTTCGTCCGGCAAGGGCAGATTGGCCACCAGCGAAAGGCTGCTGCGCATCTGTTCGGGGCTGCCGTCCGGCAGGTCTGTACGGCCGCAGGACGAAGCAAACAGGGTATCGCCGCTGAACAGACA
>DXNX01000156.1 GCA_019413245.1 Oscillospiraceae bacterium
TGCCGGTACGATGCCCTTCTAGGGCTTACACAAGCCCCCGGCTTAGCCGGGGGTCTTGACTTGCTTTTCAAAGCCGTAAATACGACCCGCTTGTTACAGACGGCTTCGGCGATATCCGGTGGCGTCTGAAATTTCGTTTCATATAGCGTTCGATAGGGCACTGGTATTCGCTAAACATTTATTTAGCGAAATTTTAGGCGGCTCACAGGATCATATACATATATACCAAAAGGGCAAGGAAATACTTTTCACTCGTTGCGCCAGAGATGACGCAGGCGTTTCTACCGTTTCTATACGGGGGAGGCGGCTTGATTGACGCTTCTACACACAAATGATATACTTTTTATCAAGTATCAGACAGAAAGGAAGCGTCATTCATGTCCTTTGCATTGCCTATCTACCATTGGTTTCACAACGGTAATCCCTATTCCGGGGCCGAAGGCGGCATGCGTTTTCTGGTGATGCCCGGGAAAAAGGCTGATCCGGCTGATGAAACCGGCAAGAAAAAGGTGGAGTATCTGACGGCGACTGTCTGGCCGGGCCCCTGGAGCCTGGAACATACGGCGGAGGAAAAAATGTCGCAGGCGGAGTTTGCAGGAAATCAGGAAGGCCTTGATGCCGCCATGGCCTGGATCAAGGAACGTTATATCACAGAGCCGGAACGTTGGGCTGATATACCATCTATCCTGGATTGTGAACCGGATCGATGATTCTGAAAAAAGTCGAAGCCCATTGTGCCATCTAAGCGGGCAATAAAAAAGCTGGTTCCCACAGATAAAAGGGAACCAGCTCTTTTTTTGCTTTTTCAGCTTTCCGCAAAACCGAAATCCCGCCGGAAAGCAAGCAATCTGTGCTGCATGGCAGAGGTTTCCTTTTCGTTGTTCACCGAGCCAAACGCGCGGGTCTTTTCAGATGCCCCCGGACCATAGGAGGCGCTTTCTCCAAATTGCACGGTGTCTCTGTTGGCGGAATTTCCCCAATCATCCCAACCGGCGGGATGAATCTCGTCGCTCAACCGGCAATTGAGCCAGAACACCCGAGCGTAGGCACGCCAGGGACGTCCCAAAAAGACGCTTCCTTTGGGGCAGGTCCCCTGTACAGTGCAGTCTGCAAACAGATAGCCGGGATGGTTTTGCGGTGTGCTGGCGGCGGTAATGTAACTGACGCGTTTTTTATGGGTAAGCGGAATAATGCGGCAGTGGTCGAAAACTGCATCGGCACCGCCAAAAATGAAATCGATGTTGCCGCTGATGATGCAGTCGCGGTAATACTGTTTGGTATCGAAACGGGGCGTATTTTCCCGCGGACCGCGAAAGCCGTGCTTCTCGCGCTCTGTCAGGGGAAGCGGAGCCGTAAACAAAGTGTCCTGATTCCCGTACAAAGCCACATCCACCATGCATACCCGGGAGGCATCGGCATATACGGCCAGCGCCTGCCCGGCTTTGGCCCCGTCTCCGGCAGTGTTTTCAATAGTCATATGCTCAACCCGCGCACAGGTCCCGCCCAGAAACAAGGTCCAACTGCGGAACGTGCCGGTCTTGGCTTCCCCGGGCCAGGGGTCCAATCCACCGACTCCGGCACTGAGGATGGTTTTCTCTTTCCCGGCGCCGGTAATCACATAATCGTTCAGCTCCAGAAAGGGCCGTTCGTGGTAAATGCCTGGTCCCATGATGAACTGAACCGGAGTGTCAGGGGTCTGTGCGGCAGCGGCAGCGGAAAGCGTGGTGTATTCGCCGCTGCCGTCTGCGCAGATCGTAACAATTTTACGGGTGTAGTTTTTCATACTTTTGATCCTTTTAAAGTCTGTGGCGTGGATGCCTGAAAATAGAAGCGTACTTGAAAAAGCCGGAAAGACAGTTTACCATACAGCCTTTCTCGGTGTCAGCATTTCGGCGTAAGCAAGCATCATCGGGCCAAGCCCGGACAGCTTGTTCTGAAGAGGCAGCTGGCTGAGATAACACGGCAGGAGGTCACGGCTGCTTCCGGCACTGCCTAGGTCGAATTCCGGACTGACGCCAGAGAACCGTACCTGTCCGCCATTGTCTGGCGACAGACAACGGCAGCAGCTGCCGTAAAAGGCTTTTTCGCCGCAGGCAATAAACCACTTTGGCAGATACCCAAGGCGGACCCCTTTCAGCACCGAATAAGCAAACAGGAAGGTGCCGGAAGTTTCCGGATCATTGCCGGGCAGGCCGGGTTGGCCGATGATTTGCTGGAACAGGCCGCTTTCCGGTTCCTGAAACGGCAGAAGGGCGTCTGCCGCATCTTTCAGCATGGCCATGATGCCACGATATTCATAGTACAGTTGTTCGTCCATGCCTTCCAGCACATCGGCCATGGCGGCCAGGAACCACCCCATAGCTGACATCACAACATAAGGACTGCAGCCCGTCTCCCGGTTCGCCCAGGGCATGCGGAGGGTTTCGTCGCGACCATGATCATATAAACCGGTGACAGGGTCCTGCATGTACTTCTTTATATTCATGAACTGTCGGTAGCTGTCCAGACAGCCTTTCATGCCGTTGAAGCGGGTTTCGTACGCCATATAAAAAGGATGGACCGCATAGGTGTCTTCCAGCTGGATTACGCCGCTGGCACGCCGGAAAACGCCTTCCCGGGTGCGGGGCAATCTGTCCATATGACGGCGGAAGACTTCGACTGTATCCCGGTAACGGGGCAGTCCTGTCAGGTCGTACAGAGTAAGAAAGTTTTTCCCCATGCCGAAGCTGCCTATGCTGCGGTCCTGTGCATAATCGCCTGGGATAGAGCTATCCAGCATGTTTCGGGCAAAGGTCAGACACTTTTCTTTACCCGTAGCCTTGTACAGGTTCAGAAACGCGGCGGTCAGGCAATTGCCGCTGTTCGTTTCGGCAGACGATTCCGGAATTGTCTCTCTGCCTTCTGCAAGGTCGTCAGCATATCGGCCCAAGGCCTGCAAAATTTCCTGTCTGGTCACGATACTTCCTCCCCGTATTCAGTCCTCAATCAGTTCGCCCACATGCAAAAGCTGCAGCCGCTCGCCCTTGTAACCGATAAGCTGTACATTATGCAAACGGATCCGCCGTACATTTTCTGCCTGGAAACCCAGTTTGCTGCATGGTTCGGCGTTGCACATCATGGCGGCCTGTCCGTAACCGGCCTGCGGGGCAAAGGAGATGCGCACATTGCGCATCTCGATGCTTTCAATGGGCTGTTCGGGCAGTCCGCTGAACCAGCATCCGGCATATTCTGCATCAGTGGCCGTTATGTTTTCCAGTGTGAAACTGCCCAGATGAGGTGTCATTTCATCCAATGGCAAGGGGTCGTGACTTTGTACATACTCGGTTTTGCCGTCCGGGTCACAGTAATAAAACATGTTGATGACGAAGGGGGTAAGTACCCCGCGCATTTCAATGTCCCGGAAAACCAGACCGTCAATAATGGCGTTCTTTCCACGGCCGCGCCGTGTTTTCAGGCGGAAGCCGCGGTCGGTATGGTTCATCAGGCACTGCGACACATGAACGTTGCGGACGCCGCCGCTCATTTCGCTGCCGATGACCAGTCCGCCGTGGCCGCGATCCAAAAGACAGTTCCGGACGGTGATGTATTCACAGGGAATACCCAGCCGCATACCGGTGAATACCTTTCCGCTCTTCAAAGCAATGCAGTCATCGCCCACGCAGATGTTGTTGCCGATGATATTCACATGGCTGCAGGCGTCCGGATCGATTCCGTCGGTATTCGGGCTGTCTGCCTGATTGAGAATATCGACGTTCAGAATGTCCAGGTTCCGGGAATAGGTGGGGTGAATGGTCCAGGAATAGCTGTTGCGGACCTTCACGCCATGCAGGACCACGTTCTCAGCGTTACTGGTGAAAAAGAGCCGGGGCCGCCAGGCACCGCGGCGAACGCGGACATTTTCGTACCAGTCTCCGGCCTGGGCGTTGGCGTCGATGGTGCCTTCGCCGGTAATGACTACGTTCTGCGCGTTGATAATGTTGATCAATCCGGCAAAGCAATCCAGCGGATTGCCTTCCCAGGTGCCCAGATAATGCTCGCTGACCTCATCGCAACAGGGAAGAACCCCCGGCAAGATGGGATACTGGCGGCGGTCGGTCCCGCCCAACAGAGTACAGCCTTTTTCCAGATAGAGTGTGATGTCGCTGCGCAAAAACAGGCTCTGTGTGCGATAGGTACCGGCCGGTACATAGACAGTGCCGTGCGGCGGACAGGTGGAAAGGGCTGCCTGCAGTTTGGCGGTGTCGTCGGTGATGCCGTCGCCGGTCAGACCGTAACGGGAGGCATCCACAAAAAAGCTCTCGGCCTGAGTCCGGAAGGTGATTTCGGCCTGCTCGTCAGGCGTCTGTATGCGGACGTTGTATGGATGGTCCGGTTCCAGTCCGTACAGGGAAAAGACGTTCGTTCTACAGTCCTGCAGAACGGCTGTTCCGTTCAGCGATACATGGAAGGGAACGGGAGCATAATAGCAACTTTTGTTGCAAAGCTCAAATACCGCGCTTCGTGTCATGGCGCGGAGAAGCCGGACTTGCATGGTGGAACCTCCCGTTTGAAAAATGATTTGCAAATTGACAAAAATTGTGCTATTGTGTAAGAAAAGACAAGAAATGACCGCAGGACAAGAAAGAATCTAAGGAGAGAAGTGATTGTGGTGCGTGAATATACCTATTCTCCCCATGTGGACTTTTTTATCGAATATGTGGGTTATGAGACCAATTTTGAAATGTCTTCCTTCCACACCCATCATAAGTATGAAATCTATTACGAGGTGGAGGGCACCCGCCGGTATTTCATTGAGGATGCCGCCTATATTGTCAACGCCGGCAGTGTTATCATGATCGGTGAAAACCAGCTCCACAAGACCGGGTCGGTGGGGGAGGGACCTTCCAGCCGTATTGTCTGCAACTTCAGCGCAGAGTACATGAAGGAGATTGTGGAAGCCTTCCCTGACCTGGACTTTTTTAGCTTTCTGAGCAAGGAAGAAAATCATCTTCTCAGCAATATTACGGTCAAACAGCAGAACTATGTGTATTCGGTTTTGCAGCAGCTGATTGCCATACAGGGGGAAGAGCCGGAGTGCCAAGCAGAACGGAAAATGCTGTTGGCCACGTTGCTTCTGCAGCTGAAGAAAATGTGCGAAAACCAGAAAAAGCTGGGCGGAGACAATGGCCGGGTGACCAACCGCATTGTGGATCAGATCCAGAGTTATATTTCGGAACATTATGCCGAAAAACTGACCCTGACCGGGATTGCCAGCCAGTTTTACATCAGCCCGTATTATCTCAGCCGTCTGTTCAAAAAAACCATCAATCTGAGCCTGATCGAATATATCAACGGGGTGCGTATCAAGGCAGCCCAAAGCCTGATTGAGAAAACAAACGACAGCATTTCCACGGTGGCGGAAAAATCCGGCTTTATGACCAGCGCCCATTTCCGCCGTGTGTTCAAGGATGCCACCGGGCTTTCTCCTCAGCAATACCGTCAGTATTTCAAGCGGGTCAACAAAGAAAACTGAAGCCGAAATTGGCACAAGCGCTGCGCTCAGTCCGCAGCGCTTTTTCTGTTTGTGCGGTTTGCCGCTGTTATTTATCATAGCAAAACTTTTGCAGCAAAAAAATAGCGTATTCTGTTCGCCACAATTAAAAAACGAACAATATTTGCTCATAAATACAAGAGCGCTTCCGGGCAATTGGAAAAATGAATGAGCAATTTTTGCGCTGATTATGCAAACTGCTGCCTTCTTCTCTGAGCGGCAGAAAGAAACATTGAGAAAAATATTTGTATCAAAGAATATTTAAATCATTGAATGGGCAAAAAAGGCGATGGCGTAAAGGCGCCCGCCGCTGGTACGCAAAAATCTTGAGTGCGCAAAAATTGTGTTC
>DXNX01000157.1 GCA_019413245.1 Oscillospiraceae bacterium
GTATGGCCCGGCGGGTGCTCATTGCCACGGCCGTCACCCAGTCCCCCCGCCTCATTATTGCCGATGAACCCACCCCCGGCCTGGACGCCCGGGCCGCGCAACGGATCCTGGGCCATTTCCGGGAACTGGCCCAGGGCGGCGCGGGGGTGCTGCTCATCACCCACGACCTGGAACTGGCCCTGACCATCGCCGACCAGGTGGCGGTCTTTTACGCCGGCCAGACCATCGAGGTGGCCTCGGCGGCGGATTTCGCCGGGCCGCAGACCCTGCGCCACCCGTTCACCCGGGCCCTGTGGCGGGCCATGCCGGAGCATGGGTTTCAGCCCATCGAGGGGGCCCAGCCCTATCCCGGGACCCAGACGGCGGGCTGCCCCTTCGCAGGGCAGTGTGCCCGCAGTACGCCGCAGTGCCGGGAGACCGCCGAGCTGCCCCTGCGCCCCTGGCGGGGCGGAATGGTGCGGTGCCTGAATCCGCAGAGGGAGGAATGACCATGACCCTGCAAGCCAATCATGTGACCTTTACCTACCGGGGCCGCCACGGCGCCCTGGTGCTGCAGGATATCAGCCTGAGCATTGCATCGGGGGAGCGCGTGGGGCTCAAGGCTCCCAGCGGCCGGGGCAAGACCACCCTCTGCCGTCTGCTGGCGGGGTATGCGCGGCCCCGGTCCGGTCAGCTGCTGCTGGACGGACAGCCGGTTTACGGCAGAAAGGGCGTCTGCCCGGTCCAGATGGTCTGGCAGCATCCCGAAACTGTGGTGGACCCGCTGCTTCGCCTGGGGGTGACCCTGGCGGAAAGCGGCCCGGTGGACCGCCGTTTGCTGGAAGCCCTGCACATTGAGGACGGCTGGATGGAACGCTTCCCGGCGGAACTGTCGGGGGGCGAGCTGCAGCGTTTCTGCCTGGCCCGGGCCCTTCACCCGGCCACCCGGTTCCTTCTGTGCGATGAGATCTCCGCCATGCTGGATCTGGTCACCCAGGCACAGATCTGGAACTTCCTTGTCCGGGAGGCGGAACAGCGCAACCTGGGATTGCTGGTGGTCAGCCACAGCGACAGCCTGCTGGAGCGGGTCTGCACCCGCATCGAGACCCTGCCGGACTGAACCGTTCTCCATGCGGATTTTTCCATAAAAAACAAGCAGACATCCCTGCGGTTTCCGGGGGTGTCTGCTTGTTTTGCGGAAGAGCGGCCTGCGCGTTGCCCGCAGCACAGGAGCTTTCGTTCATGGCTCGCCATAAAAGATTACAATCAGCTTCTGCAGCCCACCCGCGTTGTTTTGTCGGCCGGGCCCGTCAGAGTCTGGACAAGTCGCATGAACAGGACCATGAAATGGTGGGTATACATGACTTTCGGTACCGGGGAAAAAGTAAGATACTGGTTTTCCGTAGGTGGTGCAAGCGTCTCCTCCTGAAGAGAGGTCCCTTTACGCCTGCAACAGCCAGGCGAGGCCGGCCGCTGTGCGTTCGGCGGCATGATCGAAGTGGTTGCCGCGGTGGGAGACAAATACGGTGTCAATGCCCTGCTGCTGAAAAAATGCCTGAATGTCCAGCGTGTTCTGCCGGTTTCCCCGCATCAGGGGGTTGCGAGTCTTGTGTTCCTTGTCGCCCAGAGAAAAATACATGTGTTCCGGCCGGCATTTCGGCTCGTGAGTGAGCAGATAGTCCCGGATGCCCGGAAACCACAGGGACCCGGACATGCTGGCCACGCGGGAAAAAGGGTCTGTTTCGTATATGGCGTAAATTGCAAACAGTCCGGCCAGAGAGTACCCGGCAATGCCGCGCCAGGCCGGTGTTCCGCAAAGCCGGCTCTCCGCTTGCGGCAGAATCCGGCCGGTCAGAAGCTGAAGGTAAGCGTCGGCACCGCCGGTAAAGGGCGGCGCGTTGTGAAACACCGCCGGGCAGTCCCACGGAGCCATATCCCGCTCCCACTGCAGGTCGCTCACCGATACCAGGGAAAAGGGCGGACGGCCGCCGTCTTGCAAAAGCTGAAAAATGGACGGCCCTTCCCCCGCCACGGTATTGAGATACAATACCGGTGCGTCCGGTACGGCCGCGGGAAAAAGCGAGACGGTTTTTCCTTCGATGCTCCAGGTTTGCATGGCAAAGTCCTTTCAGAAAAGAGGGGAAGAGGCAACAATCTTTTTTCCTATTATACGGCTTGTGTATGCTGCGGTCAAAACTATGGGTGTTAATGGAAAAGCTTGCCCACTCCGGAAACAGGCGAGCGAATTTTGCACATCCGGTGGCAAAACCGGCGGGAGAAAGCCGCAACCTATGAAATGGGCCGGTATCGTCACAGAAGAAGCCTGTCGCGTGTTATAGTAAATGAAAGGCCTTTCAAAAACCGGAAAAGGAGGTGGCGGCATGGAGCAAACGGCACTTTATCAGGTATTTGTGCGGGATTACACCCGGTTGTGCACCCTGGCAGCCGGAATCCTGCGGGATGAAGCGCTGGCCCAGGACGCTGTGCAGGAAAGTTGGCTGCGTCTGTATTCGGTGCGGCATCTGGACACCCGCGACCCCGAAAAATTGCGGCACCTGGTCATGCTCACCGTCCGGCACACTGCCTGCAACATGCGGCGGAAAAATCTGCCTGTCCCGGTGGAGGATGCGATGCTGACCGGAATTCCTGACGATGTACCCTTGCCGCAGGAACAGGCAGAGCGGGCGGAAAACATCCGGCTGGTGTCGGCAGCCATGCAGCGACTGGAGGAAACCGACCGCACCATTCTGCAGCTGCAATACGGGCAGGGATTGAACAGCCGGCAGATCGCGGCGGTGCTGGGAATGAAATCCGCCTGCGTGCGCCAGCGGGCGCGCAGAGCCCGGCTCGCCATGAAAAAACAACTGGAACAGGAGGGCTTGTCTTTATGAAATCAAATTTTGATGACTGGATCACGCAGGCATGTGCGGCACAGCGCACGGCCGAACTGAAAGCCTTTGACGCACTGGCAGCGGATAATTTCCAGCCCCCGGTCCTGCGGAAAAAGCGCCGCAAAGTGACGGCCCTTGTGGTTGTGGCGGCAGCGGCCTGCCTGCTGTTTTCCACCGCAGTATACGCGGTCTGGCCGGTGGTGCGGGTCCGCATTCTGGGGAATAAAGCCTACCTGATGACCGAGGACGCCGCCGCGGTACCGCTGCAGCATTTCTCCCTGGAAACATTGCCGGAAGGCTGCGAAGCCAACTGGAACCCGGCGGACGGCTATGATTCCTGTACCATCCGGAAAGGGGAGCAGGCCTTCACCATCGTGAAGTACCCCAACGACCACCGCGCGCTGCTCATCGGGGACAACGCGGACGGCACGGTGACGCAGAATGACCTGGAGGGCATCCGGGAAAACTTCTGTATGCTTTCCACCATAAATGACCTCACGGTGGAAAAACTGCAGGAATTTACGGTGCTCAGCTGGCCCGCAGACGACGGCTACTTCGTGGTACTGAACGGCAGCTGGACCGAGTATGAACAGATGCAGCAGATTTTACAGGACATCCGCTAACGAAATACAAAACGACGGCCCGGCCTTCTGGCAACAACAGAAGGCCGGGCCGCCGTGGTTTACATCTCACATTCCGCCGTGCGGTGCAGGTGAAACTGATTTTTCCGGTAGCTCAGGATTCCCTCTTTCCGCATGCGCCCCAACTCTTTGGAAAGGGCGCTGCGCTCCACGTTCAGGTAGTCGGCCATCTGCTGGCGGTTGAAGGGGATGGTGAACTCCATGGTGCCGCGCTTGACGGCTTCGGCGGACAGATAATTCATCACCCGGGTGCGGATGTTCTTGGAAGTGATGCAGAACATGCGGGTGGACCAGGCCAGGTTCTTGTTGGTGGACAGGACCAGCAGGTTCTGCAGCAGCTTCGGGTACCAGGATTTTCCGTAATTGTCCGGCGTCAGCAGCACGCCCAGATTCACATACAGCACATGGCTGTCCTGTACGGCCACCACATCCACCATCATGGGCACCTTGCAGAAGGCGTAGGTCTCCGCAAAGGATTGTCCCGGCGAAATATTGTGCAGGATGATGCGGTTTCCCCATACATCGATGTTTTCGATGTGGATCTCGCCCGCAAGCAGGATACCGAATTCCTCGGTGCGGTCCCCGGTGTGGAACAGGACGGTGCCTTTCTCGTGGTCGCACAGGCGGATACACCCGCAGGAGAGCAAATCTTCGTATTCTGGCTCATCCACATTCAAAAAAGTTTTGGGAAATTTGTCCGGCATGGGGCATTCCTCCATTTTCGTGGTTATAACCACCGACATTTCCTACTATTATAGTATACTGATAGACGTAACGCAAGGCTGCCCGCCCGCAAGACCGGGCCTTTCAACGGCCCTGCACCGCTCCCGCTGCCTGCATAAAGCGGGAAAAACCGAAGAAAATAACCGTGACCGGTTGGGAGGCTCATCCATGAAGATGAAAAATATCAGCCAGGCCCAAGTCCTGGTTCTGAAAGACCAGATCGCCTATCAGGAAGGCCAGGTCGTCAGCAAGACCCTGGCCCAGAACGATGCCGTGAGCATCACCCTGTTCTCCTTCGACAAGGGCGAGGAGATCAGCACCCATGAATCCGGCGGCGACGCCTTCGTCACCTGCCTGGACGGCGTGGGCAAAATCACCATCGACGGCAAGGAATACCAGCTGCAGGCCGGGGAATCCATCGTCATGCCGGCGGGCCATCCCCATGCCGTCTATGGCCAGGAAGCCTTCAAGATGCTGCTGGTCGTTGTATTCTGAGCAAAAAGGAGAAATACCATGAATGTGATTGTGGATCAGGAAACCTGCATCGGCTGCGGCCTGTGCTGTGCCACCTGCGACTCTGTGTTCCGTCTGAACGAGGAAGGCAAGTCCGAAGTCTATGGCGCCGTGACCGAAGAAAACCGGGACGATGTGCAGACCGCCATTGACAACTGCCCGGTGTCGGCCATCCGCTGGGAATAAGCGGACCCGTACCCCCAGGCAGCCCCCCATTACCCAAAAGGAGAACCAATACCCATGGAACAGAAGATGTTTTGTTATCAGTGTCAGGAAACCGCCGGCTGCAAAGGCTGCACCATGGTGGGCGTCTGCGGCAAACAGCCCGACGTGGCCGCCATGCAGGACCTGCTGGTGTATGTGAGCAAGGGCCTTTCCGCCGTGACCACTGCCCTGCGCAAGGAGGGCAAGCCGGTTCCGGCCGAGATCAACCACCTCATCACCCTGAACCTGTTCACCACCATCACCAACGCCAACTTTGACAAGGAAGCCATCGCGGCCCGCATCCGCGCCACCCTGGACGCCAAGAACGAACTGCTGGCACAGCTGGCCGATACCGCCGCCCTGCCCGAAGCCGCCCGCTGGAACGGGGAAGGGGACTGGGACGAAAAGGCCAGGCAGGTGGGCGTTCTCTCCACCGAGAACGAGGACATCCGCTCTCTGCGGGAACTCATCACCTACGGTCTGAAGGGCCTTTCCGCCTACTCCAAGCATGCCAATGCCCTGCTGCAGGACGACGCGGACGTGGATGCTTTCCTGCAGCGTGCCCTGGCCGCCACCCTGGATGACAGCCTGACCGCCGACGATCTGGTGGCCCTGACCCTGGAAACCGGCAAGTACGGCGTGCAGGGCATGGCGCTGCTGGACAAGGCCAACACCACCGCCTACGGCAACCCCGAGATCACCAAGGTCAACATCGGTGTGGGCAAGAACCCCGGCATCCTGGTGTCCGGCCACGACCTGCGCGACCTGGAGATGCTGCTGGAGCAGACCCAGGGCACCGGCGTGGATGTGTACACCCACTCCGAAATGCTGCCGGCCCACTACTACCCGGCCTTCAAGAAGTACCCCAACTTCGTGGGCAACTACGGCAACGCCTGGTGGAAGCAGAAGGAGGA
>DXNX01000158.1 GCA_019413245.1 Oscillospiraceae bacterium
CCGATCAGCGGGTAGGTCTGGGTGATGATCTGGCCGTAGTAGCTGGGGTCGGTCAGGGTCTCCTGAAAGCCGACCATGCCGGTGGCGAACACGACCTCGCCCACGGTGGTGCCTTCGGCGCCGATACTGCTGCCGGTGAGCACCGTACCGTTTGCCAAAATCAGATATGCCTGCATAGTTTGCCTCGCTTCAAAAATCACAGCTTCTGCTTTGCCTGTTCCTTCATCTTACGGCTGCCCAGATGAACCAGCGGCAGCTTGCCCTCCTTGCAGATGGGGCATTCGTCGGGGGCATAGTTGGGCAGTTCCAGCTTCAGGGCGCTGGCCAGGATGGGAATGGGAGAGGGCGCGGAGGCGGTGGTGCGGTCCACCACGCAGACGATGCCCAGGCAGATGCCGCCGGCTTCCTCGATCACGCGCTTGGTCTCCAGGCTGGACACACCGGTGGTGACCACGTCCTCGGCAATGATGCAGCGCTGGCCCGGCTTGATCTGGAAGCGCTTGAGGGTCATGACGTTGTCCACACGCTCGGTGAAGATGGCGGGCTTGCCGCACTGACGGCCCAGCTCGTAAGCATAGACGATGCCGCCCATGGCGGGACCAACGAACAGGTCCACGTCCATCTCCTTCAGCTTTTCAGCCACCGGAGCCATGACCTCGGCGCACTTGTCGGGGTACTGCTGCAGATAGGCCATCTGGCAGTAAGCCCCGGAGTGACGACCGCTGGAAAGAAGGAAGTGACCTTCCAAAAAAGCACCGCATTCCTTCAGAATTTCTTTTGCATCTCTTGCCATCGTTAAACCCTCCATACTATGTTTCCGTATACCTGTTATCCTGTGCAGACATCGGCCCGAAGGCACGCACATCCGCTCTTTTCCACTCTTTGCCTTATGATAGCATCATTTGTATAATTTTGCAATGTCATTGCATAAAATTTCAGTTCTTCCGGGCGCAGCCGCGGATCTCGTCCAGGTTCTGCACGCCGTGGGCCTGCATCCAGTCCGCCATCTCGTTCACGATGCGGGTGCAGGCCATGGGGTCCAGGAAGTTGGCGGTGCCCACCTGCACGGCGGCAGCGCCGGCCATGATGAATTCCAGGGCGTCCTTGCCGGTGCTGATGCCGCCCAGCCCGATGACCGGGATGTTGACGGCGCCCACGGCCTGCCAGACCATGCGCAGGGCGATGGGACGCACCGCCGGGCCGGACAGACCCGCGAAGGTGTTTTCAAACACCGGCTTGCGGCGTTCCAGGTCAATGGCGCAGGCCTGGAAGGTGTTGCACAGGCTGATGCCGTCGGCACCGGCGGCTTCCACTGCCTTGCACATCTCGGTCAGATTCTCAGCCTGGGGGCTGAGCTTGACCACCAGAGGCACGGTGCAGACCTTGCGCACCGCCGAAACCACTTCGGAAGCATCCGCGGCGCGGATACCGAAGGCCAGACCGCCCTGCTTGACGTTGGGGCAGCTGATATTCAGTTCCAGGAAGTCGATGCCCGCTTCGCAGAGCATCCGCACGCCTTCCACGTTCTCCTCGATGGTGTGGCCGCCCAGGTTGGCCCAGACGGTGGTGCCCAGGGTCTTCATGGCGGGCAGTTCATGCTCGATAAAGTGGGCCACGCCGGGGTTCTGCAGACCGATGGAGTTCATCAGGCCGGAAGGCGTTTCGTACAGGCGCTCGCCGGGGTTGCCGGGCTGACCGTTGAGGGTCAGGCCCTTGCCGGAGATACCGCCCAGTACCCGCAGGTCCTGGATGTCGGCGTACTCGGGGCCGAAGCCGAAGGTGCCGGAAGCCGCGATGACCGGGCTGGCCAGACGCTTGCCCAGCAGGTCCACATGCAGATCTACATTAGTCAAGGTCGAACACCTCCTGTGCATCAAAGACCGGGCCATCCTTGCAGACGGTGCGCGGGCCAACCTTGGTCATGCAGGTGCAGCCCAGGCAGGCGCCCAGACCGCAGGCCATCTTGCGTTCCAGGCTGACGATGCAGGGGGTCTGCTTTTCGGCGCAGATCTTATACACACCCTTCATCATCACGTTGGGGCCGCAGGCCAGGACAAGGTCGAAGTTTTCGGGGTGCAGGATGCCGGTGACCAGGCCATGATATCCCACGGCGCCGGAATCAGTGGCCACGCTGACGGCGGCGCAGTAGGGCAGGAATTCTTCCAGCCCGTAGGGCTCATCCCGGAAGCCCACATACAGTTCCGGCTTGGCGCCAGCGGCGGCCAGCTCCTTGCAGAGCAGCAGCAGGGGTGCGGTGCCGATGCCGCCGCCCACCACGGCCACCCGGCCGGTGCCGGATTTGGCGGCTTCGGCCACATTGAAGCCGTTGCCGCAGGGACCGGTGAGGGACAGGGTGTCCCCTGCTTTCAGGGCGGCCAGCTTCTCGGTGCCCTGGCCCTTGACCTGATACAGGAAAGTCAGGGTGTTGGAAGCAGCATCAAAATCATGGACGCTGATGGGGCGGGACAGCACCGGGGCTTCATCGGCAGCCCAGCAGCGCAGCATGTAGAACTGGCCGGCATGGGGCCGGAATTCCGGCCGGGCGTCGGGCCATTCCACCGTCAGGCGGCGGATATCGGCGGCCACGGCCTGCTGGCCGAGGACCTTTGCCTTACAGTTTATCGCACTCACTCTGGATATCCTCCCTCATGCGGACACATTCGTTATAGGCGGCCTCGGCATAGTTGACGCCGGGCTGCTTCTTCCAGGCCAGCAGGATGCCGCGGCTGGAGTTGACCACGCCGCCGTTGCCCTTGTTCAGGTAACGGGCGATGTCGGCAGCCTTGCCGCCCTGGGCACCGTAGCCGGGGATCAGGAAGAAGGTGTTCTTGTAAGCGGCGCGGATGGCGGAAGCCTCCTCGGTGTGGGTGCCACCGATGACCAGGCCCAGGCTGGTGTAGCCGCTTTCACCGATGTAATCCTGGCCCAGCGCGGAGATGCTGTCGCCCACCAGGTCATAGACGTGACGGCCGTCGGCCAGTTTTTGGTACTCAAAGTCCTTGGCGCCGGGGTTGGAGGTGCGGCACAGGACGAACACGCCCTTGCCCTGGTCCTTGCAGTAGGGCAGGTAGGGGCTGATGGAATCCAGGCCCATGTAGGGGGCCAGGGTGATGATGTCGGCTTCAAAGTCACCGGTGAAGTGGGCCTTGGCGTACATTTCGGCGGTCTTGGCAATGTCGCCGCGCTTGATGTCGGCGATGACCGGCAGACCGGTCTCCCGCACCATGCGCAGGGTCTCGGCGTAGGCACGCATGCCGTCCAGGCCCAGGGATTCATAGTAGGCGATCTGCACCTTGTAGCAGCCGGCGGCAGACTTGGTGGCGTCGATCAGGGCGCGGTTGAAGGCCACCACGTTCTCCCCTGCCGTCTTGGTGCTGTCCACGGCGGATTCGGGCAGATAGCTCAGTTCGGTGTCCAGACCCACGCACACGGGGCCGTTGGCTGCCACGCTGGCATACAGTTTGTCCATGTTGGTCATTGGAAATTGCCTCCTTACTCTTCGCTCTGATAGGTGATCTTGCCGCCCTTGATGGTCATCTTGATGCGGCCGTACAGATTTTCGCCGTCAAACGGCGTATTCTTGCTCTTGCTGTGCAGCTTGTCGGCGTGCACGGTATACATATGGTCAATATCCACCAGCACCAGGTCGGCATCGTAGCCGGGGCACAGCAGACCCTTGCGATCGGCCAGACCCATGACGGCGGCGGGACCGGCGCTCATGAGGAAGCTCAGGTGTTCCAGGGGCAGGCCTTCCATGCGGCAGAGCTTGGTGTAGCAAGCGGCAAAGGCGGTTTCCAGCCCCACCATGCCCGCAGCGCCCTTGGACTTTTCCTCGGCGGTGTGGGGGGCATGGTCGGTGCCGATGCAGGTGACGGTGCCGTCCTTGATGGCTTCCACCAGCGCCTTCACGTCGTTGGCGGTGCGGATGGGCGGGTTCACCTTATACTGCAGGCGCTTGTCGTCGAACCACAGGTGATGGGGGGTGACTTCGCAGGAGACCCGGGCGCCCTTGCGGCGGCTCTGGCGCACCGCGTCCACGGCCTCGGCGGTGGAAACGTGGCACATGTGCAGCCGGGTGCCGTAGTACTCGGCCAGGTGGCAGTTGCGCACCGTTTCAATGTTTTCGGCCAGGCGATAGTCCCAGGGGCTGATCTCCCGGTCCTCGGCGTGGGACATCACGGTGAGGCCGCGCTCGGTGGCGATGGCAAAGACCCGGGCCATGACCGCGTTGTCCATGACGCCGTTGCCGTCCTCGGTGATGAAGCGGATGTCCGCGGGCAGGGTCATCAGGTGGTCGATGGTCTTGCCGTCAAAGTCCTTGGTGATGGACACGGTCTGGTTGGCGTCACACAGGCCGATCTCTTTGGCCTTGTTCTGCACCGCGTAGACGATGTCCGGGGTGGAGCACACCGGCTTGGTGTTGGGCATCAGGTTCACGAAGGTGTACCCGCCCGCGGCCGCAGCGGCGGAGCCGGTGGCGATATCTTCTTTATATTCCAGGCCGGGGGTGCGCCAGTGGCAGTGGGTGTCGATGAATGCAGGCAGCACGGTCAGACCGGCGGCATCGATGACTTCGGCGTCCAGTTCGGCGGGCAGTCCTGCGCCGATGGCAGCGATCTTGCCGTCTTTGACCCAGACATCACAGATGCGGCCGGAGTCGTCCTTGGCATTGCGGATCAGCATGATACAGCCTCCCTAAAATGGTGGTTCTAAGCCCGTTTGGGCAAAAAAAAACTTTTCCCCAATGGGAAAAGTCAAAAAAGCCGCCCGTTCGCGGTGTCAGGAAAAAACACGGCACCGTCAAAATTCAGAACGCTGGACATCATGGCCGAGCGGAACTGCATGTGACGGTGCCTCCTTTTTTGACATTCTTTACGGGGGTTTTGCATAATTTTCATTATTCTACCACGCCCCCGTTTTCCTGTCAAGGCAAAGGACCGGGTGCCGGGCACCGTCTTTGGGCCTCTTTGTGGAGAGCTTTTTGGGCAATATGACAAAGGTCCGCAGTTGACGCCCCCGCCGGACGGTGGTAGGATGGAAGGAAATGCCGGCAGCACCGCCGCCGGGCCCGGAGAAGGAGTTGTTTTGCATGGGTTGCACCAAAAAAATCGTTGTTGTCTTTCCCGGCAGGGGGTATTCCTGTTCCACCGGTCTGCTGGCCGACGGCATCCTCCGCTGGCGGGAGCTGGGGTACGAAGTTCTTCCCCTGGATTTTTCGGAAGTGCCGTTCAAACAGATCGAAACCTTTGCCGAAGCCTTCGACCGGGCCGAAGCCTGTGCCATGAAACAGCTGGCAGACGTGGACCTGTCCGGCTGCGAGGACCTGGTGTTTTTTGCCAAGAGCCTGGGCACGGTGGCGGCAGCCCGGTGCGCTGCCAATCTGGGTCTGCGCCCCCGGATGCTGCCCCTGACGCCTCTACCCGAAACGCTGGACCTGACAAAACTGGGCGACCGGGTCATGGGGATGGTCGTGGGGACCAACGACCGGTATGTGGATTGGCACCGGATCCGGGCTTTCTGCGCCGAACGTTCCCTCCCCTGCCTTGTGTGCGAGGGGGTCGGGCACTCTCTGGCAGACCCCAACGACAAAGCACGCACCGAGACCATCCGGCAGCAGGTGCTGGCCCTGTGCCGTCCGCTGTGACCTCTTATATATCTTATATATAAGTAGGAGAACAGAATCAGGCATGTAAAAACCCCGCCGTCCGGTAACGGACAGCGGGGTTCATTTGATTCTTTGGTTAGGCGAATCAGTTTTCCTTCATCTTAGCGAAGCACTCGCTGCAGTAGACCGGACGGTCCTCACGAGGCT
>DXNX01000159.1:0-5081 GCA_019413245.1 Oscillospiraceae bacterium
GTACATTCTGGGCCAGTGGGACTTTCTGGACTTCACGCTGGAAGAGGGCCCGGGGGCAGAGAACGCCCGGGCCCACTTCCAGCGTGAAGTCCAGAAAGTCCCACTGGCCCAGAATGTACTGCAAGGGTTCTCGGGCAGCGCGGCGGGCGGCCAGGGCCGACAGGGCCGCGGCATGTGCGGGGTCCAGAGGGGTATTGTCCAGGCGGGGGTCACGGCCCACCGCCAGCCGGTACAGTTCCCGGGCGTCAAAGGCGGCATCGGGCACACCGGCGGTTTCCAGCGCGGTGCGCACCGCCCGCAGGGCCTCCCGGGGCAGCAGGCCGGTCAGCGGCAGATCAGTCACGGTTCCAGGCGGCCTCCTCCGGATTTTCGGGCAGGACGGGCTTGACGGCGGCAATGGCCACCTCGATCATATCGTCCTCCGGTTCAAAGGTGGTCAGGCGCTGCAGCCACAGCCCCGGCACCGCCACGGCCCGGGCCAGCCAGCAGTTGGAGCGGCCGGACCAGCGCAGGATTTCATAGGAGATGGCCACCAGCAGAGGCAGCATGGCCAGCTTGTACAGCACTCGCATGCCGGTGCTGGTCCAGGGCAGCACCGCATACAGCACGATGCTGATAAGCAGCACCAGGATCAGGAAGCTGGTGCCGCAGCGGGGATGGAACCGGGTGTGGCGGCGGATGTTTTCCACCGTCAGTTCTTCCCCGGCCTCATAGCAGGCGATGGTCTTGTGCTCGGCACCGTGATAGGCAAAGACCCGGTGAATCTCCTTGGTGCGGGTGCACAGAAACATATAACCCAGGAAGATGGCCAGCTTGAACACGGCTTCCAGGATGACCCGCGGCCACCGGCCCATGGGAATGACCTTGGCCAGCAGTCCGGTGAGGAAGGTGGGCAGATACATAAACAGAAACAGCGCCAGCACCACACCCAGCAGGGCCGAAATGGTCATAAGGGCGTTCTGGAAGGCGGGGCCGGTGTGTTCATCCAGCCACTTGTCAAAGCGGGACTGTTCGGCCTCCTGTTCCTCCTCGGTCATGGCGATGTCGGCGCTGTGCATCAGGTACTTGTACCCGCTGCACAGGTTTTCCACCATATTGCAGACCCCGCGCACCAGGGGGATCTTGTTGTACCAGTGGGTGTGGACATCCTCATAGGTGAGGTCGATGGTGCCGTCGGGACGGCGCACCGCGCAGCAGATCTTTTTCGGGCCGCGCATCATGATGCCTTCCATCAGGGCCTGGCCGCCCACACTGGTACGGAATTTTTCGGTCGGACGCAATTCTTGGGGCATAAGACAGAATGTCTCCTTTGTTGGTTTCAGATGGGTTCGTGCAGGTGTTCCTGCCCGGGACGGTACAGCGGCAGGGTGATGAGCACCGTGGTGCCCTGTCCCAGCGTGCTGGTGATGTCGGTGGTGCCGCCCAGGGCGGTGACGATGGCATCCACCACCGCCAGGCCGATACCCGACCCGCGCACCGAGTTTTTGCCTTTGAAGAATTTGACCTTGACCTTTTCCAGGTCTTCGGGGGAGATGCCCCGGCCCTGGTCCCGGATGGACACGGTAACGTTGGAGGGGTTCCTGGTCAGGGTCAGGAAGATGGACCCGCCGGGCGGAGAATATTTGATGGCATTGTCCAGCACATTGATGAACACCTGCCGCAGACGGGCGGGATCCGCCCACACCGGGAAGGGTTCGGGCGGCTCCTCATACACCAGGCGCAAGCCCTCCTGCCGGATACGTCCCTCCACGAACAGGGCCGCGTCGGTGGCTTCGGCCACCAGGTCCAGCACCTGACAGTCCAGCTTGATGCCGTTCTGCAGGCGGGAAAAGTCCAGCAGTTCCTCCACCATGGCATACAGGCGGTCGGTCTCGGCCCCGATGACTTCCAGACCCTTGCGGTAGTTTTCATCATTGGGGTCCTTGAGGGCGGCGATGGTCTCCACCCAGCCCTTGATGGAGGTCAGGGGGGTGCGCAGTTCATGGCTCACCGAGGAGATGAACTCGTTTTTCATCCGGTCGGTCTCGGTCAGATGTTCGGCCATCTCGTTGATGGTATGGCACAGTCGGCCGATCTCATCGTTATAGCGGGTATCGGGCAAGCGGGTCTGCAAATCGCCCCCGGCAATGCGGTTGGCGATGACCTCCACCTGTCCCAGCGGCCGCACGATGGAGCGGATAAAGAACAGGCCGCTCCACAGGGCAAAGGCCAGGGCTACCAGCACCACGCCGCCCGAAATCAGCACCATATTCCACCACTGGCGGTCGGCCAGGGTCAGGCTGGTGACCAGGCGCATGGCGGTGATGTTGCCCGCGTCGTAGGGGACCAGCTCGGTGACGGCCATGACCCGCTCCCCGTCCGGCGTGCGGAAGATGGCCCGGCCCACGCCGTCGGAACTGACCAGGGCGTGGTAGTAGTCCACCCCTTCGGTGAGGTTTTCGTTGATGGTGCCGCTGGAGGTGGCCAGTACCACGCCGTTCTGGTCCAGCAGCATGAATTCAAACTTGTCTTTTTCCTCGAACTGTTCCACCGTGCGCCGCAGGGACTGGGCCCGGCTGGCAGCGTTGCTGTCGCTGTCTCCGGCAGTACCGGTGGCCTGCAGACGGCCGATAAAGGTGGAAAAACGGCTTTCCATGGCACGTTCAATGCCGCCGTACAGGTTCTGGTATCCGAAATACAGGAACAGGCCCTCGGCCAGGGCCAGGATCAGCACCGTGATGAGCAGGCTGCCCCGCAGCCAGCGCTTGGTGATGCTTTGCACGCGGGGTTCCCCCTTTCTTCAGGCGCATGCGAAGGTGAAAAATCAGGGGCTCCAGCGGTAGCCGTATCCCCAGACCGTCAGGATATGGGTGGGGCTGCTGGGCTCGTCCTCGATCTTCATGCGCAGACGGCGGATGTTCACATCCACGATCTTCACGTCGCCGTAGTAGCCCTTGCCCCAGACGCCTTCCAGGATTTTTTCCCGCACCAGGGCCGCGCCGGGGTTGCGGAAAAACAGCTCCATGATCTGGAACTCCACCTGGGTCAGGTCGATGGGTTTGCCGGCCTTGTACAGCACCCGGCTCTTTTCGTCCAGCACAAAGCTGCCGCTGACCAGCTGGTCGGGCCCGGAACCGTCCCGGCTGTCGCCGGCATTGCGGTGGACACGGCGGGCCAGGGCTTCCACCCGGGCGATGAGTTCGGACACCGAGAAAGGCTTGGTGATATAGTCGTCGGCGCCGATGGACAGGCCCCGGATCTTGTCGGTCTCCTGTCCCTTGGCGGACACGATGATGATGCCGATGTCAGGGTCATCCCGCCGGATGGTCTCACACAGGGAAAGGCCGTCCATACCGGGCAGCATCAGGTCCAGCAGGGCCGCATCGCAGGGCGGGTTGGCGTGCAGCAGTTCCAGGGCACGCTCGGCGCTGGGGGCTTCCAGCACCTCCCATCCGGCCATGCGCAGGTTCAGCACCTCCATTTCGCGGATGCTGTTTTCGTCCTCCACTACCAGGACTCGTTTCATACACATAACTCCTTTCAATGGCAAGGAAGTTTGCTTGGTTCAGGGCAATACGGTCACACCGGACAGAATATCATCCAGCGTCAGACCGTAATATTCGGTCAGGATGCGCGCCTGCAGCTGACGGCTGCCGATGGTGGCCACCCGGCTGTATTTATCGGTGCGCAGATCAGTCTCGGCGGGGTCGATGACCCGCAGTTCGCAGTACATCACATCTCCGGCCAGATTGCAGATGATCCAGCCGCTGTCATCGGCATTGGATTTGAGTGAGACATTGCCGTGCATGGATTCCGGCAGACGCAGGAAAAAATGCTGTTCACTGTCATACACGCCGAAGATGTTGTTGCCGCCCTCGGAGGTGGCATAATCCTTCCACAGCAGGAATTGCAGCTGGTTGGCCAGCTCTTCGGGGATGGTACCGCCGTCCGCCACCTCGGTGGGGATGTCAATGGTGCCGTTATTGTCCACATCCATGCTCAGCAGATCGGTGTCATAGCGCTGGGTGGCGCGGAAGACATCGGCCACGCCGGGGGGATTGTAGGTTTTCAAAAATCCGCTGTCCGCATCATAGATGATGATGCTGGAGGCCAGGCTGGACGCCGAACCGGTCCAGCCATCCACCACCAGATAGGAAGCGCCGTCCTCCCCCACCCCGGCATGCAGACCCGCACAGCCGCTGTAATAGCCCTCGCCCACGGCCAGGGTCTGGGCCGCCAGGAAGGTATCGCCGCCGGTGTAGGTCAGCAATTGCAGGTTGATGCCGCCGTTTTCCGTTTCGGTGGGCAGGGCCAGGACCAGGTCCTCGGTTCCGTCGCCGCCGTCGGTCACATCGGCCACCAGCATGTCGGTATAGCTCTGCTTGTTGACGGTCTGCAGTGTCTCGTCACTGTTGTACAGGTAGACCACCATATACCGGTCACCCTGGGCACTGTCATACCCCACCAGCAATTGCAGGGACTCGGCGTCCCGCAGGTGAGCGTAACTGACCGTTTCCACCTCACTGGAAAGGCCTTCGATATGCTGGGATACCCGCCAGCCGGAGTCGGTGGGTTCCAGAATGGCCAGCCAGACATTGGCACCGCCGGATTCCACGGTGTACAGCACCGCGGCTTCCTGGGTGCCGTCCCCGTCCCAGTCCCCGAACAGGAACGGGGAGAGGAAATCGCCGCTGGCCGGATATTTCAGCGTAGCCACGCCGTCCAGATAGCTGTTCAGCGCTTTCTGCACGGCGCTGGTCTCACCCGACAGGCGGGGGGCACGCAGCAGGCTTTCGGTTTCGCCGCCGGGCAGTCCGTTGCAGCCGGTCAGACACAAGGTCAGGGCCAGGGCCGCCGCAGCCGCCCTGCGTGCAAGAGCCATGCGCGTACCTCCTTTCCGCCGTTTCATGATATACAAAGTCAGTATACCACAAACCGCTCCTGCCCGCAATGTGCGGACGTACTCCCCCGCTTTTTGCAAAGTGTGCTTGACAGTTTTTGCAAAGCATGGCATGCTGAAATTGCAAAGCACGCTTTGAAGGAGGTTTCTGCCATGCGCACATCCCCCAAAAATCTGATCGCTGCCGTCAGCGGCTATGTTC
>DXNX01000159.1:5091-5786 GCA_019413245.1 Oscillospiraceae bacterium
ATGTTCTGGCCCTGCTGTTCCTGAGCTTCCTTGCCGCGCCGCTGCAATACCGGTACGGCATGGTGGGCCTGCTGTGGACCGAGCTTGGTCTGCTGGCCCTGGCGCTGCTGGGGACGGCGGTCTTCCGCGCGCCCTGGCGGCAGGTGTTTGCGTTCCATCGTCCCGCCTGGCGGGGTGTAGGCGGCGCACTGCTGCTGTGGATGGGCACTTACATCCTGGTCATGCTGGTGTCCATGTTCACCATGCTTCTTGTTCCCCAGCAGCTGACCGAGGTAAGCGCCGGCATCACCGACCTGTTCAGTCAGGTCCCGCTCCCGGTGCGGTATCTGCTGGTGGCTGTGGCCCCGGCGTTCTGTGAGGAGATGCTGTTCCGGGGGTATCTGCTCCACCACATGCAACCCATGCCGGTCTGGGGCCGGGTGGTGCTGTGCGGGGTATTGTTCGGGGCGTTCCACCTGGACCCGGTGCGCTTTCTGCCCACCGCCATTCTGGGGATCGCCATTTCCTGGGCAGCCCTGCGCAGCGGCAATCTGCTGTATGCCATGCTGATACACCTGTTCAACAACAGTCTGTCCGTTCTGGCCACCCTGGCGCCTGCCACAAACCAGACCGCAGCCGCGGAGGCCACACAGTCCGTTATGACTCCGGCAGCGTTCGGCGGATACTTTTTCCTGACAGCGGTCAGTCCCTGGCTG
>DXNX01000016.1:0-16901 GCA_019413245.1 Oscillospiraceae bacterium
GGCCTGGGGTGGATGCAGGGGCGGAACAGCCGGCCAGCAGAGCCGCTGTCAGCAGGCAGGAAAGAATTTTTTTCATGGAAAATACCTCCGGAATTTTGTGTGGGAATCAAAAATGAGCACAAAAAACCAGGGGCCCGGCATGCGGTCACATGCTGCGTCCCCGGTCTCGGAGGTTTTTTCAATCGTCCAGGCGGACTTTTCGGGTCACCAGTGTGGCGCCGGGCAGAACACACAGGATACTGCCTGCCGCACACAGGGCTAAAAAGCAGGGGGCGGCAGCAACCGCGGACGTGCCCGGCACACCGGACCCGGCGCGCAGCCGCTGGGCCGCCTGCCGCATGGAAAGACAGACAGAACAGGACGGGCCGGTGCAGGTGTGACGCACTTCCCGCACCAGAAAACAGGCGGAAAGAAAGACCCCCAGCACCAGCAGGATGCACAGAGCCCAGGAAACAGATTTCCGGCGGATGGTTTGCATGGGGGAGGTCCTCCTTTCACGTCAGAATGTGGTTTGCAAAAAAAATCAGGCGCCCTCGGCGTTGCGGCAGGCTTCACAGATGCCGTAAAATACGGTGCGGCGTGGGTCGAGGGCGAACCCGTGATGGTCCAGCATATGCCCGCGCAGATGGGCCACTTCCTCACAGTGCAGATGAATGAGGACCCCGCAGCGCTCGCATTTGCAGTGATAGCAGGCATCTTCCTCCGCTTTGTGGTCATCCCCCATATAGGTGTAGCAGGCGCCGGTGGAACCGTCTACCGTATATCTGGCCACCAGACCTTCCTCCACCAGCCGCTCCAGATGGCGGTATACGGTCACTTTCCCGATCCGCACGCCGGTTTCGGCAAAATGGTCACAGATGTCGGCGGCGGTAACGTGCTTTCCCGGCATGGAGCGCAGGTATTCGGCAATCTGTTCGCTCTGCCGTGTCTTGTAATGATTCTTGGGTTCCGTCCTCAGACACTCCTTTTTAAATTTGAAACTGTGTTTCAGTTTACAGGGCGCCCACGCTCTTGTCAAGGGGCAGGAAAAAATATCTTCTCCATGCCGGCCAAAAAGATGTATACTGAATGAAAATGAGGTCAAAAGGAGCATGTCCTATGAAAATCGTGGTGGCCATGGATTCACTGAAAGGCAGTCTGTCTTCCCTGCAAGCCGGGCAGGCTGTCCGGGAA
Source organism: Oscillospiraceae bacterium (assembly GCA_019413245.1). Taxonomy (GTDB): domain Bacteria; phylum Bacillota; class Clostridia; order Oscillospirales; family Ruminococcaceae; genus Gemmiger. The sequence continues at coordinate 1,174 of DXNX01000016.1, forward strand.
GGAGCTCTGCGGGCGGACCCGCAGGCAGAGGTGACGGTGCGGCCGCTGGCCGACGGCGGGGAAGGCACGGTGGAAGCACTGACGGCCGGTATGAGCGGCACCCTGTACCGGGTCCCGGTCACCGGTCCGATGGGAAAGCCGGTGGAATGTACCTACGGTGTTCTGCCCGATGGAAAGACCGCCGTGGTGGAAATGTCCGGCGCGGCGGGTCTCACCCTGGTGGAGCCGTCCCGGCGAGACCCGCTGCGGGCCACCACCTATGGCGTCGGGGAGGTGCTGCGGGATGCCATCGGCCACGGGTGCCGCCACTTCCTTGTGGGGATCGGGGGCAGCGCCACCAACGATGGCGGCGCGGGTATGCTGCAGGCGCTGGGATATGAATTTCTGGATGCATCCGGCTGCCCCATCGCACCCGGAGCGGCCGGTCTGGCAGACCTGCACACCATCCGGGAGGATCATGTATTGCCCCAGCTGGCCCAGTGTAGCTTTAAAATTGCCTGTGATGTGGTCAATCCGTTGTGCGGGCCAAAGGGGTGCAGCGCGGTGTACGGGCCGCAGAAGGGGGCCAGCCCGGCCATGATCGCCGGAATGGATGCGTGGCTGTCCCGGTATGCCGCCCTGGCTGCCCGGCTGCACCCCGATAAAGCCGACCCGGACCATCCCGGGGCCGGTGCGGCAGGGGGGATGGGATTTGCCTTCCTGACCTTCACCAACGCAGTGCTGGAGTCCGGCGTTGACATCGTCCTGACGGAAACGGGTCTGGCGGCGTATATCCGGGAAGCCGACCTGGTGGTTACCGGCGAAGGCCGCCTGGACGGCCAGACCGCCATGGGAAAAGCCCCGGTGGGGGTGGCCGGGCTGGCCAAACGGTACGGCAAGCCGGTCATCGCTTTTGCGGGCAGCGTTGCCCCCGGAGCGGTTGCCTGCAACGAGAAAGGCATTGATGCCTTTTTCCCCATCCTGCGGGGCATCTGTACGCTGGAGGAAGCCATGCGGCCGGACACCGCCCGCCGGAATCTGACCGACACGGCGGAACAGGCTTTCCGGCTGTGGCGGGCAGCCGGGAACACACAAACATAAAAAAGCACGCCGGACCGGGAAAGCCCCTGTTCGGCGTGCTTTTGATTGATAGAGAAGCAGAAATCAAATGTTGGGAACGTGTTCTTCCTGCCGGAAAATCCTGCGCAGCATCAAAATCCCCATGCAGGACAGGAAAATTTCGGTGATCAGCTGGGCAAAAGGCAGGCCGTACAGCGGATACAGCCAGTTCAGCACAAACAGCAGGGGAATTTCCAGTACCAGCTTGCGGCAGATGGCAAACACCAGCGCGTGGCGGCCCATGCCCAGGGCCTGAAACACACCCACAGCCAGAAAATCCACGCACAGGAACACAAAGCCCAGGCACATGACCCGCAGGAACCGCGTTCCGTACTGGACGATCTCCGCACTGTCCATGAAAGCGCGGATCATGGCCGGTGCCCCGACGAAATACAGGACCGTCAGGGCCAGCAGGAAGCAGACGATGACCCGCAGGCCGAAAAGGATGGCCTGTTTCATGCGTTTGCGGTCTCCGCTGGCGTAGGTATAGCTGACCAGCGGCATGATGCCCTGAGAAAAGCCCAGTGAGATCTGCATGGGAATCATGTACAGCTTCTGGCTGATGCCCATGGCGGCGATGGCGGCAGCGCCGAACGGTGCGGTGAAGTTGTTCAGGATGGTGGTGCCCAGCACGTTGAGCAGATTCTGGATGGAGGCCGGAATGCCCACCCCCAGGATGTCGCGGACCTGCCTGCCGGTCAGGTGGCGCAGCTGCAGGGGATTCATGGAGATAAAGGTGTTGCCCTTCTTGACACGGGCCAGCACCAGAAAATACACACAGGCAATGCAGTTGGACAGGAATGTGGCCAGACCCGCGCCGGCTGCTCCCATATTCAGCCCCCAGGGCAGAATGAAGATGGGGTCCAGCAGAATGTTCAGGATACAGCCGCTCATGGTACCGATGCTGGCATGCAGGGTGCTGCCCTCGCTGCGGACCATGTAGCTCTGCACCACGTTCAGGATGGCAGGCAGCGCGCCGAAGCAGACGGTCCAGCGCATGTACCCCATGGTGGCATTCAGCGTCTGGGCGTCGGTGCCCAGCACAGTCAGAAGCGGTGTGCGGAACAGGGTGCACAGCAGGGAAAACAGCAGTCCGCTGATCAGGGCGCCATAAAACCCGAAGGCGGAACAGGTGCGTACCCGGTCGTATTCCTTGCTGCCCAGACTGCGGCTCATGGCGCTGGAAACGCCCACGCCGAACAGATTGTTGACCGCGTTGAAGGCCAGGGTCACCGGGTACACCAGGGTGACCGCGGCGTTCTGCACCGGGTCGTTGAGCATCCCGACAAAAAAGGTGTCTGCCAGGTTGTACAGAATGGTGACCAGCGAACTGATGACGATGGGCAGGGACAGCTGCATGACCGCGTTGGGGATCGGCATGCTTTCAAACAGGTATTCTTTGGTTTGTGTTGTGCTCATGGGGGCAATGACACTCGCTTTCCCGTCAGATAGATTCAATAGACGATTCTTTCATTATAATATAAAAAGCAGGGCCTGTCATTATCAAAAAAAGCCGACGGGAAAACAAATCCCGCCGGCTTTTCCGATGTATGGCAAAAAGAACGCTTACTTCTGGCCGTAGTAGGCGTTGGGGCCATGTTTGCGCATATAATGCTTGTCCTGCAGATACTGGGGAGCCGGGTTAGCGTCCGGCTTGACCTGGCGGGTCAGCAGGGCCATCTTGGCTACCTCTTCCAGCACCACGGCATGGTACACGGCCTGGGCCGCATCCTTGCCCCAGGTGAAGGGACCGTGGCTGTGGCAGATCACACCGGGAACCGCCACCGGATCGATGTAGCGATTTTTGAAGGTCTCGATGATGACCTTGCCGGTATTCTTTTCATAGTCCTCGTCCAGCTCTTCCTTGGTCAGATGCCGGGCGCAGGGAACGGCTCCGTAAAAGTAGTCGGCATGGGTGGTACCATAGCAGGGAATGTCCAGTCCGGCCTGGGCCCATGCCACCGCATAGGGGCTGTGGGTGTGCACGATGCCGCCCAGCGTGGGGAAGGCCTTGTACAGTTCCAGATGGGTCTTGGTGTCGCTGGAAGGATTCAGGTCTCCCTCCACCCGGTTGCCGTCCAGGTCCAGTACTACCAGATTTTCCGGCGTCAGCTCGTCGTATTCCACGCCGGAAGGCTTGATGACCACCAGGCCTTTCTCCCGGTCGATACCCGATACATTGCCCCAGGTATAGGTCACAAGACCCCGGCGGGGCAGTTCCATATTGGCTTCGTAAACTTGTTTGCGCAGTGTTTCCAGCATAAAATCAATCCCCCATAACAGGACCCCGGTGCAAGGCCGGAAGTCCGGTGTGCGGCCTGCCCGTCAAAAGGCAGGCACGGTGGTTTACATATGGTCCACGGCGGCGCGCTCTGCGTGCAGGGCGGCCTTGTATTTTTCCAGGAATGCGGCAAAGCCGGCCACGTCGTCGGCCTCCGGTGCCAACGTGCTGCCGGGAGCATCGGCAAAAATCGTCTGCTGCAGGTAGTCGGCCAGATTCAGGGCGCAGCCCTGCATCACGGCCAGCCGGTATCCGGCCAGCAGGGCCATGCCATAGGGGCCGCCCTCTCCGGCAGTCTTCATAACGGTCACCGGGGCCTGCGCCGCGGCGGCCAGATACTTCTGGGCGACGCCAGGGGTCTTGAACAGACCGCCGTGGGCCAGCAGACGGTCCACAGCCACCTGTTCCTCGTGCAGGATGTCCAGACCGATCTTCAGCGTGGACATGGCGGAATAGATGTGGGCCCGCATCAGGTTGGCCAGAGAGAAATCACTCTGGGCGCTGCGCAGCAGCAGGGGACAACCGGCATCAAAATGGGTGACGCCCTCACCGGAATAGTAGTTCACCGGCACCACGCCGCCGCAGTCGGGCGCGCCTTCCAGGGAAGCGTTGAACAGCAGCGGGAACAGCTCCGACGCCTTGCGGGGGGCGCCGCACAGGGTGGCCACCTGTCCGAACAGGTTCACCCAGGCGTTCAGGTCGCTGGTGCAGTTGTTGCAGTGCACCATGGCCACCGGTGCGCCGTCCGGGGTGGTGACCAGGTCGATTTCCGGGTAGACCTTCTGCAGCGGTTTTTCCAGCACCACCATGGCAAAGATGGAGGTGCCCGCGCTCACGTTGCCGGTGCGCATGGCCACCGTGTTGGTGGCGGCCATGCCGGTGCCGGCGTCGCCTTCCGGCGGGCAGACGGGCGCGCCGGCCTGCAGGGTGCCGGTGGGGTCCAGCCGCCGGGCACCCGCTTCGGTCAGGGTGCCGGCGTCCTGACCGGCACACAGCACTTCGGGCAGGATGTCCCGCAGATGATAAGGCAGCTTTGCTTCGGCCAGCAGCTGGTCAAAGGAGGCCATCATCCCGGTGTCATAATCCCGGGTCTTGCTGTCGATGGGGAACATGCCGGAAGCATCCCCGATGCCCAGTACCTTGCGGCCGGTCAGCTGCCAGTGAACATACCCCGCCAGGGTGGTGAAAAAGTCGATGTCCGCCACATGGGATTCCCCGTTCAACATGGCCTGATACAGGTGGGCAATGCTCCACCGCTGGGGAATGTTGAAATGGAACCGTTCGGTCAGGGCCTCGGCGGCAGTCTGGGTGGTGGTGTTGCGCCAGGTGCGGAAAGCCGCCAGCTGCTTTTCGTTTTTATCAAAGGGAAGATACCCGTGCATCATGGCCGAAACACCCAGGGCCCCCACCGTGGTCAGGGTCTCCCCGTAAGTGGCACGATAGTCTGCGGCCAGAGCGGCATAGGCATCCTGGATGCCGGCCCACACATCATCCATGTGGTAGGTCCAGTAGCCGTCTTCGTACCGGTTTTCCCAGTCGTGGGCACCGCTGGCCAGCACGGTGCCGTCCGGCCCGGCCAATACAGCCTTGATGCGGGTGGAACCCAGCTCAATGCCCAATGCAGTGGATTTTTGTTCAAACTTCTTCATGGTATCACCGCCTGTAAGATTTGTGGACAAATTTGATTGACAGTACCCGGCACGCCATTTTACAATACTGAAAAAGGGAAGGAGGCGCCGGGAGTGCGTGCCGTATTCGACCAAGAGGAATTGCTGGTGCTGCTGCGGGATTTTTATGAACTGACCGGTCTGCGGGCTGTGGTGTTCGACGAGTGGGGCATGGATTTTCTGTCCTACCCGCCGGAACTTCCGGCCTATTGCCGCCTTATCCGCACCAGCCCGGAAGGCGAAATGGGCTGCCGCCTCTGTGACCAGAAAGCCTGCCGCCGGGCGGGGCAGGAGGGCAAGACCCTGATCTATCCCTGCCATGCAGGTCTTATCGAAGCCATTACACCCATCCAGGTGGACGGTGTGGTGGTGGGGTATCTGCTGCTGAGTCACATTGTGCAGGGCGCCGACGAGGAAGCCGAATGGCAGCAGGCGAAAAAGCTCTGCACCGGGTACGGCATCCCGGAAGAGACCTTGTACGAAGCCTACCGGCAGCTGCCCCATACCCCGTACAATATTCTGCGGGCCGCCTGTGACCTGCTGTCCCTGTCGGCCCAGGCCCTGTGCCAGGTCCATATGGCCCGGCTGGTGCCCGGCAGTCCGCAGGAGACCCTGAACCGGTTCTTGTCGGAACACCTGTCGGAAGACCTGTCCAGCGAGCGTATCTGCGCGGCGCTGGGCATCGGCCGCACCGCCCTGTACAAAATGTCCAAGGAGACATACGGCTGCGGCATCAACGAATATGTGCGCCGTCTGCGCATCCAGCGGGCCATGCATCTGCTGACCACCACCAACCTGACCAACAGCGAGATCTGCCAGCGGATCGGTATTGCGGATTACAACTATTTCTTCCGGGTGTTCCGCGCCCAGACCGGGTTTACGCCCCAGGCTTACCGGCGTCAGTTCACCGTATCGGGATAAGTTCCCATACTGTCTTTATCATACCGCCGATTTCGCCTGTGCGTATAGTGACGAATGTTCGCGTTACTGGATTATTGTTCACAAAAATTATACCACAGCTTTCCCCGAAAGGAAAAGACCGCTGCTGCATGCAGAGCATACAAAAACAGGAGATGCCGTCGTCAACGCTGCCTGGCAGGACGAGCAGGCGGCGCTGAGCGCAGGCCCTGAATTAAAAATACAATACATATTGTATAAAATGAGAAGATAATACAGAAAAGAAGCGTATCCACTTCGGATACGCTCCTTTTGTATAGGAAAATCAGACTTCTTCGGTGTGCAGGAACCAGGCAAAGCCGTAGGGGTACAGCTCCACATCGTTCAGGTCGTCGCAATGACCGCCGTACATCAGCTCGTCATAGGGGCCCTTCTCCCAGGAGGACACATGCACGAACTCCGGGCTGAAGTTGAAGAAGGCGATGAGCTTGTGGCCCTGGTACCAGCGGCCCACACCCAGCACATGGTCACTGCCGGTGTCGAAGGTCCACACATCGGCCTGGGCGTCAAAAGCCTTTTCTTCAGCGCGGATGGTTTCCAGCCGGCGCAGGCCTTCGAACTGTTTGCCCTGGCGGGTAGTGGTATCGTGGCGCATCTCGGCCAGGTCCCACTGGAACTTGCCGCGGTGGATGTACCGGCTGTCATCCCACTTTTCGGGGTCTTCATGATAGCTGTAATCGTTGAGCTGGCCGATCTCGTCACCGCTGTACAGCACCGGAATCCCGCTCTGCACCAGCATCCAGGCATGGAGCATCAGGTCGCAGGAGATGGCCCGTTCCAGCTTGAAGGGGTCCTGCTCAAAGTCGGCGGCCTCCACCCCGCACAGGGAGGCGGTGGTGCCGCACAGCCGGGCATCGCCCAGCGTCGGGTCGTCGTTGTACAGCTCGCCGCGGCTGTCGCTTCCCGGCCACTTGCCGGTGAACCAGTCGTTCAGGTATTTCTTGTGGGGCACTTCCTGGGTGCCGAACCGGGCGTTCAGCCAGGGATAATCCAGGCCCCAGCCAATGTCATCGTGGCAGCGCAGATAGTTCAGGAACAGGAAATCCCGGGGCAGGGCGCACACGGTGTCCATCTGGTGGCGCAGCAGCGAAACGTCCGCCGTGGCCAGAGAGTTCCAGGTGGTGGCCATGGTGGTCACATTGTACAGCATGTGGCATTCGGGCTTTTCCGGTGTGCCGAAGTAGGGCACCACCTTGGCGGGTTCCATGACCACCTCGCCCAGCAGCAGCACACCGGGACAGACGATCTCGCACACCATGCGCATCATCCGCACCAGGGTATGGACCTGGGGCAGGTTGCGGCAGCTGGTGCCCAGCTCTTTCCAGATGTAAGGCACCGCATCCAGCCGGATCACGTCAATGCCGCGGTTGGTCAGGTAGAGCAGATTTTCGGTCATGTCGTTGAATACCACCGGGTTGGCGTAGTTCAGGTCCCACTGGTAGGGGTAGAAGTTGGTCATGACCACCTGCTTGCAGTCGTCCAGCCAGGTAAAGCTGCCCGGTGCGGTGGTGGGGAACACCTGGGGCACCGTCTTTTCAAACTCGTTGGGAATGTCCCAGTTGTCGTAGAAGAAGTACCGGTCCCGGTAGCCGGGCTCATTGGCCCGGGCTTTGCGGGCCCACTCGTGGTCCTCGCTGGTGTGGTTCATCACAAAGTCCAGGCACAGGCTCATGCCTCTTTCCCGGCAGGCGTCGGCCAGGTGTTCCAGGTCGTCCATGGTGCCCAGTTCCGGCTCTACAGTCCGGAAATCTGCCACCGCATAGCCGCCGTCGCTGCGGCCCTTGGGGCTCTGGAGCAGCGGCATCAGGTGCAGGTAGTTGACGCCGCATTCCTGGATGTAGGGCAGCTTTTCTTCCACGCCTTTCAGGGTACCTGCAAAAGCGTTGGTGTACATCATCATGCCCAGAATATCCTGGCGGCGGTACCAGTTGGGGTCGGCTTCCCGGGCGGCATCCTGGGCCCGCAGGGCCGGTTTGCGGTCGGCCCAGGAACGGCGCAGCATACCAATGAAGTAGTCGAAAGCCTGCATGTCACCGTGGTACAGCTCACAGTACAACCATTTCAGCTCGTCGTAATGGCGGGCCAGACGGCGCTCAAACACAGCGTTGCCATCCTCATCGGTCTGGGCCGGGGCGGCTGCTTCCGCAGGTGCAGCCGGTTCGGCGGTATCCGCCACCGGAGCGACGGCCTCCGCAGAAGCGACCGCTTCTGCGGGGACTGCCTTGACCTCTGCGACAGGCTCTGTCGCAGCGTCTGCCTGTACCGGTGCGGCCGGTTCAACGGCGGGAGCAGCGGCCTTGGCCGGAGCCGCCTCCACAGGGGCGGCTGCCGCAGCAGGTTCTGCGGCGGGCATCGTTTCTGCCGCAGCGGCTGTGGCCTTCTGTGCGGCCCGTGCCTTGGCTTTGGCCTTGTTCATGGCTCGTTTGTTCTTCTTGTTTTTCCGTGCTTGCATCATACATCCTCCCGATCTTTTTGGCTCTTCCGGGGTGGGCATGGCAGGAATGGTCCGCTGCAGGAGCGGGTCTTGGAAGCCGCCCGGTGGGCAAAATACAGAATCTTTTCCCGATTCAGCAGCAAAAAGGCCTTCCGAGAGGGTCTTTTCGCATACAGGCAGACAACAGGGAGCGCCCTTTCCCGCAAGCGGACTGCCGCTGTCTGTTCTCCTTATTGTACCACAATTCTCCGCATTGGTCAGCCATACATTGGCTGATATGGAGGCCGAAAGCAAATTTTTTACGGCAGAACCGGCCGGTATATAAGAAAAAAGTGCCTCCGGACAGTCTCGGCGTTCCGAAAGCACTTCTGTTTTGTTTGCTTCAGGCGGAAAAGAGGATACCTTGCTGCCTGATCACCACGGCGTCAGTTCCAGATACAGGTCCTTGTACTGACGGGCGGAATTCTGCCAGGAAACATCCTTGGCCATATCGCGCTGGACCACTTCGTCCCAGTGATAGCGGTTGACGAAATACTCGGTCTTGGCGCGGTTGATGGCGTCCAGCAGCAGGCCGGCGTCGTAGCGGTCAAAGGTGAAGCCGTTGCCGTCGCCGGTAAAGATGTTGTAGGGCTCCACGGTGTCCTTCAGGCCGCCGGTTTCACGCACGATGGGCAGGGTGCCGTAATGCATGGCGTTGAGCTGGGTCAGGCCGCAGGGCTCAAAGCGGGAAGGCACCAGCAGGGCATCGGCGCCCGCATAGATGCGGTGCGCGCGGGATTCGTCGTACTGGATGCAGGCGCTGAACATGCCGCGGTAGGCGTTTTCGTAGTAACGGAAAGTATCCTCGTACTCCTTGTCGCCGGTACCCAGCACGATGACCTGGGTGTTGCCATCCATCAGCGCGGGCACGATGGCGTTGACCAGGTCCAGGCCTTTCTGGTTGGTCAGGCGAGAAATCAGCCCGATGACGAACTTGCCCTGATCCTGCACCAGGCCCAGCTCATCCTGCAGGGCCAGCTTGTTCTGCCACTTGTGGTCCAGCACGTTGGTGATGTCGTAGTTTACGGCCAGAGCCGGGTCGGTGGCGGGGTTCCACATGCCATAATCAATGCCGTTGACGATGCCGCGCAGCTTGTAGCTGTGGTAACGCAGATGGTCTTCCAGCTTTTCGCCGTATTCAGGGGTCTGGATCTCCCAGGCATAGGTGCCGCTGACGGTGGTGATGCGGTCGGCGTAGGCCAGACCGGCCTTCAGCATGTTGGCATCCTCATAGCCCTGCTTCATGGCACCCATGTTGAACACTTCGTCCGGCAGGCCGGTCCAGTATTTCAGGGTGGGAATGTTGTAAATGCCCTGGAAGCGCAGATTGTGGATGGTCAGAATGGACTTGGCGTGGCCCACGGGGGTATCCTGGAACATGGTGCGCAGATACACCGGCACCAGAGCCGCCTGCCAGTCATGGCAGTGGACAATATCGGGAATCCAGTTCAGGTAGTTCAGGGCTGCCAGGGCTGCCTTGCTGAAGAAGCAGTACTTGGGGATGTCGTCCACCAGACCGATGTAGGGATTGCCGGCGGAGAAGAACTCCTGGTTGTCGATGAAGTCGTACACAACGCCGTCATGGACATATTCCATGATGCCTACATAATATTCCCGGCCGGTTTCGCCCAGGTCCATGTAAAATTCGCCGCGGTAGACCATCTGGTCCTGGTACTTCTGCGGGATGCAGGCATACCGGGGCAGGATCACGCGCACATCACAGTTCTGTTTGACCAGCTCCCGGGGCAGGGCGTACATCACGTCGCCCAGACCGCCGGTCTTGACAAAGGGATGGCATTCCGAACCGATAAACGCAATACTTCTGCGGGGCGTATCATACTGCTGTTCCATAGGTGCTTCCTCCTTCGGCTGAACCGGTTCGGCCGCAACGGGCGCCGGTTCCTCCACAACAGGCTTCGGCTCTTCTGCTGCAGGGGCCGGAGTCGCTTTCTTCACAGCGGGTTTGGCTTTCTTGGCCGCAGGCTTTGCCTTCTTGGGGGCGGGCTTGGCCTTTTCGGCGGCAGGCTCTGCCTTCTTGGCAGCGGGCTTGGCCTTTTCGGCGGCAGGCTCTGCCTTCTTGGCAGCGGGCTTGGCCTTCTTGACGGCGGGTTTTGCCTCGACCGCAGCGGGGGCGGCCTTTTCGGCTGCCGGTGCTTCCTTCACGGCGGATTTGGCCGGTTCCGCAGAGGCAACAGGTTTGGCTGCTGCCGCCTTGGTCTGGGCTCCCTGCTTTTTGCCGGGGTGCGCATTTTTCTGTGCCATAACGTCTTTTCCTTTCGATTCTTCTCCTTCGTCGGTACCGCAGGGCAACTTGGCATATAGGCACGGCACTTGCGGCACGGGGCAGTCATAACTGCCGGCATCTGGGGCAGGGCAGCAACAGTTCCCCCGTCCTTTGGATGCTTTGAATAAATATTAGCATATTTGCGTCAAAATTACAATCGCCGTTCCCTATGAAACGACGGCTTCTGCCTTTTTTAGTGCCATTTTTGCCAATATTTCCGGTTTTCTCTTTGCCGGTCCGGTGCAAAGAATATCACGGGACCGGTTGATGTGCCTTCTATATAAATAGGAAAGGGGGCCCGGTGACGGTTGTTGCGGTCAGCACTCCACCGGCGGCATCAGCGAGGTCCGGGTCCGCAGTTTCTGATAAAAGAAGGTCGCAATTTCGGTCAGCCCGGCGGGATTTTCGTCGGACAGCCAGGTGACGGCGGTGTTGAACAGCGCGCCGATATACATGTACAGGGCGTATCGCTCGGTGGAGGAGGAGGGCATGGTGCCTTCCACACTCTCGTGAAAATGGTTCAGTTCCTCCAGGATCAGCAGGGCAAAGCCGGACCGGCAGAGGTCCAGCACATAGTTCCGGTACCGGTCAAAGTACTGAAAGCTCAACAGGATGTTGTCATACGCGTACAGTCCTTCCGGACGATCCTTGACATTGCGCCGGAACAGCTCCAGTACATCCCGGATCAGGGTGACCAGGACATCCTCCTTGGAATCATAGTTCCGGTAAAAGGAAGCCCGGGCCACACCGGCTCCCTTTACCAGTTCGGTGATGGTGATTTCCGAAAGGCTTTTGGTCTGCATCAGGTGGAACAGGGTGTGGGTGATGTTGATTTTGACCCGCAGATTTTCTTCCTTGCGTTTGTCCATGAAGGCAAGCTCCTTTCATGTGAAACAGAACAGCGCTCTTTGTCTCACAAGCGGGAATTGATGTGTGCACACCAATGTGATACACTTGTCTCGTATTGTATCATGGATTTTTATAGTGTCAATGGCGGCCCATACCGCCGGAATACGGCACCTGTCATCTTGTCTGGAAGGAAAAATACGAGGGTTCCAAGTTTATGAAAGTAGCAGTTGCAACCGATACCAACAGCAGTATGACCCAGAAGGATGCCCGGAAAAAGGGTGTTTACCTGCTGCCCATGCCGGTCATAGTGGAAGAAAAAGTTTATATGGAGGGCATCGACATCACCAATGCCCAGCTGTACGCAGCCATGAAAGCTCACAAGGAGGTTTCCTCCTCCCAGCCATCCCCGGGTCAGCTGGTGGAATTCTGGGATGGCATTTTCAAGGAAGGCTATGACGAGATCGTGTACATCCCCATGTCCAGCGGTCTGAGCAACGCCTGCTTCAATGCGGTGCAGCTGGCCAAGGACTATGACGGCAAGGTGCAGGTGGTGGACAACCACCGTATTTCCCTGACCCAGGAAGCCTCGGTCATCAGCGCCTGCAAGCTGGCACAGCAGGGAAAGAGCGCCGCACAGATCAAAACTTACCTGGAAGAGCGGGCGTACGATGCCAGCATTTATATCACGGTGGATTCCATGGAATATCTGCGCAAGGGCGGCCGGGTGACCCCCGCTGCCGCGACCTTTGCCACGGTGCTGAACCTGAAGCCGGTGCTGACTATCCAGGGGGATAAGCTGGATACTTATGCCAAGGCGCGGGGGATGCAGCAGGCCGAACAGAAAATGATCGAAGCCATCCGGAAGGACCGCACCACGCGGTTTGCGGATGTGCCGGACGAAGAGCTGCGGGTGGAGACCGCCGGCACCTTTGACAATGCCGACAAGGCAAAGCGGTGGCGCAAGATGGTCCAGGTGGAGTTCCCCACCATCAAGGTGTCCTATGTGGATCTGCCCTGCAGTATTGCCTGCCATCTGGGCATCAACGCCGCCGGTACCGGTATCCTGAAAAAAGAAGTCAAGTAAGCGGGATATAACCGTCCGGCAGCTCAGGCTCTCTGAAAAAGCAAATGCCACGGAAGTGCGATTCCTGCGAATCGGTTTTCCGTGGCTTTTTGCATCTATATCATGGCACAAGGCCTTTTTTGTTGTCTGCCACCGGCCGGGCGATTGCCCTGGCATGGCCGGATGCAGTGGGGGAGCGGATGGGAGTTTTCCTCGCCGCTCGTTTCTATATTTTCAGAATACATTGTATTTGTGTCGGAGGTATAAAAGCGGGGTGAAGAATTTGGAAAGAAATCATTTCCAGACTGTGAAGCCGCGGTCCCGTGACACCCTTCGTGTTGACATCGCGTCATGCGGAGGATATTCTATCCATAATGTAATTGTTCAGATTACAGGCGATGCTGCGCCGAATCTCCCGTTTGTACGTTCTTTTGCCCGCTGCGGGCAGAAAGGGAGAGGTCGGCCGCTTTTTCAGTTTGCTCTACACAGGCGGGAATAGAACGCCGTGCGCTGCGCGGGACCGTCCGTACCCTTGTGCTTGTCCGCAACGCTGGAACATCCTTTTGCATACCTTCTCATGGAGACAAGCCAATGCTTCAAATCAAAGATATTTCCAAGGAATACAAGACCGGCAACTTTGTACAGAAAGCCCTGGACCATGTATCCCTGAACCTGCGTTCCAACGAATTCGTGGCCATCCTGGGCCCCAGCGGTTCCGGCAAGACCACCCTTTTGAACATTATCGGCGGTCTGGACCGTTACGATTCCGGCGACCTGATCATCAACGGAATCTCCACCAAAAAGTATAAGGACCGTGACTGGGATTCCTACCGCAACCACACCATCGGGTTTGTGTTCCAGAGCTATAACCTGATCCCCCACCAGACTGTGCTGGCCAACGTGGAACTGGCCCTGACCATCTCCGGCGTGGGCAAAGCCGAACGCCGGGAGCGAGCCATCAAGGCGCTGGAACAGGTGGGCCTGGGCAAACAGATCCACAAAAAGCCGAACCAGATGTCCGGCGGCCAGAAGCAGCGCGTGGCCATCGCCCGTGCCCTGGTGAACAACCCGGATATCCTGCTGGCCGACGAGCCGACCGGCGCTTTGGACAGCGCCACCAGCGTGCAGGTCATGGACCTGTTGAAAGAGGTGGCCAAAGACCGCCTGGTGGTCATGGTATCCCACAACCCCGAGCTGGCCAAACAGTATGCCACCCGCGTGGTCAACCTGCGGGACGGCAAGATCTGCTCCGACTCCGACCCCTTTGAGCCGGAAGGAATGGAGGAGGAAGAACCCGTACACAAGAACATGGGCAAATCCTCCATGTCGCTGCTCACGGCTCTTTCCCTGAGCTTCAACAACCTGAAAACCAAAAAGGCCCGCACCATCCTGACTTCTTTCGCCGGGTCCATCGGCATTATCGGCATTGCGCTGATTTTGTCCCTGTCCAGCGGCGTCAATACCTATATCCAGGACGTGGAGCGGGAAACCCTGTCCGAATACCCGCTGCAGATTCAGAGCGCCGGGTTTGATTTTACCTCGCTGCTCGCGCCGCCCGCATCGTCGGACAAAGCCCCGGACGGGCAGGTGGAAATTCTGGACATGGTGACGAACATGTTCTCCACCATGAATTCCAACGATCTGAAATCGCTGAAGACCTGGCTGGACAGCGGTACCAGCGGCATGGAGCCCTATACCAGCGCGGTGGAATATTCCTACGATGTTTCGCCGCAGATTTACCGCCTGGAGGGGGACGGCGTCCGGCAGGTCAACCCGGACAGTTCCTTTGCGGCCATGGGCCTGGGTTCCACCATGAGCTCCAGCAGTATGATGTCCTCCATGATGGGGACTGACGTTTTTTATGAGATGCCCGACGATGCGGACCTGTACACCAGCCAGTATGAGGTGAAAGCGGGCCGCTGGCCGGAAAACTATAACGAATGCGTGCTGGTGCTGACCTCCGGCGGCGGTATGAGCGATTTCATGCTGTACACCCTGGGGCTGCGGGACTCCGCGGAGCTGGACAAGATGGTTCAGCAGTTTGTCAACGAGGAGGACGTGACCACGCCCCAGAATATCGGGACATACAGCTATGACGATATTCTGGGCATTACCTTCAAGCTGGTCAGCAGTCCGGATTACTATGAGTATGACAACGAATACGGCGTCTGGCGGGACAAGCGGGACGACGCTGCCTACATGCGCAATCTGGTGGAAAACGGTGAGGACATCACCATTGTGGGCATCGTGCAGCCTACGGAAGACGGCGGCGGAATGCTGACACAGTCCAGCATCGCCTATCCCGCCTCCCTGACCCGCCATGTGGCCGAGAAGGCAGCCGAAAGCGAGATCGTACAGAAACAGCTGGATGACCCGCACACCAATGTGTTTACAGGCGAACCTTTCGGGCAGGAGCAGGGCGAAAGCAGCTTTGATATGGAATCCCTGGTCAGTGTGGATGAGGACGCCCTGAAAGACATGTTCTCCTTCGACGAAAAGGACCTGACAAAAGGGATGTCCGGCGCTTTCTCCATGGATAGTCTGGGCAGTATGGATATGAGCAGCATCGATATGGGCACGGTGGACCTGTCCGGGATGATCGACCCCAACAGCCTGCAGCTGGACCTGCCGGAATTTCCCCAGATGAACATGGCCGACCTGCTGCAGGGCGTCCAGTTCCATGTGTCGGAAGAATCGGTCAACGCTCTGCTCACCGGGATGATGAACGGCTGGAACGAGTACATGGCCTCCCACCCGGAGGCGGACTACTCCGGACTGGGGGACAGCTTCCTGGCATTCCTGCAAACCGAAGACGGCGGCAAGATCCTGCAGGAAAATCTGCAGGAGATTCTGGATGCCAACGGCATCACGGCCCCCAGCCAGGAAGAAATCAGCGACCTGCTCAACCAGGTGATCGCCGGATTTATGGCCTACTGCCAGGAAAACCATTCCGATATTTTCGACCCTACCATTCCGAAAGAAGAAATGCTGGTGCTGGTGCAGAAGTACCTGGCCGAATATCTGGAAACCGAGGAAGCCAAAGCCATGATCACGGC
>DXNX01000016.1:16911-25965 GCA_019413245.1 Oscillospiraceae bacterium
GCCTGGCTGAACAAGACCTTCCCCACGGCAGCGGATTTTGCCATCACCCAGGAACAGCTGGAAAATCTGGCCAATGACCTGGCCGCCGGGTACCAGGCGTATGCCGTGGCCCAGGGCCTGCCCGACCCTTCCAGGATGGGAACATATTTTGCCGACTATATGGGCACCGAACAGGCCCAGACCCTGCTGACCCAGAGCATTGCCGGTATGGTGGATGCTTCCGGCCTGCAGACCCAGCTGGCTACGACCATGTCCGGCTATATGCAGAGCGTGATGGGGTCTGTGTCCCAGGCGCTGGGCGAATCCATCAAGACGGCCATGGCCTCGGTCATGGAACAGATCATGCAGCAGATCGCCGCCAACATGCAGACCGCCATGGAACAGGTGGTGCAGCAGCTGGGCGAAAACCTGGCCAGTGCTTTCCAGTTTGATCCGGAAGAATTCGCCAATGCCTTTACCTTCAATATGGATGCGGACGACCTTTCGGAACTGCTGAAATCCATGAGCATGACCCAGGGCTCCACCTATGAAAGCAACCTGA
Source organism: Oscillospiraceae bacterium (assembly GCA_019413245.1). Taxonomy (GTDB): domain Bacteria; phylum Bacillota; class Clostridia; order Oscillospirales; family Ruminococcaceae; genus Gemmiger. Next base: position 17,453 of record DXNX01000016.1, read on the forward strand.
GCTCTCTGGATTATGTGGACTTCAGCGACCCCAGCAGCATCAGCATTTACCCGCTGGACTTTGAGAGCAAAGAACATGTGACCGACCTGCTCAGCGATTACAACAGCCGGATGGAAGCCGCCGGCAAGGAGGACCAGGTCATTACCTACACCGACACGGTGGGCACCCTCATGTCCTCGGTGACCGACATCATCGACATCATCAGTTATGTGCTCATCGCTTTTGTGGCCATCTCCCTGGTGGTGTCCTCCATCATGATCGGCGTCATCACCTATATCAGCGTTCTGGAACGCAAGAAGGAGATCGGCATCCTGCGTGCCATCGGTGCTTCCAAGCGCAACATCTCCCAGGTGTTCAACGCCGAAACCTTCATCATCGGTCTGACAGCCGGTCTGATCGGCATCGGTCTGACTCTGGTGATCCTGGTGCCGGGCAACGCTCTGATCCATCATCTGGCCAACACCAACGACATCAACGCCTATCTGCCGGTGGGCGGCGCGGTGGTCCTGATTGCCCTGAGCGTGCTGCTGACCCTGCTGGGCGGTCTGATCCCGGCCAGCAAGGCAGCCAAGAGTGACCCGGTGGCGGCGCTGCGCACCGAATGACCCTGCCGGAAAACAGTCAAAGACCCTTTGCCGTCTTTGGCTGTTTCTGCTTTCCCGGTCTTGTTCCGGTTTGTCGGAACCTCCCTGCAAAGACCGGAAAATTTCTCCCGAAACGAAGATTCCGACGGCAAAATGCCAATCCGTGACAGAGAAGAGATGTACAAATGAACCATGATTTAGATACGATATTCTTCACTCTGACAGGATATCTTTCGGGCAGCGTGCTGTATGCACAGCTGTTCACCAAACTGTTCCGGCACCGGGACCTGATGGAAGTCAGCGACGACAGGAACCCCGGCACCTCCAACGCTTTCCGGTACGGCGGATTCTGGTGCGGCGTGCTCACCCTGGTGTGCGACCTGCTCAAAGGATTTGTGCCGGTACACCTGTTTATGGAAGGCCCGCTCCATGAACCCTACTCCTACGCCCTGGTCATGGCCGCCCCCGTGATGGGCCATGCCTTCTCGGTGTTTTACCATTTCCGCGGCGGCAAGGGCATTGCGGTGACCTTCGGCTGCCTGCTGGGGTTGCTGCCCGTCTGGCAGCCTCTGGCCACTTTGGCCGGGTATTTTATCCTGTTTTCGCTGGTGCTCAAGATTACACCCAATTATTACCGCACCCTGGCGGCGTATGTGTGCTCTCTGGCCACCATGCTCTTTGTGGTGGACTGGCCCGAGATCTGTATCGGGTTCTGGTTTATCTCCTTTGCAGTGCTCTGCCGCTTGCTGACCAGTAAGGAAAAGAAAGAACAGATTGAGGTGAAATTGTTGTGGAAGCATTGATCCTGTCCTGCGGAACCGGCGGCGGCCACAACTCTGCGGCCAAGGCCATTCAGGAAGAAATGCGCATCCGGGGCCACAGAGCGGTGGTGCTCAATCCGTATACCCTGTACAGCAAAAAGCTGGCAGACAAAATTGATGAATCCTATATTGCCATGGTGCAGAACCGTCCCCGGCTGTTCGGGGCGGTGTACCAGGCAGGGCAGCTGTACCGCAAGCTGCCCTGCCGCTCCCCGGTGTATTATGTGAACCGGCGGATGGTGCCCATCATGCGCAGCTACCTGGCCCGGCATTCCTATGACATTATCCTCACCACCCACCTGTACCCGGCGGAGATCATCACCAACATGAAGGACCGCGGCGTGCCGATCCCCCGGGCCATTTATGTGTCCACCGACTATGTGTGCATCCCGTTTACCGAGGAAACCGACTGCGATGCCTATATTGCGCCTGCCCAGGACCTGGTTTCGGACTTTGCAGGCCGCGGCATCCCGCCGGAAAAGCTGCATCCCTTCGGCATTCCCACCAGCCGTGCCTTTGCCGAACCGGAAAGCCGGGAGAACGCCCGGCAGCGCCTGGACCTGGACCCGCAGAAAAAGTATATTCTGGTGGCCGGGGGCAGCATGGGCGGCGGTACCATCCGGGAAACCATCCATGCCCTCATGGAAGGGGCACACAGCAGCCCGGATACGGCTCTGGTCATCGTCTGCGGCAACAACAAGGCCCTGTATGAGGAGGTCGCCCCCTGCCGGAGCGAAAATATCCTTGTGGTGGGCCATACCGATGACATGGCCGGATATATGCGGGCCTGTGACCTGTTCATCACCAAACCGGGCGGACTTTCCTCCACTGAGGCCGCCGTTTCCGGGATTCCTATGCTCCACACGGCGGGAATTCCCGGCTGCGAGACCTACAATGCGGACTACTTTGCCGCCCACGGTATGAGCGAGGTGTGCAGCGATGCCAGGGAGGTGGCCGCCCGGGCGGCGGCTATCCTGGCCGACCCGGAAAAGTGCCGCGAGATGGTGCGCAGCCAGCATGCCATGTTTGACGGCGGTGCTGCGGGGCGCATCTGCAACTTTGCGGAACGCTTTTCCCGTGTGGATGCCCGCTGTGAATAAATAAATCCAGAAAAAACAAACCAGCCGCCTGTCGGAACCTTGCTTCCGGCGAGCGGCTGGTTTTGTATATTGGGTTCAGGGGCGGGGCAGGGCCCACAGCTCGGCAGGCGGCTGCCGCTCCCGGATGCGCCGGGTCACTTCCTGGTGGTGCAGCCGGCTGCAGGGGACCCGGCTGCCGTCGGCCAGGGTGAGCACATCCCGGAACAGGTTTTCCACATGCAGCAGGTTCACCACATAGCTCTTGTGGGTACGGGCAAACCCGAAAGGCTCCAGCTGCCGGGCAATCTGACTGATCTGCCCGCCGAACTGGTAGCGGGCGTTTTCTCCCACCAGGGTGATGCGCCGCACATCCGATTCAAAGTAGTAGATTTCGCTGTGCTTGATTTGTACGGTGCCTTCCGCACTGGAAAAGCTATAATAAAAGTCCGGTGTTTCGCAGTGGGTCAGGGCCAGCCAGACTTCCCGGCACAGAAGTTCTTCGGGAATCGGCCGTACCAGATATCCGCAGGCCCGGGTGTGGTAACCGGGAATGGCCCAGCGCTCGCTGTCTGCCAGCAAAAGCAGACTCATGGCCGGATGGACCTGGTGCAGCTGTATGGCGGCCGAAAGCCCGCTGCCGTCACGGTCCACGTCCAGCAGAATCAGGTCAAACCGGCGTCCCCGGGCGTATTCCGCCAGCAGGGTGCGGGGAGAGGCAAAACAGACAAATTCCAGCCCCATATGTTTTTTCAGCGGGTCCAGGCAGGCAAGCAGCTGTCGGTTTTCCTGCCGGTCACGGCCGCATACAGCAACGTAGCGTATCATGGTGTCCCTCCTTCCCGGATTCGGAAATCTGCCCCGTTTTTTTGCTGTTTGGTATCTATCATAGGGCTTTTTTGCCCCGAAAGCAACCGCTTTTTGCTGATTTTGACAGTAAAAGTGCCGATTGTGCAGCAGCCGTATCCACCTTTGCGAAAACTTGGTATAGTGAGGCCGAACTGCCGCAGAACTTTCAGACGGCGGCAGGTACAAGGAGGGACTCTTTATGGCAAACACTCCGCAGGCGGCCTCATCCGCTCAGGGCGGCATGAAAAAGACCCTGTCGCTGTGGAATTTCTTCACCATCGGGTTCGGTGCCATCATCGGCACCGGCTGGGTGTTGCAGGTGGGGGACTGGATGGTCACCGGCGGCGGCCCCATCGCCGCCATGATCGCCTTTGCCATCGGGGCACTGTTCCTGGTGCCCATCGGGGCGGTGTTCGGGGAACTCACCGCCGCCATTCCCATCTCCGGCGGTATCGTGGAATATGTGGACCGTACCTTTGGCCACACCATGAGTTATATCACCGGTTGGTTCCTGGTGCTGGGCAACGGCATCCTGTGCCCGTGGGAGGCCATCGCCATCTCCACCCTGGTCAGCCAGATGTTCGGGGACCTGTTCCCGGTGCTGCGGGCGGTCAAACTGTACACCATTCTGGGCGCCGATGTTTACCTGTTTCCCACCATCATCGCCCTGGGCTTTGCCTTCTATGTGATCTGGCTGAACTTCCGGGGCGCTTCCAGCGCGGCCAAACTGCAGGCGTTCCTGACCAAGGCTCTGTTGGCCGGTATGCTGCTGGCCATGGGCATCTCCTTCTTCAAGGGCGGCCCCGGCAACATCCTGCCCGCTTTTCAGCCGGTGCAGAGCAGCACCACCAGCACCGCCGGCAACAATATGCTGGCGGGCATCGTGTCGGTGCTGGTCATGACGCCGTTCTTTTATGCCGGGTTCGATACCATCCCCCAGCAGGCGGAGGAAGCCGCCGAAGGGCTGGACTGGAACAAGTTCGGCAAGATCATCAGCCTGGCACTGCTGGCTGCGGGCGGATTTTACGTCATTTGCATCTATTCTTTCGGCACCATAGTCCCCTGGACCGAGTTCATCACCAAAGATGTGCCCGCCCTGGCCTGCCTGAAAGACATCAGCATGATCTTCTATGTGGTCATGCTCGTCATCGCCACACTGGGACCCATGGGCCCCATGAATTCCTTCTTCGGCGCCACCAGCCGCATCATGCTGGCTATGGGCCGCAAGGGACAGCTGCCGCCCGCCTTCGCGGTGCTGGATGAAACTTCCGGCTGTCCCCGGCTGGCTTGCACCATTCTGGGCGTTATTACGGTGATCGGGCCGTTCCTGGGCAAAAATATGCTGCTCAGCCTGACCAACGTTTCGGCCCTGGCCTTTATCTTCAGCTGTACCATGGTCAGCCTGGCCTGCCTGCGCATGCGTACCACCGAACCGGATCTGCCCCGGCCGTACAAGGTCCCCGGCGGCAAAATCGGCATCGGCGCGGCGGTGGCGGCAGGGACCATCGTGATTCTGCTCATGGTGGTGCCTTTCAGCCCTGCCGCCCTCAACGGGGTGGAATGGGGCATCGTGCTGGGCTGGCTGGTCATCGGGCTGGTCCTGATGGCGGTGACAAAACGCACCCGGAAATAAGCACACAGGCGGACAACCGCAATGGAACATACAAAAACAGCACAGGAGGTTTGTTTTATGAGCAAGATCGCATTTGTGGGCGGCCTTTTGATCGACGGTACCGGCGCCGCGCCCGTGCAGGATTCCCTGGTTCTGGTGGAGGAGAAAAAAATCGTGTACGCCGGGCCCCGCACGGCCTATGACCCCACCTATGAGACCCGGGACATTACCGGAAAGACCATCATGCCCGGCCTGATCGACACCCACCTGCATTTTTCCGGAAACCTGACCGATGACGATACCGAATGGGTGCTGGAAGACCCCATCCAGAAGACGGTGGTGGCGGTGCAACAGGCCCATGAATGCCTGGAGCACGGCCTGACCACGGTGGGCGAGATCAGCCGCAGCGGCCTGCAGATCCGGGATATGATCGAGCTGGGCGTGATGACCGGCCCCCGGGTGGTGGCCACCGGCCTGGGCTTTGCCCGCACCTGCGGCCACGGGGATAGCCACAAGCTGCCCAGCTGGTACAATGATGAGAGCCACCCCTGGGCCGAGCGGGTGGACGGCCCCTGGGACCTGCGCAAAGCGGTCCGCCGCCGTCTGCGCCAGAACCCGGACGCCATCAAGATCTGGTCCACCGGCGGCGGTATCTGGCGCTGGGACAAAAAGACCGACCAGCACTATACCTATGAGGAAATCAAGGCTGTGGTGGACGAGTGCAACATGGTGGGCATCCCGGTGTGGAGCCATGCCGAAGGCTTCGGCGGCGCGCTGGACTCCGCCAGAGCGGGCGTGCACCTGATCATCCACGGCCAGGCCCTGAACGACGAATGTCTGGACATCATGGCCGAAAAAGGCATTTATTTCTGCCCCACCATTCAGTTCCTGCATGAGTGGTTCAAGACCTATCCGCCGGTGTACATTCCCGAAATGCGCGATTCCCAGCCCGGCAATACGGTGGTGGAAAAGGAACTGAACCGCATTTACGCCAACCTGCGCAAGGCAAAAGAGAAGGGCATCGGCCTGACCATCGGCTCCGATTCCTTCTGCAGCAGCCTGACGCCCTACGGCACCACCGCCATCGGAGAAATGTACTCCTTTGTGGAATGTGCCGGCATCTCCGAAATGGACACCATCGTGGCGGCCACCAAGGTGGGCGCCGAAATGCTGAAGGTGGACAAGGTCACCGGTACGCTGGAAGCCGGCAAGTCCGCCGATCTGCTGGTCATTGAGGGCAACCCGCTGGAGAATATCCGCGCCATTGCCGTGGATAACATGAAGGTCATCATGAAGGAAGGGGCCTTCGTCCGCGGCTGACCCTCTCAGGACCTGCCCCTTAAAAATAAAAAGCAGCGCCGTTCCCGCAGAAAACTCTTGCGGAAACGGCGCTTTTGGTTTGTCGGCACGAGAAAAGGCGCCCCGGCCGGATGACCGGAGCGCCTTTTCAGAGGAAAGTGAAACCTAAAAGGAGAATGGCAAAGTAAATGGGACCCACTTCAGTGGCACCAGCGGGCAAATTCCTCATCGGTGCACTTGACGTAGTGGGTGCCGGACACCAGATGGTCGGTGCCCTTGGTATAGTCAATGCCGGAGGAGGCATAGTCGTAGGTTTCAGCGGTACGGCTCTTTTCCACCACCGGGTTGGGCAGGGGAATGGCCGAAAGCAGGCTGCGGGTATACGGATGGATGGGATTCTCAAAAATCTCCTCGGTGGTGCCGGTCTCCAGCAGATGGCCCAGATGCAGCACGCCGATGCGGTCGCTGATGTACTTGACCATGGAAAGGTCGTGGGCGATAAAGAGATACGCCGTGCCGGTCTCGGCCTGGATATCCTTCATCAGGTTGACCACCTGGGCCTGGATGGAAACGTCCAGAGCGGAGATGCACTCGTCGGCAATGATCAGCTTGGGGTCCATGATCAATGCCCGGGCAATACCCACGCGCTGGCGCTGGCCGCCGGAAAACTGGTGGGGATAGCGCTCGGCGTGTTCCGGGGCCAGGCCCACCTTGGCCAGGATCTTTTCCACCTTGTCCTGCCGTTCCTCCCGGGAACGGTACATGTGGTGGATGTCCAGTCCTTCGGCGATGATGTCACCCACCTTCTTGCGGGGGTTCAGGCTGGCCATGGGGTCCTGGAAGATCATCTGCATCTGGGTGCGCAGGCGGCTGTTGGCTGCCTTGTCCAGCCGGCCGCTGATGTCGTGGCCGTCAAAGGTGATCTGCCCGGCGGTGGGGTCATACAACCGGATGACGCTGCGCCCGATGGTGGACTTGCCGGAGCCGGATTCGCCCACCAGACCGTAGGTTTCGCCGGGATAGATGGTAAAGCTCACATCGTCCACCGCCTTGACGGTGAAGCTGCGGCTGACCCGGAAATACTGCTTGAGGCCCTTGACTTCCAGCAGCGGGGCCTGTTCCTTGTTCGGCATCTTACAGCACCTCCTTGGCCGCGACCTTGCGGGCTTCTTCTTTCATGCGCTCCACCCGGGCGTGCAGCTCGGGGGGCATCTCCACCTTGGGGGCCCGGGGGTCCAGCAGCCAGGTGGCGGCATAGTGGGTGTCGGTGACCTTGAACATGGGCGGGTCAATCTCCTCGTCAATGTTCAGTGCAAACCGGTTTCGGGCCGCAAAGGCATCGCCGGGCTTCTCATGCAGCAGGTTGGGCGGGGAACCGGGAATGGTGTACAGCCGCTCATCCGCCGTGTCCAGGTCGGGCATGGCCGAAAGCAGACCCCAGGTGTAGGGGTGGCGCGGGTCGTAGAAGATCTCGTCGATGGTGCCGGTCTCCACGATCTTGCCGGCGTACATCACGTCTACATAGTCGGCCACCTTGGCCACCACGCCCAGGTCGTGGGTGATGTAGATGACCGAGATGCCGCGCTCTTTCTGGATGCGGCGGATCAGCTCCAGGATCTTGGCCTGAATGGTCACATCCAGGGCGGTGGTGGGTTCATCACAGATCAGCAGGTCGGGGTCACAGGCCAGGGCGATGGCGATGACCACGCGCTGGCGCATGCCGCCGGAAAGCTGGTGGGGATAGTTCTTCATCCGCTTTTCGGCGTCGGTGATGCCTACTTCTTCCAGCAGGGTGATGGCCCGCTTCCAGGCTTCCTTCTTGTCCATCTTGAAGTGCCACAGCATGCCTTCCATGATTTGCTTGCCGATGGGCATGGTGGGGTCCAGGCTGGTCATGGGGTCCTGGAACACCATGGCAATGCGCTTGCCGTTGATGTGGCGGCGGATCCACTTTTTGTCCTTTTTCAGGATGTCCACCGTTTCCGGGGAGCCGTCGGCATGGTGGTAGGAAAATTCAATGGAGCCGGAGTTGATGGTGGCGTTGTGGGCCAGAATGCCCATGGCGGCCTTCATGGTCACCGACTTGCCGGAACCGGACTCGCCCACCAGGGCGACGGTCTCCCCGCGGTACAGGTCAATGTTCACGCCGCGGATGGCGTGGACCGGACCGGCGGTCGTCTTGAAGGTGATGTCCAGATCGCGCACTGCCAGCACCCGTTCTTTTTGTTGTTCTGCCATTGTGCGTGCCTCCTGTCTCTTATACACATCTCCG
>DXNX01000160.1 GCA_019413245.1 Oscillospiraceae bacterium
GCACTGTACAGAAAATCGATCTCGTTCTGGCCGTGGCCGCTCTCGTGGTGGCTGTGCTGGGGCTGCAGGCCCATGTCCTCCATGGCAAAGCAGATCTCCCGGCGGATGTTCTCGCCTTTGTCCAGCGGTGCCATGTCAAAGTAGCCGCCGTGGTCCATGGGGATGCGGGTGGGGTTGCCGTGCTCGTCGGTCTCAAAGAGATAGAACTCGCACTCACAGCCCACGTTGCAGGTAAGTCCTCTGGCCTGGATGCGCTGTGCCACCGACTGCAGGTATCCCCGGCAGTTGCCCTCAAAGGGCTTGCCGTCGGGCAGGGTGATGTCACAGTACATGCGCATGACCCGCCCTTCTGCCGGACGCCAGGGCAGGATGGTCATGGTGTCCGGGTCGGGCCACAGAATCAGGTCGCTCTCCTCGGTGTTCATAAAGCCGGCAATGGAACTGCCGTCGAAGCAGATGCCGTACTCGAACACCCGGGGCAGCGCACTGGAATAAACCGATATGTTTTTCTGGTTGCCGAAAATGTCGCAGAATGCCAGACGCACAAACTTGACGTCGTTATCCTCCACATAATTCAGGATGTCCTGCGCGGTGTGTTTCATACAAAATACCTCCGGGTTGGGGCGCGCCCCTAAACTCGAAAGGCCCGCCGAGGGGGCGGGCCTTTCGAGCTGGTGTAAGAAAATTAGGAAAGGGAAAAGCTATATTCAGCGGCGGCCCGTTTATTCGGTGTAGAACAGGATGCGGCTGTAGCACGGCAGAGGCCAGTAGTCTTCGTCGCACAGTTCTTCGGCCACATCCGCCGCGGCACGCAGGCGGGCCATGGCGGGCAGGACCTTGTCATGGAAGACATGAGCCTTGGCTGCCTCGTCGTCCATGGCGCACACTTCGTCGGTCAGAGTCTTCAGGGCATCGGCCGCATCGGACATCTCATCGGTGTACTTGGACAGTTCGGTCAGCAGCTTGGTCTCGGCATGGGTGGAGATGCTCTCGGACACGGTAGCCTTGGCGGCGGCGGTGCCGGCCACATCACCCATATAGCTGGTAGCGGCGGGGATCAGCTGCTTGTTGGCGATCTTCAGCATGGTGCGCGCCTCAATGTTGATGACCTTGCTGTAATGCTCCATCTCCACCTCGTAGCGGGAGAGCATTTCGGTCTTGGTCAGAACGCCGAAATCTTCCATCAGCTGGATGTTCTTCGGGTCCTTCAGCGCGATCATGGCATCAGGCGTGCTCTTGCGGTTGGGCAGGCCACGGCGCTCGGCCTCTTCTTCCCAGGCAGCGGAGTAACCGTTGCCGTTGAAGATGACGCGGCGGTGGTCGTTCAGGGTCTGCTTGACCCAGGCGGCCGCGGCGCACTCAAAGTCGGCGGCGCCCTCGGTGGCGGTGCAGAAATCCTTCAGTTCCTTGGCCACGGCGGTGTTCAGGATGGAGTTGGCGTCGGACAGGTTCTCAGCGGAACCGGGCATACGGAACTCGAACTTGTTGCCGGTGAAGGCGAAGGGAGAAGTACGGTTGCGGTCGGTGGTGTCCTTGCTGAACTTGGGTAGGACATCCACGCCCAGGTCCATCTTCATCTTGACGGGGCCGGCGTAGGGAGAATCGGAGCAGATGGCGTCGATGACGGCTTCCAGCTCTTCGCCCACGAAGATGGAGATAATGGCCGGCGGGGCCTCGTTGGCGCCCAGACGATGGTCGTTGCCGGGGGTGGCGACGGAGGTGCGCAGCAGGTCGGCGTATTCATCGACTGCCTTGACCACAGCAGCCAGGAAGACCATGAACTGCAGGTTTTCCATGGGGGTGTCGCCCGGGTCCAGCAGGTTCTCGTCCTTGGTGCTCAGGGACCAGTTGTTGTGCTTGCCGCTGCCGTTGACGCCCTCAAACGGCTTCTCGTGCAGCAGGCAGACCAGGCCGTGCTTGGCAGCGATCTTCTTCATCATTTCCATCGTCAGCAGGTTGTGGTCGATGGCAACGTTGGTGGTGTCGTAGATGGGAGCCAGCTCATGCTGTGCGGGAGCGACCTCATTGTGCTTGGTCTTGGCGGGGATGCCCAGCTTCCACAGCTCTTCGTCCAGTTCCTTCATGAACTCGGAGACCACGGGGCGGATGACGCCGAAGTAGTGCTCCTCCAGTTCCTGGCCCTTGGAGGGAGCAGAACCGAACAGGGTGCGGCCGGTCAGCACCAGGTCCAGGCGCTTCTCATAGTCTTCCTTGCGGATGAGGAAGTACTCCTGCTCCGGGCCGACGGTGGTGGCCACGCGATCCACTTCCTTGCCGAACAGCTTCAGCACGCGGCAGGCCTGGTCGGAGATGGCCTGCATGGAGCGCAGCAGGGGGGTCTTTTTGTCCAGCGCCTCGCCGGTGTAGGAGCAGAAGGCGGTGGGGATGCACAGCACGTCATCCTTCACGAAGGCGTAGCTGGTGGGGTCCCAGGCGGTGTAGCCGCGGGCCTCGGCGGTGGCGCGCAGGCCGCCGGAAGGGAAAGAGGAAGCATCCGGCTCGCCTTTGATGAGCTCCTTGCCGGAGAATTCCATGATGGCGGTGCCGTCGGGCTGCGGGCTGACGAAGCCGTCGTGCTTTTCACTGGTGATGCCGGTCAGGGGCTGGAACCAGTGGGTATAATGGGTGGCGCCCTTCTCAATGGCCCAGCGCTTCATGACGCTGGCCACAACGTTGGCCACGTCCAGGTCCAGGGGCTGGCCCTTTTCGATGGTGGCCTTCAGGCTCTTGTAGGTAGAGCTGGGCAGGCGTTCACGCATTTCGTGTTCGTTGAAGACTTTGCTGCCGTAGATTTCCATAACGGTTGCTGCCATACTTCTTTACTCCTTTACCATGCAGATTGTTGCCCCACCCCGGGACAAAAGCATGAAAAAAGCGCTGCGAAAAACTTCGCAGCGCCCTTGCTGTATGCCATTATTATACGGGCCTGTTTCCCAAAATGCAACTGGCGGTTTGAACAAATCGAAAACCGCCCTTGCGGTGGAAAACGCACGATTTGGCCAGAATCCTTTCTGCAACAGCCAAAAACAAGAAAAAAACTTGAATTGAAACACCCGGCAACGTGTCAGGCTGCGGCGGGTCGGCGGCGTTTGCGCACCGCCACGGCCACAGTGGCCACAATGCCCACCAGACTGATGAGGTCGGCCACACGCCAGAACCAGAAGCCCACAAAGCGGATGGTCACGGTGCCGCTGTACCCGGCGGGCAGCACGGCGATCAGGTAGCCGTCCTGGCGGCTGAGCCGGGCGGTGCCGGCGGTGTCGGTGAGTTCGTAGCCCGGATAGGCGAACAGAGGCACCACCACATTGGATTCGGTATCGTTGGTGTTGGTGGCGGTAAAGGTCACGCTCAGCTGCCCGCGGTAATAGGATTCAGCCTGTACACCCTCATCAAAATAGAAGTTGGTGTCGTTGAACTGGGCAGGGGTCAGCTCGTCCGAAAGGTCATAGGGCAGGTACTCGCCGCCCGCCAGCTGGGATTCCTTCAGCGGGCTGGCCACACCCATGGCGCCCAGGCTCATGTAGGTGGTCACCACACTGTTGGCGCAGCTGTCGTACATCTGGTACCCGGCGGGGATCAGGGTCAGCAATACCAGAGCCAGAGCAGCCTGCTTGGCCAGGTCCCGGCGCTTGTTCCACAACAGGGTCAGGGCGCCCGCCGCACACAGGGTCAGCAGCAGGCTGGCCGGACTCAGGAACCGCCAGGCAAATTGCAGCTTGCCCAGCAGGGAGGACAGCGCTTTCAGGATGGGGTTCTGGCTCAGGAAGATGTCATACCAGGGGAAGATATCGCTGGCCATCCAGACGCACAGGGCGCCGAAGCCGAAAGCCCACAGGCTGATGCGCAGCACCTTACGGTTGGACTGGCGCACGGCGGGGTCCAGCAGCGCCGCCACCAGCAGCACCGCACCCAGGCCCAGGGCAATGCCCAGGGTCAGGGTCATCTCGCCGTCCATGCCCAGGGCCAGGGACTGGGAGGTGCCGGTACCCTTGCCAAAGACCATGAACATCTGCCCCAGCATGACGGCGGTGTCCCGCAGGTAGGAGGCGTCGTACCGGCCGCTGATGCGGCAGACCCCCTGCACCATGTACTGGGCCAGAGGCACCAGGAACCACAGGTTCCACACCACGGCCAGACCGGCAGCCTTGCACAGGCTGGGCAGCACCGGGCGGCGGAAGGTGCGCTTGGCGTAGAGAATACAGAAGATGGCGGTGAGGAACCCGGTCATGACGCTGGTCAGCAGGTGGGTCTGCAGCAGCCCCGTGAAGCCGACGGCCAGGGACAGCCAGCACCAGGGCTCGGCCTTCTCACCGGGTTTCTGGCGGTAGATGCGCCACAGCCCGTACACCACCAGCGGCAGGAACACCATGGCGGAATATTCGCCCATGGAAGCCCGTACATACACATTGGTCAGCCGGTAGGGGGCCAGCAGGTAGAGTGCCGTGCCGGCCAGGGCCACCGTCTCATTGTTGAACATGCGGCGCAGCACAAACCGGGTGACCAGGGCGGTGGCCAGGGTGATGGCCGCCACATACAGCTTGTACACCGTCTGCAGGCTGAAGCCCACAATGCGCAGAAAGGCTGCCGGATACAAGAGCAGGTCGGCGTACATCAGGCTGAAGGGATAGCCTTTGCCGTTGACCAGGTCCGGGTCCATCCGCACCGGGAACTGCCCGGCCAGCAACCCGGCTTTCAGGCCTTCAATGCGGGAAAGATGCACCGTCAGGTCGTGGCCGTAGATGATGTATCCCAGCCCCAGGGGCAGGCAGGCCACCGCCACCAGAGCCAGGGTGGCCAGCATGCTGTAACGGGATTCCAGGGTGCGCCAGGGCAGTGCCACCCGGCGGGTCACCACCAGCAGGATCCAGTCGATGGCCGCAAACAACACCAGCACGGTGAGAAAATGCACATAAGCGAAGGAGTGGGTAGGAATGATCTGCACACCGGTGATAAAGGTCACCTGACCCTCGCCGCAGTCGGAATAGAACTGCATCTGGGCCACATCGCAGCCGTGTTCCATCCACAGGGTAAAGACGGAACTGCTGCGTCCCGGGGGCAGGCTGGCCACGTCGTACTGGGCGGTGGGCATGACTTCGTCCAGGAACCGCACCGTGCCGGTGCCGCCGTTGTTGGCGTAGGTCACCACCACCTGGTAGCTGCCGGGCTCAATGTCCAGCCAGCGGGTGGTGGCAAACTGGCCCACATAGTTTTCCACCTGGGTGCCCCGGGAATCATTCACGGCCTGTTCGGCGTAGGGAATGATCAGGTCGGGGGTCACATTGATGGCCGTGCCCGCCCCGAAATCCGAGACGAACCGCCCCAGCAGGAAAATCACCTCGGCGGCCAACAGCAGCAGGAACCACAGGTTCTTGCGGGTACAAAAACGTTTCAAATGCTGCATGAAAAAACTCTCTTTTCTTGATGTCGTTTTGCGGCATGCCGCAGCTTTCTATCATTATACGCGCTTGCCGGGACCGGCGCAAGCGTGGTATACTGTTCCCGGCGGCCGCGCCGCCCCAATTTCACAAAAAGGCAGGGAAAAGCGGATGGAGATCGAACGCAAATGGATGGTGACCGGCTGGCCCCAGGGGCTGGAACCGGTGCGGGTGCAGCAGATGGACCAGGGCTATATCAGCGTGCGGCCCACCGTGCGCATCCGGCGGGAAGCGGTGCAGGGCGGCCCCACGGCGCTGGTGCTCTGCTTCAAGGGGGCGCCCGACCCCACCGGCATGAGCCGGCGTCGATCTCGGTCTCGATCTCCTGCCGGCTCATGCCGGTGG
>DXNX01000161.1:0-989 GCA_019413245.1 Oscillospiraceae bacterium
GTATGACGTGGGGGTGGCCGGGCTGCACCGGCTGCTGTCCAATCTGGACGTTCTGATGCAGGCCCGCTGCGTGGTGGCGGTGGCCGGCATGGAGGGGGCCCTGGCTTCGGTCATCGGCGGCCTGGTTGACTGCCCGGTGGTGGCGGTGCCCACCAGCGTGGGGTATGGCGCCAGCTTCGGCGGGCTTTCGGCCCTGCTGTCCATGCTCAATTCCTGCGCGTCCGGCTGTAGTGTGGTCAACATCGACAACGGCTTCGGGGCGGGGTATCTCGCCAGCCGAATCAACCAGATGGAGGGACTGGAAACCAAATGAAAACGCTGTATATTGAGTGTGCTATGGGCGCGGCGGGCGATATGCTCATGGCGTCCCTGTATGAACTGCTGCCGGACAAGGCGGCTTTCCTGAATACCATGAACAGCCTGGGGCTGCCCGGCGTGGCGCTGGAAGCCCGGGCGGCCAAAACCTGCGGCATTGCCGGTACCCATATGGCGGTGACCGTCCACGGCGCGGAAGAAACGGAACCCGCCGCGCCCGGCCATGCCCACGGCGAAGGGCAGGAAAACGCGCACCTGCATGACCACGACCATGCCCACCTGCACGACCATCCCCATGGGGAGGAACACGGTCATGCCCATCACCATGCCACGCCGGGTCATATTGCCGCGCTCATCGACACCCTGCCGCTGCCGCAGGAGGTGCGCGCCGCGGCCCGCGGGGTCTACGATGACATTGCCAGAGCCGAAGCCAAGGCCCACGGCTGCCCGGTGGGGGATGTGCACTACCATGAGGTGGGGGCCCTGGACGCCGTGGCCGATGTGACCGGCGTCTGCTATGCCCTCTATCTGCTGCACCCGGATAAGATCGTTGTCTCGCCCATCCATGTGGGCAGCGGCACGGTGCGCTGCGCCCACGGCATCATGCCGGTGCCCGCCCCGGCCACGGCCAACCTGCTGGCAGGGATTCCCACCTACGGCGGCAGCATCATGGG
>DXNX01000161.1:999-5715 GCA_019413245.1 Oscillospiraceae bacterium
GGGGAGAGCTGTGCACCCCCACCGGCGCGGCCCTGCTGGCTCATTTCGGGTCGGCATTCGGTCCCATGCCGGTCATGGCGGTGGAGCAGATCGGCGTGGGCATCGGGACCAAGGATTTCGGCCAGGCCAACTGCGTGCGCTGCTTCTGGGGCAATACCCGGGAGGAAGCCAACGGGCAGATCACCGAACTGGTCTGCAACATTGACGATATGAGCCCCGAGGCCCTGGCCTTTGCCAGCAGCCGCTTGCTGGAACTGGGCGCCCTGGATGTCTACACCCTGCCCGGAACCATGAAAAAAGGCCGCCCCGGCCATCTGCTCACCGTGCTGTGCGATGCGGACAGGACATCCGACCTGGCGCGGGAGGTGCTGCGCTACACCACCAGCAACGGCCTGCGGGTCCGCCGGTGTGAAAAGTACTTCCTGAGCCCTTCGGTGGAACAGGTGGAGACCCGGTGGGGGACCGTGCGGGTCAAGTACGCCCGGGGCTTTGGCATCCGCCATGCCAAGCCGGAATATGAGGACGCCGCCGCCTTGGCACGGGAAAACGGCATCTCCTACCAGCAGGTGCTGGAAGAGGTGCTCCGCAAGCTCGACGACCGGTCCTGACGGCCGCCCGCCTTCCCGCGGGGAAACCCCGGCGGGACCAGTATCACAGAAGGATGAACAAAAACATGCAGATAAAACGGATTTTTTCCCTGATGCTCGCCGCCGTTCTGGCGGCCGGGCTGCTGGCCGGCTGCGGCGGGAAGAACACCGCCGCAGCACAGGCCACCGCCGAACAGACCGGAAACCGGGACTCGGTGGTAATCGCCATGGATACCAACTCCGAACCCACGGCGGGCTTTGACCCGGCCTTCGGCTGGGGAGCGGGGGAACACGTTCACGAACCGCTGATCCAGAGCACCCTCACCGTCACCAACCCTGACCTGACCATTGGCTACGACCTGGCCACCTCCTGCGAATCCAGCGCGGACGGCATGACCTGGACGGTCACCATCCGGGATGATGTCAGATTCACCGACGGCGAACCCCTGACCGCCGAGGATGTGGCCTTTACCTACAACACGGTCAAGGCGTCCAGCTCGGTCAACGATTTCACCATGCTGGACCACGCCGAGGCCACCGACGCCACCACCGTGGTGTTCCATATGGCAAAGTCCTTTTCCATCTGGCCCTATACCATGGCCATTGTGGGCATCGTGCCGGAACATGCCTACAACAGCGCCACCTACGGCGCAAACCCCATCGGTTCGGGCCGGTACATCCTCAAACAGTGGGACCGGGGCCAGCAGGTCATTCTGGAGGCCAACCCCGATTATTACGGTGAACAGCCCAAAATGAAACAGGTCACCATCCTCTTTATGGAGGAGGACGCCGCTTTCCTGGCCGCCCAGGCGGGGCAGGTGGATGTGGCCTACACCTCGGCCACCTACTCTGATCAGAGCATCGACGGGTATACCCTGGCTGCCTACCAGACGGTGGACAACCGCGGCATCAATCTGCCCACCACCGCGCCCTCGGTGAATGGGGACGGCGTGGCCACCGGCAATGCGGTGACTTCGGACGTGGCGGTGCGCCGGGCCATCAACATCGGTATCGACCGCCAGGAGATGATCGACAACGTTCTCAACGGCTACGGCACCCCGGCATACAGCGTCTGTGACCAGCTGCCCTGGTACAATCCGGCTTCGGAGGTGTCGTATGACCCCGAGGAAGCCGCCCGGATTCTGGATGAAGCCGGCTGGGTCATGGGCAGCGACGGTGTGCGGGAAAAAGATGGCGTCAGGGCGGAACTGAACATCCTGTACTCCAACGGCGACTCGGTGCGCCAGGCCCTGGCCGCCGACCTGTCCAATCAGCTGGCGGAGCTGGGCATCCGCTGCACCATCGAGGGCGTGGGCTGGGATACCGCCTATGACCGTGCCCTCTCCACCCCGCTGGTCTGGGGCTGGGGGGCCCATACCCCCATGGAGCTGTACAATATCTACTATTCTCCCGACGATACCGGCACGGCCCAGTACTCGCCCTATTCCAACGACACGGTGGACCGCTATATGGACGAAGCCCTGGCCAGCAGCGACCTGGAACAGTCCTACGAGCTGTGGCAGAAAGCCCAGTGGGACGGCACCACCGGCGTGACCCAGGAAGGGGACAGCCCCTGGGTGTGGCTGGTGAACGTCAGCCACCTGTACTGGGTGCGGGACGGCCTGCAGATCGCGGAACAGAAGATCCATCCCCACGGCCACGGCTGGTCCATCGTGAACAATGTGGACCAGTGGAGCTGGGAATAACCCCCTGCCCGGAAAGACCGGACATCTGATACCCGGGACAATGCCCGGACAGCCGCACAGCGGACCGCCTACTGTCGGTCTTTTGTGCGGCTGTTCTGTGGGCAGCGTGCGCCCCGGACTTTTTGGAAAGGAAGAGATTTCATTGAAACACCGCCTCCGGTTTGCTGCGGGAAAGTTGCTCAGGATGGCCCTGCTCCTGCTGGGGGTCAGCATCCTGACCTTCGCGCTGATGACGGCCTCCCCTCTGGACCCGCTGCAGACGAATGTGGGCCAGGTGGCCCTGGGCTCCATGAGCCGGGAACAGGTGGCCAAGCTGGAAGCCTACTGGGGCGTGGGAACGCCGCCGGTGGAACGCTACCTGGGCTGGCTGGGCGATGTGCTGCACGGGGACTTCGGAACCTCGCTGCTCTACCGCCAGCCGGTCCTGCAGGTGGTGGGCCAGCGTCTGGCCGGGTCCCTGTGGCTGATGCTCGTCGCCTGGGTCATTTCGGGCGTTCTGGGCCTGGCGCTGGGCGTTGCGGCGGGGGCCACCCGCGGCCGCCTGCCCGACCGCATCATCCGCGGTTACTGTCTTCTGATCTCCAGCACGCCCACCTTCTGGCTGGCGCTGCTCCTGCTGCTCATCTTCTCGGTCTGGCTGGGCTGGCTGCCCATCGGACTGTCGGTGCCCATCGGGGCCGACACCGCCAGCATCACCCTGGCCGACCGCCTGCAGCATGCCATTCTGCCCGCCCTGACGCTGAGCATCACCGGCGTGGCCAACATTGCCCTGCACACGCGGGAGAAGATGGTGGATGTCCTCAACAGTGACTACGCCCTCTTTGCCCGCGCCCGGGGCGAGTCGGAACTGCGCATCGTGCTGCGCCACGGTCTGCGCAATGTGGCGCTGCCCGCCATCACCCTGCAGTTCGCCTCCATCAGCGAGATCATCGGAGGTTCGGTGGTGGTGGAGCAGGTCTTTACCTACCCCGGTCTGGGGCAGGCGGCGGTCACGGCGGGCCTGGGCAGCGACATGCCCCTGCTGCTGGGCATCACGGTCATCACGGCGGCCATCGTGTTTGGCGGCAACCTGGTGGCGGACCTGCTCTACGGCGTTGTAGACCCGAAAATCCGGAGGGGGGCAGCCAGAGAATGAAAACGACCAACCGCAGACGCAGCACACTGGCACTGATCCTGTTTGCCGTGGCGGTACTGGGGGCTGTTACCGTGGCGGGCATCCTGCTCAACGGCCGGGCCATGGAAAGCGACTTTACCCGAAAGAATCTCATGCCCTGCCTGGCATACCCCTTCGGCACCGACTGGATGGGCCGGGATATGCTGGCCCGGACGCTGGCGGGGCTTTCCCTGAGCATCCGGATCGGCCTGCTCACCGCAGCGGTCAGCGCCGGAATCGCGCTGGTCATGGGCATCCTGTCGGCCACCATGGGCCGCTGGGCGGACCGCGTGGTGGGCTTTTGCATCGACCTGGTCATGGGTATTCCCCACATTTTGCTGGTCATGCTCATCTCCATTGCCTGCGGCAAGGGATTTTTCGGGGTGGTGACCGGCGTGGCCCTCAGCCACTGGACCTCTCTGGCCCGGGTCATCCGGGGGGAAGTCCTGCAGCTGCGCCAGGCCCCCTACATCCTGGCGGCGCAAAAACTGGGCGTGCGCCGCAGGGACATCATCCGGCGTCATATGCTGGTCCACCTGATGCCCCAGTTCCTGACCGGCCTGATCCTGCTGTTTCCCCATGCCATCCTGCATGAGGCCAGTGTGACCTTCCTGGGCTTCGGCCTGTCGTCGGAACAGCCCGCCATTGGCGTCATCCTGTCCGAGAGCATGCGCTACCTGACCACCGGAAAATGGTGGCTGGCACTGTTCCCCGGTCTTTCACTGGTGGTCGTGGTGCTGTTGTTTGCGCTGCTGGGGGAGCGGCTTCGTCTGCTCCTGGACCCTGCCAGCGCCCAGGAGTAAGGAGGAACCCATGCAGCCGATTCTGGAAATTGAACACATGTCCATCCGGTTTACCCAGTACGCAAAAGGCATGCACCGGCGGGAGCTGCCGGTCATCCGGGACCTGTCCCTGCAGATACAGCCGGGGCAGGTGGTGGCGGTGGTGGGCGCCAGCGGGTCGGGCAAAAGTCTGCTGGCTCACGGCATCCTGCACATCCTGCCCCGCAACAGCCATATGGAAGGGCGCATCCTGTATGACGGCAGCGACCTGACGCCCCGGCGAGCCGCCCGGCTGCGGGGCCGCGAAATCGTGTTGGTGCCCCAGGGCGTCACTTACCTGGACCCGCTCATGAAGGTAGGAGACCAGGTCCGGGGGACGGACGGCAGCCCACAGGCCCGGCAGCGTGCCCGCCAGGCGCTGGCCCGCTATGGTCTGCCCCCCGAAACGGAAGACCTTTATCCCTTTGAACTTTCGGGCGGTATGGCCC
>DXNX01000162.1 GCA_019413245.1 Oscillospiraceae bacterium
GCGTGGGCAAGCGCGGCGTGGTGCTGCAGGCCATTCTGCCCGGGGAACTGGGTCGTGTCCGGGTGGACGGACTGGACTGGCAGGCAAAATCCGAGGAGGCATTGCCTCAGGGAACCCGCTGTCAGGTGACCGCCGCCGACGGCAATGTGCTGACAGTGTGCGCTGCCCCGGCGGAAGAAACCGTATAACCGGACCGGAACGGCGCGTCCCTGTTTTGCGCCGCCCGGCCTGTAATAAAACCCTGAAAATTGAAGGAGGTATCGTTTATGCCCTGGGGAGTTATTTTGATCGCTATTCTGCTGATCGTGGTGCTGCTCGTCATCGTGCGCTGCGTCGTCATCGTTCCGCAGTCCAACTCCTACGTTATCGAATCGTTGGGTGTTTATAAGGAAACCTGGGACGCCGGCCTGCATGTGAAGGTGCCGTTCATTGAGCGTGTGGCCCGCCGCGTTTCTCTCAAGGAGGAAGTGGCCGATTTCCCGCCGCAGCCGGTCATCACCCGCGATAACGTCACCATGATGATCGATACGGTGGTGTTTTTCCAGGTGTTTGACGCCAAGGCGTATGCCTACGGTGTGACCCGTCCCATCGCCGCCATCGAGAACCTGTCCGCCACCACCCTGCGTGACATCATCGGCTCCATGTCTCTGGACGAGACCCTGACCAGCCGCGACCTGATCAACACCAAGATCACCGCCACGCTGGACGAGGCCACCGACCGCTGGGGTATCAAGGTCAACCGCATTGAGCTGAAGAATATCGAGCCCCCGCAGGAAATCCGTAACGCTATGGAAAAGCAGATGAAGGCCGACCGTGAAAAGCGTGCCAGCATCCTGCTGGCCGAAGGCGAGAAGCAGGCTGCCATCACCCGCGCCGAAGGCGAAAAGGAAAGTGCCATCCTGCGTGCCGAAGCCGTCAAGGAACAGAAGATCCGCGAAGCCGAAGGCCAGGCCCAGGCCCTGCTGCTGGTGCAGAAGGCCAAGGCCGATTCCATCCGCCTGATCAACGAGGCCGCTCCCTCCGAAAATATGCTGGCTCTGCGCAGCATGGAAGCCATGGAACGGGTGGCCGACGGCAAGGCGACCAAGATCATTGTGCCCAGCAACATGCAGGACATGGCCGCCACGGTCTCTGCCATCAAGGCGGTGGCCGGGGATACCAGCGGTGCCGCCGCTGCCGGCAAATAAAATTTTACAGCCCTCTGAAATACAAAAAGGCAGGCCCGCCTGTACCAATCCGGTACGGCGGGCCTGCCGCTCTTATTGTATGGAAAACTTTTCTCAGAGCATATACGGTTCAAACCGGTGCAGATCATCGATCTTGACGGTGCCTTTGTAGTACACGCCGTCGGGACGATATTCCTCCTCGGCCACACTGCCGCGGTTGCGCAGAATATCGGCCAGTGCCAGCTTGTCATAGGGGAGCAGCACTTCAATGGTGCGCACCCGATGGGACAGGGTTTCATCCAGACGCTTCAGCAGCTCATCCAGACCGCGCCCGGTTTTTGCGCTGGTCAGCAGCACCGCTGGGTCAAAGGAGATGGCGCCGGGCTTGTCGCACTTGTTGTACACGACGATCTGGGGAATGTCCGAACAGCCCAGAGACTCCAGAACCTCGTCGGTCACGGCCAGCTGGGCTGCCGCCTCGCTGTCGCTGGCATCGGCCACTTTCAGGATCACATCCGCGTAGGCGGCTTCTTCCAGCGTGCTCTTGAAAGCATCCACCAGGTGGTGAGGCAGGCGGCTCACAAAGCCGACGGTATCCACCAGCACCACGGTCAGGCCGCTGGGCAGGGTCAGGCGACGGGCTGTGGGGTCCAGCGTGGCAAACAACATGTCGGCCTCAAAGATTTCCGCCCCGCACAGGGCGTTCATCAGGCTGGATTTGCCCACGTTGGTGTAGCCTACCAGAGCCACCACCGGCACATTGTTTTTCTGGCGGGCGCGGCGGGTCTCACCCCGGCGCTTTTCCAGCTCCTTCAGCCGCCCTTCCAGATGCTCAATGCGGTGATGCAGGTGCCGCCGGTCCAGTTCCAGCTTGGTTTCACCGGCGCCGCGGCGGGCACCGCCACCGCCGCCGCCACCGCCGCCCTGGCGGCTCAGCGCTTCGCCCAGCCCCTGCAGGCGGGGCAGCTGATAGCGGAGCATGGCCAGTTCGGTCTGCAGTTTGCCTTCATTGGTGGAAGCCCGGGACTTGAAGATCTCCAGGATCAGCATGGTGCGGTCCAGCACCTCCACCTGCAAAGCGGCGGAAAGGTTGCGGATCTGGCTGCCGGAAAGCTCGCCATCAAAGATGGCAGCTTCGGCCCGGGTATTCATGCACACCAGGCGGGCTTCGGCAACCTTGCCTTCGCCCAGCATGGTGGCAGCTTCCGGGGTGGAGCGTTTCTGGCAGACGGTGGCCACGGCCTCCATACCGTTGGCTTCGGCCAGGGCTGCCAGTTCGTCCAGACTGCGTTGTGCGTCAAATTTCCCTTGATCCAGACTGAGCAGTACCACCGGAATGGCCTTGTGCTCCTCCTCCTGCTCGGCAGGGAAGGGGTCCAGATCGTCCAGCGTACTCAGAGGGTCGGAAGTGAAATCCAGAGTAAAGTCGTCCATTTACATCTCCTTGTTTGGTTTGATTTTATAATACGAGCGGCAGGGCACGGGTGTGCCGTCAAACTTGTGGTATACCGCGTCGTGGTCGTAGGTAAAGCCGGTTTTTTCAATCACCCGCCGGCTGGCCGGGTTTTCTTTGGCGTGGCAGATGAACAGCCAGCGGCCGCCTACCTGGTTGAACCAGAACTCCAGAACGGCCTGCAGGGCCTCGGTGGCGTAGCCCCGGCCCCACCAGGATCGACCCAGGGCGTACCCGGCCTCCCAGATCTCGGTGCCTTGTAAGGCGGCGGGCAAGGTCTGCCAGCCATGGGCAGCGTCCGGTTCGGCCCGCCCAACCCCAATGCTGCCGATGAGGGTCCCGTCTTTGAGGCAGATTCCCCAGCTGTACACGGTGGGGTCGGCGTAGCTCTTTTCCAGCTCATGCAGGTACTCGGCCGTTACCGTCCAGTCCCGATGAGCGTTCCAGCGCAGATACCGGGTCACCTGCGGGTCACCGGCCCAATGGTCAAACATGACCTGACAATCGTCGAAGGTCAGACGGCGCAGTTCCAGCCGGTCGGTATGCAGAGAAACGGTCCCCAGATGTGTCATGTCTAAGCCCTCCTTACCGGCGGGAAAGAACCTTGCGCAGCAAAGTCGTTCCCAGGTGCCACAGTTTCTGCAGCTGGGGCCGGTACAAGGTGCAGTAGATAAACAGGATCGCGCCTACCAGCACAAACTTTACCACAAATTGCTGGTAAAATACAACCCCAACGGCTGCGACGGCCAGTGCCAGGATGAAACCGGAGATGGTGCGGGGATAGCTGGGAATGGTGCGGTAGTAGTATTGGCCGGTAAGGGTGCGGTACAAAAACATCACCGCATTGCCGGCCACCAGAGCCGCGGCGGCCCCGGTGACCGAGTACTGCGGAACCAGCCAGAGGCAGAGCAGCAGTTCCACGCCCACGCCCAGAGCCACGCCGATGGTGTCGTGGTGGGGGCGGCGGGCGATGGCGTTGCCGTAGACGGTACCTTCCATCAGGATGAGGAACACCGCTGCCAGCATCATCAGCGGGAAAAAGCGCATGCAGGGGGCTTTGCTGGGGAAGATGAGGAAGATGATGTCCTCAAACATGACCAGCAGGCAGAAAAAACCGAAAATCAGGAAGTTGAGCAGGTCGTGGATGCGCCCGATGCGTTCCTGTTCGGTGCGGTAGTGGGCAAATACATAGGGGCCCCAGTAGGTGGAAAACCCGGCCTGTACCGTGGTCACCAGCATGGACAGCTGGTAGGCGAAGGCAAACAGCCCTTGGGAAAAGGTGTTGCTGGCCAGGAAAGAAAGACACACCGACTGGAACAGCGGTGTCAGCACAGCGGCAGGAGCCAGGGCAATGCTGTAAGGGACCATCTGGCGGTAGATGGCCTTATACGGCACCTTGCCCGCCCGGATGGGCGCATTGGCCTTGAACCAGAAAGCGATGGCCACGCAGCCGAAACTGGCCACGGCTGCCGCAATGAACACCCAGGTTTTACTGGTGAAAAAGCCCGGCAGCAGATACAAAAGATTCAGGCAGGCCTGCATCCACAGGGTTTCGGCGGTGTAGGCACGGACGTTGTTCTCCAGCCGGAGAAGGACGTTCAGATACCGCACCAGCATGTACAGAGCAGCATTGAGGAACAGAAAAGGCACCAGGATGGCCCCGTTCTGCCCCAGGCCGAAGGCGGTGGACAGCGGTTCGGCGAAAAAAGCGGAACCCACCAGCCCCACCACAGCCATGACCAGCAGGGAAAGGCGGGTGGTGGCGGCAAACATGCCGCGGCCGGTGGCACCCTCGGGCGGTTCCCGGAAAAAGCGCAGCAGGCCCTGGTCCAGCCCCAGCATGCCCACATTCATCAGGGATGTGGTGTAGGCCATGAAGGAGGCGGGCACGGCGTAGCGGTCGGGAGGCAGAATGCCCTTCACGATCAGGGCGGCGCCGCTGATCAGAAAGCCCAGATAAGTGGCCACCGAATATTTCATTAGACTGCCGAGAAAGGATTCCTGCTTTTTGGGTGTTTCGGGCATGATTTGCTCCTTTGGTACAAAAAGTGGGGAACGGTCAGCGCGCGGTCACATAAGGACGGATACGCTCTGTCATGGCCTGGACCTGCTCGGGGGTCACATGGGCTTTGTCCACATAACCGTAGATGCGCTGGGCAAAGTTGGCCAGCGGCGGGCAGAAGGCAAAGACCTTTTTGGGCTCCCATCCATGGCGATACAACAGATGCACGCCCCACAGTGCCACAAACTTCAGCAGATTGAAATGCGGTTTGAATCCTTCGCCCATGGGAGTGTCCCGGGGCGGATTGCGGTATACATCCTCCAGCAGATCCGCCATGCGCAGGTAGGCCGGACGCTCGCTGGGGTCAAAGTAGCCTTCGATGATTTCCCGCGCGATGGGGAAGGGGGGATCATTCTCCGCCATGGCGGCCACAAAACCCTCGTAGTCGGTCACATACCGGGCCCCTTTGTAGATGACCGGGTCATACTCGTGTTCGATGGGGGTGGGGCGCAGGATGTGGCAGCTTTTGCCTGCCATGTAGACCTCGGCAATGGAGGTGCTCATCCAGATGGAGATGGAATCGGCCGCCACGATCCACTGCTTTACGCTGTCCGCAAAAATCACATGGAAGTTGGGACGCTTTTTGGCCAGCTCTTCCAGAGCGGGGCTGTTCCACTCGCTGGGATGGCGGCGATAGACCAGTTCCACCTCCGGATGTTCCCCCAGATACCGGTCAAACCAGTCCAGGGTCTCGGCCATGGAAATGCGGTTGGTGCGGGCAAAGCCGGTGAAATCGGTACCCGCCATTTTGGAAAGCTCGGCTACCTCGGCGTCGGACATGCTGGCATAGCCGAAACTGGAAATGTACAGGTGCAGGTGTTTGTGCTCGTCCAGGCCGAATTCCCGGCACAGGGTGGCCTTATCCTTGAAATAGCCCTTGAATTCCGGGCGCAGAAAATCCATCATCACGGCGCCGGTCACCGGGGTGTTCTTGGCTTCCATGCCGTGGGCCTGCAGCCGGGCGGCGGTGCGCTTGCCCCAGCAGGTCTGCACGCAGCGCTTGGCGTTGCCGTTCATGT
>DXNX01000163.1 GCA_019413245.1 Oscillospiraceae bacterium
CTTATGTACCCCCGCCCGCCGCACGCTCACCGGCTGCAGCAGCCCGTTCTGCAAAATGCTCACCGCCAGGGCGGCGATCTCGGTATCATCAAAGGTGGTGCGCGCCTGATAGGGCGAAGCCTCGATCTGCTCCACCGGGATCATCAGCACCTTGCCCGCCTTCTGCCGGTTCTTCTCTTTCGATTTTGCCATGGTGTCCCCTTTTCTGTATCGGATGGCCGAAAAAAAACGGCCCTGTGGATTCGTCTGCTGATTCCAGCATACCACAGGGCCGCGGGGGCTTGCCAGCACAATCGTTCGCCGGCATTTTTTCAAATCTGCGCTTTTACAGCGGTTTCTTCGCAATTTTTCCGCCGTTTCTGGGGTAAACGGTCGGAGTCTGCGATATTTTTCTCATAATGACCAGGTTGCGGGTGCTGCCGTCCGGCAGGGTGAACGCCCGGACTTCCTCCAGCTTGCCCCCCAGCTTGTGCAGGGCATTCTTCGCGGCGTCGGTCTCGGCGGCGGCGTCGGGGCCTTTCATGGCGATGAACACGCCCCCCACCTTTACCAGCGGCAGACAGTATTCACACAGCACCGGCAGAGCCGCCACCGCCCGGGCGGTGGCCACGTCGAAGCCCTCCCGCCAGATTTTGCGGGCCGCTTCCTCCGCCCGCTCCTTGGCAAACTCCACACCGGACAGTCCCAGTTCGGAACACACGGTGCGCAGGAAGTCCACCCGCTTGCCGGTGGGTTCCATCAGGGTCAGTTCCAGATCGGGCTTGTAGATCTTGGCCACAATGCCCGGGAACCCGGCGCCGGTGCCCACGTCCACCATCCTGCCCGCCACTTCCGGCTGGGCGGCCAGCAGCAGGCTGTCCACAAAGTGCCGGTCCTCGATGCCCTCGGGGGTGGTGATGGCGGTGAGGTTCACATGCTTGTTGGTATCCACCAGTAATTCGGCGTACTTGTCCAGGGCGGTGAGCTGGTCCGGGGTGAGGGAAATGTTCCACATGGAACATTTCTGAACCAGACGGGTCGTATCAATCATGCTGTTGCTCCTTTTCTTTTTCCGCGCGCAGCACGGCCAGACTCAGCTGGGCCAGGTCGCTGGGAGATACCCCCGGGATGCGCCCGGCCTGGGCCAGGGTGCGGGGGCGTATCTTGGAAAGCTTTTCCCTGCTTTCCAGGGTCATGGTGGGAATGTCATCGTACACAAAACCGGCGGGGATCAGCACCTGCTCGTGGCGCTGCACTTCCCGGATGGCCCGCTGCTCCCGGGCAATGTACCCGGCGTAGCGGATCTCGGTTTCCAGCCGCAGGGCCATGGCGGGGGTCACGTCCTGTCCCCAGCCGATGACCCTGGCGATCAGTTCGTAGGTCACGGTGGGGCGGCGCAGCAGTTCCGCCGCGGTGCCGCCGGTCTCCCCCATCCGGCTCATATCCACGCCCGCTTCCTCGGCGGCCTTGCGCAGGTCGGCCAGGGGGACACGGGTGGTTTCCAGACGGTGCATCTCCGCCTGCTTGATGGCCTGGTCCTTGGTGAACACCGCCCACCGGGCATCATCCACCAGGCCGTATTCCCGGCCGATGGGGGTCAGGCGCTCGTCGGCGTTGTCCTGGCGCAGGCTCAGCCGGTATTCGCTGCGGCTGGTCATCATCCGGTAGGGGTCCATGACCCCCTTGGTCACCAGGTCGTCCACCAGGGTGCCCAGGTAGGAGGTGTGCCGGGCCAGCACCAGCTCGGACTTGCCCAGGGCTTTCCGGGCGGCGTTCAGTCCGGCCAGCAGCCCCTGGGCGGCGGCTTCCTCGTAGCCGGAAGTGCCGTTGAACTGCCCGGCGCCGTACACCCCGGCCACCACCTTGCTCTCCAACGTGGGATAGAGGGTGGTGGGGTCCACGCAGTCGTACTCGATGGCGTAGGCCGGGCGCATGATCTCCAGATGCTCAAACCCGGAGATGGTGCGGTACATCTCATTCTGCACCACTTCCGGCAGGCTGGAGGACAGCCCCTGCAGGTACATCTCCTCGGTGTCCTCGCCGCAGGGTTCCACAAAGATGGGGTGGCGCTCCTTGTCCTTGAAGCGCACCACCTTATCCTCGATGGAGGGGCAGTACCGGGGCCCCACGCCCTGGATCATGCCGCCGTACAGGGGCGAGCGGTGAAGATTTTCCAGGATCACCTTGTGGGTGTTGGGGTTGGTGTAGGTGATGTAGCAGTCCACCTTGTTGTGCATGGGGGTCCGGGTCAGGAAGGAGAAGGGCTGCAGGCTCTCGTCCGGGTCGCCGGGCTGGCGTTCCAGCCTGGAGAAATCAATGCTGCGGCGGTGCACCCGGGCAGGGGTGCCGGTCTTGAACCGGCGCAGGGTGAACCCGTGGTCCACCAGACACTGGGTCAGGGCGGTGGCGGCGTGCTGGCCGTCGGGGCCGCCGGCATAGCTGGCTTCCCCCACAAAGATACGGCCGCCCAGGGTGGTGCCGGTGGCGATGACCACCGCCTTGCACTCATAGTAGCCCCCCAGCCCGGTGATGACGCCTTTCACCCGGCCGCCCTCAATATCCAGGGCCACCACTTCGGCCTGGTGGATGTCCAGGTTGGGGGTCAGTTCCAGGGCGTGCTTCATCCACATATGATAGCGCTTGCGGTCGGTCTGCACCCGCAGGCTGTGCACGGCGGGGCCCTTGCCCCGGTTCAGCATCCGGCTCTGCAGAAAGGTGGCGTCCGCCGCCACACCCATCAGGCCGCCCATGGCGTCGATCTCCCGCACCAGATGTCCCTTGGCGGTACCGCCGATGGAGGGGTTGCAGGGCATGTTGCCGATAAAGTCCAGCGTCAGGGTGAACACGGCGGTTCTGGCGCCCAGCACCGCCGCCGCGTGGGCGGCTTCGATGCCCGCGTGCCCTGCACCGATGACGATCACATCATACTTTCCCAGTTTATCCATAACTTGTCTGTTTTCTTCCTTTCATCCCTGCTCAGGCAGGATGCCGTCGGTGAGTACCAGATACCGGTGGTAGTCGTTGCGGTCCACCAGTACCGGGATCTTCGGCCGGTCCTGTAAAAACGGTTCGGGGTCGAACCAGAGATTTTCGCTTTCAAACACATACACTTTTCTGTCGGCGGGGTTCACGGCCTGGCACTGGATGACAAGGGGGCAGCGCCCGTTCACCCACACCGTGGTGTTGTACTGTACGGCCACGAAATCCGCGTAGATCCTGGAGCCGTTTTCCTGCAGCCAGGCTTTGTCCTGCTTTTCGTAGGCGTTCCGGCGCAGGAATCCCACGCCAATGAGCAGAAACGGCAGCCCGAACAGGGTGAAAAGCAGCAGCAGCGGCACCCGCAGCAGCAGGGCGGTGAGCACCCCCACCACCATGAACACAACACCCACGGCGGTGAAGATGCCGCCCATGAACAGATTGATCCGTTTCATCACACCACTTCCCTTTTATTTGCCCACACAGAAGGTGGAAAATACTTCGTCGATGGTGGCCTCGGTGGCGTCCTCGCCGGTAAGTTCGGCCAGGGCGGCCAGGGCGTCGGCCATGCACACCCCCGCCGCGTCGGGGCCAAGACCTTCTTCCTGCTGGCTGCGGATGGCCTGGGCCAGGGCATCCCGGGCGGCGGTGGCGGCGTGGAGCTGCCGGGCGGAACACAGGGCCGCGGCCCCGGTGTCCACCTGGCCGGTGCCCAAAAGGTCCGCCACTGCCTTGCTCAGTTCGGGCAGGCTGGCCGGGTCTTTGGCGCTCAGGGGCAGCACCTGTTTGAAGTAGGGGGCCAGGGTCTTTTCCATGGCGCGCAGCCGTTCGTCGTCGTCCACCAGGTCCTGCTTGTTCAGGATGGCAATGGCCGGACGGCCCTGGCACTTTTCGGCCACCGAGAGGTCGTCGGGACCAAGACCGGCGTCGGCGTCAAAGACAGCCAGCACCAGACCGGCCTCGTCCAGCTTTTTCCAGCTGCGGCGGATGCCCTCGGCCTCGATGGCGTCCCCCTTCTCCCCCACGTCCCGCACACCGGCGGTGTCAAAGAGGTTGAGGCGGATGTCCCCCAGCATGACGGCCTGCTCCACCACATCCCGGGTGGTGCCCGCCACCGGGGTGACGATGGCGCGCTCGAACCCGGCCAGCAGGTTGAGCAGGGTGCTCTTGCCCACATTGGGCCGTCCGCAGAGGACACAGTCCACCCCGTGGCGCAGGATGGCCCCGGCGCCGTAGCCGCTGATGAGCTTGTCCAGCTCGCCCTTGGCTTCCTCCAGGGTCATGGTCAGTTCCTCGGGCAGCAGTTCGGGCACGTCCTCCTCGGGGTAGTCGATCCAGGCGGTGAGGTGGGCGTACAGGGACTGGAGGGTGGCCTGGATGCCGGCGATCTTTTTGGCCAGGGCCCCGTCCAGGGCAGCACTGGCCAGAGCGGCCCCCTGCCGCCCGCCGGCGGAGATGATCTCCATGACCGCCTCGGCCTGGGTCAGACTGATGCGCCCGTTCACCAGGGCGCGGCGGGTGAACTCACCGGGACCGGCGGGTACCGCCCCGGCCAGATAGAGGGCTTCCAGCAGGCTGTCGGCCATCACATTGCCGCCGTGGACCGAAAGTTCGATGACATCTTCCCCGGTGTAGCTGTGGGGCGCCCGGTAGAACAGAGCCACCGTTTCGTCCATGGTCTTGCCCCGCAGCACAAAATGCCCCAGCAGGGCGGTGTAGCCCTTTGCCTCGGTGACCTTCTTGTTCTGATGGATGGGCACAAAGACCTTGTCCACGATGGCATAGGTGTCCGGGCCGCTCACCCGGATCACCGCGATGCCGCCCTCCCCGGGCGGGGTGGACAGAGCACAGACGGTGGTTGACAGCTGCATACGATACGTTCCCCCTTTTTGGTTTATGGTATCACAAAAACGCCGCCGCGGCAATGGCGGGGGTGAGGGCGGGTTTGTTTTCCACAAATAGATTGGGATTTGTGGAAAGATGGTGGGTTATGGGCAGGCGGCTGCTTGCCGGAGTAGAGAAAGGCTCCCCTGTGTAAGGGGAGCTGGCGCCGGTAGGCGACTGAGGGGTTGTTTTATTGCTTGGCTTACGGGCTGACGGTAGTCTACCGGATAGTCCTTCCTTTTGTGACCAAAAGGAAGCGAAAAGTCCCGCCGTTCCGCTGCGGCGGCCGCGCACAGCGGCCAATGGCTGGGTGAGAAACCGTACCGCATTGAGATGCGGCCACCTTACGACGGCCTTCTCACCGGTCTGGGGACCGGTGAGCAAGGAATGGATTTAATACCATTGCCCGGGTACGTAGTGATAAACCAACCCCACCGCCGCTGCGCGGCACCTCCCCTTACACAGGGGAGGCATTAGGCAGGGTCGCAGCTAAACTAGTCACTCTTTTCCGTTTTACCAGTGACCTTCCGGCCACGCCATTTTAATCCATTCCTTGCTCAGGCCCCCCAGGGCCTGAGAAGGCCGTCGTCAGGTGGCCGCATCTCGGGGTGGCAAGGTTTCTCACCCAACCAATGGCCGCTGTGCGCGGCCAAGTAATAGAGGAACCAACGCTGCGCGTTGTTTTTTGCATCGTGCTTCGCACGATTTCGCAGCATAGCTGCTCAGGCAAAAAGCCGCAGCCCCGGCCGGCGGCCGCCGCATCGGAACGGCGGGCCCTTTTCGTTTCCTTTTCGGGCACG
>DXNX01000164.1:0-4900 GCA_019413245.1 Oscillospiraceae bacterium
GGGCTGGAAGGGATGGAACAGGTTCTCGGTGGCCAGGCGGGTGAGCAGGCGGTGGGTCATGCCGTTGGGGGTGCAGAGGTAGTTGTCAAAGCCGGCATGAATCCAGGCCTGCATGTTGTCCCAGCCCCAGGGCGTGTAGATATGGGGCGCCCAGGTCACGGTGAGCGGGTGCATGCCGTACTTGTACTTGAGCAGATGGGCGGCATAGAAACTGTCCTTGCCGCCGGAACCGGGGACCAGGCAGTCATAGGAGCCGTCATTCTTACGGTATTCATCGCACAGTTCCCGCAGCTCCTTCTCCCGCAGGGCCCAGTCGATGTGACCGTTGGCTTTGTTATGGCAGGCATGGCAGGCATCGCAGACGCCGTCGTCCTGAATGACCATCGTCTTCTTGATGGAATGGATGGTGTGCTCGAACTCATAGCAGGAGTTGGGCTTCTGGTTGCTCATCACACATTCCTTGCAGAACTGCACCTTCTGCGGCAGGCCGTAGTAGGTTTCCAGCTGGTCTTCGGGAATGTCGGGCGCATACTTGGAATAATCGATATCTACATAGCGGGGCAGTTTATCCATGAGGGGTCCTTCCTTTCTGCCAATAAAAAAACGCCGTGCATACAGAATAAGCCTGTATGCACGGCGCCGTTGCCTTGCTCAGATATTGGAGATTATACCATACCGGGAAGGGCTTTGCAAGAGGGCGGGTCTTCCGCCGTTACGAGCCGTCCCGATTCAATCTTTCGTCCGCCCCACCAGATAATCCAGACTGACCTTGTAATAGTCCGCCAGTGTGATCAGATGATGGGTCGGAATTTCCTGTATTCCCGCCTCATATTTGGCATACTGCTGCTGCGTGGTTCCCAGCAATGCGCCGATTTCTCTTTGTGTCTTGTCGGCGTCCTCCCGCAAATCTTTCAGGCGGCGATAGCGATACATCTGCTTTCCTCCAGAGTTAATGTTCTCTAAAGGCACTATAATTCACACCCGATTAAATGTATTGACTTTACACCTTATCAGGTGTAATATGACCTTGAAAACGATTTTCGGGAGGTTTTTATGTATTGCACAAAATGCGGAAAAGAATATGAGGGGCAATTCTGCCCACACTGCGGTCAGGCGGCTCCCGCCAAGCGCTACTGCCCCAGCTGCGGCACCGAGATTGCGGACCCCGGTGTCACCGAATGTCCTAACTGCGGAGCCTTTGTTCCCAAAGCGGAACCGGCCGTTTCTGCCGCCCAGCCATCTATCATTATCCAGAACACAAACACCAACACCAATACAAACACGGTACCTGTTGTTCTGGGAAAAACGCCCAAAAACAAATGGGTTGCTTTTGTCCTGTGCCTGTTCCTGGGTTATCTGGGCGCGCACAAATTTTATGAAGGACGCATCGCCTTGGGTATTTTGTACCTGGTCACCTTCGGCCTGTTCGGCATCGGCTGGCTGATTGACTGTATTATTCTGCTCACAAAGCCCAATCCTTATTACGTTTGAGCCCGACAAAAAAGCAAAAAGCCGAAACGCCTTTGCAAGCGTTTCGGCTTTTTTGATTTTCTTTTACACCTGGTAATCCAAGCAGGTGCGGGTGGCGGTGTAGGGACGGACCTTGCCGTCGGCCACAGCCACATGGGCGGGATGGACCGCATAGCCCTTGAGGGAGGCCTCATCGGTGAAGGTGGAATCCAGCATCACATCGGCATTGGAGGAGGGCAGGCCTTCGGTTTGCACATGGATCTCCACCAGACCGGGGATCTGCCCGGCCAGACCTTCCAGCCCGGCCTTGATGTCCGCCTTGACCTTGGCCTTTTCGTCGGCGGACAGCTCCGGTTTGAGCTGCCACAGAATGATATGTTTGACCATGGAAACGTCAGCTCCTTCCGGTTCAGGCCTGTTCTTCCCAGATGGGGTGCTTCAGGACCCATTCGCCGTACTCGTTCTTTTCGAACAGGTCGCGGTTGTAGAACTTGTCCATGATGGCCCAGAACTCGCTCTCGGTGTAGCCGCAGAAGTCGCAGAAGTCCCGCACGCACAGGGGGTCCAGCTTGCCGTCCCGCTCCTTGATGATCTTGACGGCCTCGTCGCGGGTCATCATGCCGTAGCGGATATAGCGGGCGGTGTAGTCGGTGGCGGCGGCATGGCCGAACTTGGGATACTTCAGCCAGGAGTGCACCAGATAGGCGCGGGAGTCGATCTGGTCGAAGTTTTCCGCATGGTGGGTGCGGTCCCATTCATGGGTCAGGTCATGGAAGCCATGGGCCTTGGCGATCTGGTAGTTCTTGTAGCTGTTCCAGGGCACGAAATAGCTCAGGTAGAAGGGGTCCAGCTTGGCGCGTTCCTCGGCGGAGGGAGCCAGAGTCAGGCTCAGGTCCTTTTCGGTGACGCCGTCGCCCAGCAGTTCCTCCATGGGCATACCCACAGCCACGCCGTTCTCGATCTGGTCCATGGCGGAGTAGGTTTCCTTGTCGGCATTGCCGCCGTACTCAAAGCTGACGTTTTCGCCGTAGCAGAGCATGGGGGTGTTGAACTTGGCGGCCATGTGCAGGGGGAAGGTGTAGATCAGGCGGTCCACATACCAGGTGGGCTTGCCGTACTTTTCAAAGAATTTGCGCATCAGGACCTTCTGGACCTTGATGTTTGGCTTGCAGCTGATGATGGTGCAGCCGAATTCCTCGCTGATGTTCTTCAGGTTATGGATGCCCGCCTGGGTCATGGGGAAGTTATCCTCCACGCTGAACAGGATGGGGTTCATGTGCATGACTTCCTTGAGCATCCAGACCTGGAAATGGCTGTCCTTGCCGCCGGAGACCGCCACCGCGCAGTCGTAGCCGCCGGGGCCGTTCATGCCGCGGTACTTATCGCAGAACTTTTCAAATTCCTTGAAGCGGGCGTCCCAGTCCACATCCTTGCGGTGCTCATAATGACGGCAGGCGCTGCAGACGCCCTCTTCATCAAAGGTGATGCCGGGGCGGGTGTCCGGCATGGTGCACTTCTTGCAATAACGCATGGTGATCTCCTTTTTATCATGGGCCGCCGCAGCGGCGCAGTTTAACAGGGTTTACCTGCCTTTATCATACCCCATTTGCGCCCCGGGTGCAAGGGGACACGCAAAAACGCCCGGAGGCTGTGTGCCTCCGGGCGTGGATGCTAAGGGATAAATCAGCCGACGATGATGCTCTTGCCGGTCATTTCAGCCGGAACTTCCAGGCCAATATAAGGCAGCATGGTGGGGGCGATGTCGGCCAGGCAGCCGCCTTCGCGCAGCTTCACGTCGCCGGCGCCGATGACCGCGAAGGGCACCACGTTGGTGGTGTGAGCGGTGAAGGGAGAGCCGTCCGGGTTCTCCATCTTCTCGGCGTTGCCGTGGTCGGCGGTCAGGAACATGACGCCGCCCATCTTGAGCACAGCGTCCATGACCTTCTTGACGCCGGCATCCACAGCCTCCACAGCCTTGACGGCCGCGTCGAACACGCCGGTGTGGCCGACCATGTCGCAGTTGGCAAAGTTCAGGATGATGACGTCATACTTGCCGCTCTCGATGCGCTGGCGGCACTCTTCAGCCACCTCGGGGGCGCTCATCTCGGGCTTCAGGTCGTAGGTAGCCACCTTCGGGCTGGGGATGACCTTGCGGTCCTCGCCCTCATAGGGGGCTTCCACGCCGCCGTTGAAGAAGAAGGTCACATGGGCATACTTCTCGGTTTCGGCAATGCGCAGCTGGGTCTTGCCGTTGGCGGCCAGGTACTCGCCCAGCACGTTCTTCAGCTCCACCGGCGGGTAGGCCACTTCGCAGTTGGGCATGGTGGCGTCGTACTCGGCCATGCAGACGTAGTTCACCGGGAACCGGCCATAGCGGCGCTCGAAGCCGTTGAAGTCGTCGTCCACAAAGATGCGGGTCATCTGACGGGCACGGTCGGGGCGGAAGTTCATGAAGATGACGGTGTCGCCTTCCTGAACGCGGCCGCCCTCGCAGGTGATGACGGGGACCACGAACTCGTCGGTGACATCCTCGGCATAGGAAGCGTCGATGGCCTCCTGGGCGTTGGCGGCACGGCGGCCTTCGCCGTAGACGAACGCGGCGTAGGCCTTTTCCTCACGATCCCAGTTGGAATCGCGGTCCATGGCGTAGTAACGGCCGGTGACAGTGGCGATCTCGCCGATGCCCAGCTCGTCCAGCTTGGCCTGCAGGTCGGCCAGGAAGCCCTTGCCGGAATGGGGGTCGGTGTCACGGCCATCCATGATGCAGTGCAGGTACACCTTGGTGGCGCCCATGTGCTTGGCCATATCCAGCACGCCGAACCAGTGGTCGGCATGGCTGTGGACACCGCCGGTGCCCACCAGGCCCATCAGATGGATGGCCTTGCCGGCGTCGATGGCGGCCTTCATGTTCTTGACCAGAACGGGGTTCTTGAACATTTCGCCGTCCTGGATGCTCTTGGTGATGAGGGTCAGCTGCTGGTACACGATGCGGCCGGCGCCCATGTTGGTGTGGCCCACTTCGCTGTTGCCCATCTGGCCGTCAGGCAGGCCGACGGCCATACCGGAAGCCTGGATGGTGGTCATGGGGCACTCGGCAAAGATCTTGTCGAGGGTGGGGGTGTTGGCGGCGGTGACGGCGTTGCCGAAGGTGTTGTCCGGCGTCCAGCCGAAGCCGTCCATAATGCAAAGAAGAACAGGTTTCTTGGACATGGGAAAAATTGCTCCTTACCTAAATTTAGGGTGAAACGTCCGCCCGGCTCAGCCCTTGGTGGCTGCGTCCACGATGATGGCGAACTGGTCGGCCTTCAGGGAAGCGCCGCCGATCAGGCCGCCGTCCACGTCGGGCTTGCTGAGCAGTTCCTCAGCGTTCTTGGCATTCATGCTGCCGCCGTACTGGACGGTCAGGGCCTTGGCGGCGTCCTCGCCGTAC
>DXNX01000164.1:4910-5607 GCA_019413245.1 Oscillospiraceae bacterium
GGGCTCGTAGGCGATGACGACGTTCTTCAGCTCGTCAGCGGTCACGCCGTTCAGGGCGATCTTGACCTGCATGCGGACCAGTTCCTCGGTGACGCCTTCCTCACGCTGGGCCAGGCTCTCGCCCACGCAGATGATGGGCTTCAGGCCGCCGGCCAGGGCCGCCTTGGTGCGCTTGTTGACGGTCTCGTCGGTCTCAGCGAAGTACTGA
Source organism: Oscillospiraceae bacterium (assembly GCA_019413245.1). Taxonomy (GTDB): domain Bacteria; phylum Bacillota; class Clostridia; order Oscillospirales; family Ruminococcaceae; genus Gemmiger. The sequence goes on from DXNX01000164.1 coordinate 5,119, forward strand.
CGGCGCTCGCTGTGGCCGATGACGACGTATTCCACGCCCAGGTCGGTCAGCATGTCGGCGCTGATCTCACCGGTGAAAGCACCGGACTTTTCAAAGTGAACGTTCTGGGCACCCACATGGATGTTGGTGCCGGAGCACTTGGCCACGGCCACGCACAGGTCGGTGGCGGGCACGCAGACGACGACTTCGCAGCCGGCATCAGCGACCAGCGGGATCAGGTGGTCCAGCAGATGGCCCGCGTCGGTGGGGGTCATGTTCATTTTCCAGTTGCCGGCAATAACGGCTTTGCGATTCTGCTTATCCATGAGAAAAACCTCCTGTTTTATATCCGTCAAAAATGCGCGGCGGCAGAGCCGCCGCGCAAAGCGGGTTAATTACGCATTCTGAATGACAGCGATGCCGGGCAGTTCCTTGCCTTCCAGGTATTCCAGGGAGGCGCCGCCGCCGGTGGAGATGTGGGTCATCTTGTCGCCCAGGCCCATCTGCTGG
>DXNX01000165.1:0-2039 GCA_019413245.1 Oscillospiraceae bacterium
ATGGGGATGCCCTGCTCGCTGAACATGCCCTCATGCTCGGTGCGCAGGTTCCAGGAAGGTTCATCCGCGTGCAGGTCGAAGGTCTGCCAGGTGATCTCGAAGCCGGCCGCCGGGAAATAGCTCAGGCTGTCCCGGAACAGATCGTCGTCATCGGTCTTGAACCAGATCTCCGCCCCCTCGTCCATGAGATTGCGGTACTGCAGCAGCTGCCGGGGATGGGTCAGCCGGTGCTTGTGGCTGCTGGCGTTCTTGCTCCAGGGATTGCAGAAATTGATGTAGATGCGGGCCACCCGGTCCTCGGGAGAGAAAGCCCCCGACATCCGCTCAATGTCCAGCGAGGCAATGAGCACATTGTCCGGCGGCAGCTGCTTTTCCAGATAGGCCTTTTCCACCTTGCGCTTGGCCAGGATGAGCACCTTGTCGGTGATGTCGATGCCCAGGAAGTTGCGGGTGGGGTCGGAGGGCGCCAGCTGTGCCAGGAATCCGCCCTTGCCGCAGCCCAGTTCCAGGCAGAAGGGCTGTTCGGGACGGGCAAACAGTTCCCGCCAGTGTCCCGCATGGGTCAGGGGCTCGTGGACGTGGAAATCACAGGCCAGCAGCTCCGGCCGGGCATAGGGTTTGAAACGCATGCGCATATTGAAGGTACCTCTTTCGTCGTTTGTCAGTGTTGTTCCAGAAGAAAACGCCGCACGGCGTCAAAATCTTCGGTGGCCAGGCTTCCCTGGCAGAGTTCGCCCCGGCCGCCGCCGCGGCCGTCAAAGGCGGCGTTCAGCACCTGAGCCACGGTGCGAGCCTCACCACCGGGCAGGTGCAGCACATAGGAGAGTCCCCGCCCGCCGGGAGAAAACACCCCGCACAGGGCATTGGTACGTCCGGTCACGGCCAGGCACAGACGGCGCAGGGTATCGGAGTCGGCCGCCGGGCAGAGGAAAGCCGCCGGCTGTCCCGGCTGCGCCCCCGCGGCCCAGGCGGCCCCCAGGGCCTGCTGCAATGCGGTCATACGGCGGTGGAGGGCCTCGGTGCTCTCGGCACTGCGGGCCACGGCCTCCCGCAGGCGGCCCGGTCCGGCGCTGAGCAGCACCCCGGCTTCCTCGGCGTCCCGCCAGGTCTCGGCCACCGCCCGCTGGGCCCGCTGTCCGCAGGCCACTGCCAGCCGCATGCCGCCCTTGTAGTGCTGGGCGCTGAGGATCTTGATGAGCCCCACCTGCCCCGTGGTGCGCAGATGGGTACCGCAGCAGGCGCACAGATCCGCGCCGCCGGCATCGGTCAGCCGCACGGGGCCGTCGATCTCCTTCTTGCTGCGGTAGGTCAGGGAGGCCAGCTCGGCAGGCGCCGGGTACCAGCACCGCACCGGGGCGTCCGCCCGCACGGCGGCGTTGGCCTGGGCCTCCGCCTGTGCCAGCTGGTCGGCGGTCAGCGGAATATCGGTGTCCATACGCACCGCCGGGTCCCCGATGTGGAAGCCCACGTTTTCCGCCCCGAACAGCCGGTGCAGCGTACCGCTGAGGATGTGTTCCCCGGTGTGCTGTTCCATGTGGTCCAGCCGCCGGTTCCAGTCGATTTCCCCGGTGACCTGGGTGCCGGGCGCCAGAGGGGCATCGGTGTGGTGCCACACCACGCCCTCCCGCACCGAGGTGTGGGACACCGCCGCGCCGCCCAGAATACCGGTGTCGGCAGGCTGGCCGCCGCCCTCCGGATAAAAGGCCGTGCGGTCCAGCGCCACCTGCCAGGTCTTGCCCTCCGGCTCACAGGCCAGCACGCAGGCAGTGAAACGGCGCAGAAACGCGTTGTTTTCATACAGTTTTTCCGTTGGCTGCAACAGAGTCCCATCCTTTCCGGGCTGCCCGGCCGGGCCGGGCACCATATGGGTCTTATTATATCATAAAACCGGGGTAGAAAAAAACAGGCAAATCCGGTATAATGAAGGAACTATATTGCTTAACCTCATTTTTTAGGAGTAGTACCATATGAAACGTATCCTCTGTTCGGTCCTGGCCCTGGGGCTGCTGGCCGGCTGCGCCCCTGCGGCGTCCCAAGGC
>DXNX01000165.1:2049-5567 GCA_019413245.1 Oscillospiraceae bacterium
GCCTCCGCCGAGACCGCCGAAACCGCCCCCGCCCCCACCGCGGCGCCCCAGGAACTGACCGTCTACTATGAAGCCGGCTCTTCCACCGCCGCGGCCGAAGCCCTGCGCCGCTACGCCGATGCCCAGGGTGTGGAGCTCATCGACCTGGGCGACACCGGGGATGTTTCCCAGGCAGACCTGGCCGTGCTCAACGCGGCGCCGGCCGCCGACGACGGCAACTGGCTGAACATGGGCACCGACAGTTTGCTGTCCACCGCCGCCATCCGGGCCGGGATAGATGCCGAAACCGCCGTGTCCGCCGTGACGGCCCTGCCCCTGGGCAAAACGCTGTACGGCTACTGGGCGGACAGCCAGCTGCTGGCGGCCCTGTTCCAGGCCGAGGACACTGCCGCCCTGACGGCCGACCTGAAAGCCGCCTCCTGGGCCGAATGGAGCGGACTGGCCGAAACGTTGACCGAATGGCTGGCAGAGCCGTCCGAGGAGACCGTGACCCTGAACGGCAATGAATACACCCTGCCGGCGGAAAGGCCGGAGGCCGCCGCCAACCTGAAATCGGTGTTCACCATGCCCCTGACTCACTCGTCGGTGTCCTTGGCAGGGGCCGCCTACACCGGCGTGCTGCTGGCAGCCGGGGACACCCGCACCGAGGACACCCTGACCGGCCCGCTGAACGGGTTGTACAGTGCCCTGGAACTGGAGCTGACCAACCGGGACACCTCCATACTGCCCGGGCAGTCCGAGGCGGCCGCCGCCCTGATGAGCGGAGAGTCCCTGTTCTACCGGGGCACCCTGGCCGACCTGCTGACCCACACCGACAGCTCTTTGCAGGACCGGCTGGTCTGCCTGCCTTTCAAGTGTGATTTTGTGGAGAGCGACCTTTCCACCACCGAGTACAACCTCACCGGCCTGATGAACTACCCCATCCTGTCCACCGCTGCCTGGCTGACCATTCCCGCCAATGTGGACGAAGAAGGGATGCGGGCGGCGGCCGCCGCCATCCTGTGGCTGTACACCAGCGAGCCCGGTGAGGAGACCCTGACCGAGACCCTGGGCCTGATCACTCCCTGGGGTACCGCCTCCGATGACAGCGCCGTCTGCCAGATGCAGATCGACCAGGTGGGGGCCGGCATCCTGCCCGAAGTGAGCCTGACCCCGGCCGAGGAACAGGCCCTGGCCGTGGCAGGCGTGGGCCTGGGCTTCGACGATACCGGCGCCCCCCGTACCGAGTTTGCCCGCACCGACCGGGACACCTGGCGCGGTGCCGTCATTGCAGCTCTGGCTTCTGCCGGAGACACCGATGACAGCGCTGATTGAGTCAATGGGCAAACAAGCCAACTTTTCACATCTGTACAACGAATTCTTTGTACAAGGCTCCCGGTGAAATCTTGAACACTTTGTGCTAAAATATAAAATCAAGAGAACCAGGCCCTCTCGGGCCGCATGATTTTGACCGTTGGAGCGAAGGAGAGGCAACAGCATGGAGTACACCCGTTCGCAGTTGATCGACCAGATCGCAGTTTTGCGCCGCCTGTTTGATGAGGTTTTTGTGGTGGATACGGCCACCAGCCGCCGTCTGGACCTGGACACCATGCAGCCGACGGACACCATCGAGTCCGTCCCGGACCTGGATGAGCAGGGCCGCGCCTGGCGCCCGCTGTACGGGCAGGAAGGCAGCATGACCGCCCTGTATTGGAGCGTACTGCTGGACCGCCGCCCCTGCGTGCTGGTGGCAGTGTTCCGCCTGCCGGACCAGCTGCATGGCGGCAGCCGGGAGGCCGCCGCTTTGTCCCGCATGCTGTCCCAGTGCCGCAGCGGGATGTGCCGCGACTATGTGACCGGTGTGTATAACCGGTCTTATCTGGACGCCGAGTTCCGGGACCGGGTAGCCAAGACGGCCGCAGCCGGGGAACCGGTGAGTGTGGTGCTGGTTCGGGTGAATGAATACGCCCGCCTGTGCCGCACCGAAAGCGTGGCCGCTGCCGACCGCTGCCTGACCACCGCCGCCGGCATCCTGAGCCTGGCTGTGGGCCCGGAGCGGCAGGAAAGCACCCCGCTCATCCGTCTGGAAGACGGCGTGTTCATGGTGGTGGGCATCGGCACCGACGCCCAGACCCTGGAGCACCAGCTGCGGGACGCGCTGGATTCCGCCCGCCGCACCTTCTCCATCACCCTGGCCCGCCGGGGCGAGTTCACCGCCACCGTAGTCTCTGCCGACTGGGCCGAGACCGGCAGCTGGGAATGGATGGTCAGCCTGGCTGAGCAGCGCCTGGGCGGCTGAGCCGAAACTGAATAGAACACCCCCTGTGTACGCATACTAACCGTGCCGCCAAAAATGCACGGCGAGCATGTACACAGGGGGTTTTACTATGTCGGAAACCGAAAAGATGCAGAACGATAACGAAAGCATGCTGCAGGAAGTGGTGCAGAACACCGAGATGGGCAAGAACACGCTGGAGGAGCTCATGGGCCTGACCCACGACCAGGCCCTGAAAAGCGAGATGCTGCGCCAGCGCAACGAATACCGCCGCCTGAACCAGCAGGCCCACACAGCGCTGGATGCCATCGGCCGCCCGGCCAAGGGGCAGAGCGCCGCCGCCCGCATGAGCGTGAGCATGGGCATCCGCACCCGCACCATGCTGGACAAGTCCACCCGCAATCTGGCCACCATGCTGGCCGAGGGCAGCAGCCAGGGAATCCTGGACTGCAAGCGGGCCGAGACGGACTATCCGCTGGCCTCCCCGGGTGCCCACAAGCTCATGCAGGAGCTGTGCGACTTCCAGACCAAGGCGGAAGCCACCTGGCGGGAATTCATCTGACCCGAAACAAAACCGGCCCCGCGCGGTGTCTTGCCGCACGGGGCCGGTGCTTTTTGATATGGGAAGCGTGGAATCAGGTGCGCTCGTCCTGGGGCGGAACAGCACCGCGCAGGGCAGCCAGCAGGCCGGGCAGCGCGGCGGCAGCTTCGGGGCCGCCGAAGGATACCATCGAGCGCAGGGGCATACCGTCCATCATCTGGAGGGCGGCTTCGCCGGTGATGGCACCGCCGCCGTTCTGCTCCGCCTGTCCGCCGAAGCGGTCCAGCATGGTGCGCAGGATGGGCGCGGTGCGGTCATCCCGCAGCAGGTCGCCCATGGCGGTGTTTTCATCCACCACCAGCGGACGACGCCGGGCAGTGGTGTAGTGCAGCGGCAGCACTGTGGGGATGTTGCGGCTGGAATGGCCCAGCAGCACCTTGTATTCGCCGGGGTCTGCGTACCAGTCGCCCAGTTCTTCATCGTAGTAGCACAGGTCCTGCCGGGTGACGGTGAAGGTGACGGTGGTCTCCTCGCCGGGTTCCAGGGCCACCTTGGCAAAGTGGCGCAGTTCCTTTTCTGTCATCTGTCCCAGCTCTTCTAAGTCCGAGCTGCCGGTGACCGGACAGATGGGAAGAAGTTCCTCGGCGGTCAGGCCGAATTCCTCCATCTGCTGTGGAGATATGTACTGTGTCACTTCTATTTTATTGCAGGATTTGCAGTGGT
>DXNX01000166.1 GCA_019413245.1 Oscillospiraceae bacterium
CGCTCACCGCCAGAAAATCCGGCTTGTTGGGCTTGGGCGGCAGCGTATATGGCAAACCGGGGAGCAGCTGGCGAATCTCGCTGTCCTCAAAATCCACACGCTTGAGGGCATCCACGATCTTGCCGTCCCGGAACAGCACCAGGTTGGAATACCGGCCCATGAGCTCGGCGGCCAGAGTGTTGACCACCAGATCGCCCATCTCGTTGGTGCAGCGGAAATCAAAGAAAACGATGCGGTCCCCCGGTTCCCGGCGCAGGTCAATGAGCCGGCCGCCGGTCAGGTGTTTGCGCAGCAGCATGCAGAATCCCGGCGGGGTGAGCGGGTTTTCGAAGGTTTCCTGGGTCAGGCAGACGCGGGCAGACCCGCTGCGGGCCGACAGAAGCAGGCGGTGGGTCTCGGTGCGGGTGCGCAGGGTGATGAGCACCTCATCCCTGGTAGGTTCAAAGATCTTGTCGATCTTGGCATCCAGCAGCTTGCCACGCAGTTCGGCAGCCACCAGGTCCAGAGTCGCGGCATCCAGTGCCATAGATTCTCCCCTCTTTCGGTGTGGTGTCCCCGGCGCCCCGGGGCATGAATTTTACAGGTAAGTAAACGGGTCGGTATCGGACAGAGCCAGGGTGATGCGCACTTCATCCGGCAGGTTGGCAGCCAGACGTTCCGCCAGCACCCGGGTAACCGGATGTTCAGTGGCCCAGTGTCCGGCCACCACCAGACCCACGCCCTTCTGACGGGCCAGCAGGGCGATGTGGTGGGCAGCCTCTCCGGTGACAAAGCAGTCTGCCCCCAGGTCAATGGCCTCCTGCAGGTAGCTGCCGCCGCCACCGCTGACTTCCGCCAGGCGGGTGACGGGGCGATCTGCTTCCACAAACTGGGGATGTGCCCCCAGTTGTTCAGCGCACAGCTTGGCCAGTTCGGCGGCGGTAGTGGGCTTCACATTGCCGATGCGTCCGCAGCCCTCGGCAAAGGATTCGGCATCGGTCATCCCCAGGATACCGGCCAGCGTATCATTGACGCCGCCGGCCGTGGCATCCAGGTTGGTGTGCATGCAGATGGCGGAAATGCCGTTCCTGATGAGCAGGGCCGGCACATCATCGGCTGCCATTCGCTTGATGGGGTTGAAGATCACCGGATGGTGGGACACGATAAGGTCACAGCCGCTCTCGGCTGCTTCCTTCACCACGTCGGCGGTGATGTCCAGCGCCACCGCCACGGCGTTCACCGGGCGGCCGACATCCACCAGCAGGCCCACGTTGTCCCAGCTGCAAGCCAGTTCCGGGGGCGCGAATTCTTTCAAGATCTGTAAAACTTGCTGTACGGTCACGGCCATTTTCCTGCCTCCACTTCTGCAATCAGGGCATCCACCGCATCGGCTTCGGCACCAGCGGTCAGGCCCCTGCGATATTTTTTCAGCTTACCGCACTGCTGGGCACGGTATTCTTCGGCCCCGGGCTGCCCCTGCACCAGTCCGCACAGGCACCACAGACCGTCCGGTTCATGGGGGTCAGCAGTGTAACGGGCATTCATCACAGCATACCAGCGCCCGGCGGCATGGGCCAGGGTTTCCCCTTGCAGGGTAAATCCCCGTTGGGCCAGCCAGCGGCGCAGCAGGCTGTGCTTAGTGGCGGGCACCAACACCAGATTGTAGGCCGGGTCAAACACCCAGGGTGCCGCGTCCAGGATCTCCATGATGGTCTGGGCCCCCATACCGGCGATGATGATGTCGGTGACCTCACCGGGGCGGATGACTTCCAGCCCGGCCCCCAGCCGGCACTGCACCTTATCCCCATAAGGAGCACAGGCGCGGCGGGCTTTGTCCAGCGGGTCCGGGCGAAGATCACATGCAAAAACCAGCGGGCAGCGTCCGCTGCCCGCCAGCCATGCACTCAGTTTGCCATGGTCGCACCCGATGTCTGCCGCGATGCTGCCGGGGCGGACAAAATCCGCCGCAGCCGCCAGACGGGCATCCAGGTGCGGAACCGACTTACTGCTTGGCAAAGTATTCATTGAGCTGAGCGATCAGGGCGTCGGCGTCCAGGCCATGGACAGCACAAGCCTGCTCCACGGTTTCGCCATGGGCAGCCATGCAGCCCAGGCAGTGCATGCCGGCGTTCTGGAAGATGGGCACGCAGCCCTGGGCGGGGTCGTTCTTCAGGATGTCGATGATGATGGTATCTCTCTGAACAGTCATGGTAGATTCCTTTCCTGCAGCCGGTTTTCCGGCTGGATGTGTGATTTTATCAGAAGCGGTTCCGCCGGAGCGGATACCGGTTTCCGTCATAAAAGTGTCAGGCCATCTGCCACAAGGCATACAGGCCGGCGCCCTGCAAAAGCGTCAGGGAGGTCAGGCAGACCATCGCCATGGCGGCAGGGCGGGCAATATTGCGGCGCACCGCGAAGGTGCGGGTACTGCCCAGCAGGATCAGCGTCAGCGGAAGGACTGGCAGCCAGTACCGTCCCTGCACCCCGAAAATGGTGGTGTAGTTGATGGGGGTCCAGCTGAGGGCCGCGAAGAAGGTCAGTCCCACAACCAGGGCCACAATGACCCAGCCCCCGGCGCGTACACGGCCAGGCAGAACGTCTTCTTCCGGTTTGGGCAGCGACACCGCCAGCAGGACCAGCACAAGTCCCACGCCCAGCAGCCAGCTGACTTCAATGGGATAGACAATGGGTTCTCCCAACGCCGTCCCCAGCAGTCCCTGCAGCCAGGCAGCGCCTTCGGCGCTCACCGAACGAAGCAGCAGCTTGAGGGTCCCGGGCAGGTTGCGGCAGATATAACCGGCGGTGTAGGTGTAGATGGAATCCCCGTTGGGCTGGATTCCTTCCACCAGCTGTTCCGGCGTCAGGCCGCCCCACATGTGGGTCATTTTCCAGAACATCACCGGCACTGCCACGCATATACAGGCGGCCAGAACTCCGAAAAAGATTTTCTTCAAGCGGGGATTCTGATGCAGCTTCCAGTATACAAAGGCAAGCACCACCACGGCAATGACCACGGCAACACCAGCGCGGGCCAGACCTTCGCTGTCCACGTCCCGGGTCGCATAGACAAGCGCCCCCATATTCAGGTAGACCCAGCCCAGTACGGCCAGCACCAGAGCCAGAAGTTTGACCAGAATGCCGGGACGCACCTGCCATTTGGCCAGCTTCACCGTGGGCGAAGCCGGATGACGGCGGGGGTCCAGATGGGCCGCAGGCACCATCAGCACCAGGGCCGGCACCGGCAGATAAATGGCCTTGGCCGGTCCGATGAGGAAAGCCAGCACCGCCAGCAGCACCAGTTCAGCACGACGGGCAGGACGCTCCCGCAGGACGAGGCACAGAGCAGTAAAACAGAACACCAGTCCCAGCACGGTAGCATCGGCAGAAAAGCTGGCCGCCAGCTGCAGTGTCTGCGGCAGCAGCGCCACACAGGTCAGAAGCCCTTTCCAGCGTTCTGGCATCAGGGCAACTGCCAGAGCCGCCAAAACCAGATAGATAACCAGATTGCCCAGACGCCCGGCCAGCAGCATGGCGTGGAAACCACGCCCCAGCAGCCGCATCAGCGCGATGCCCAGGGTCTGCCCCACATACAGGGTACGATTGAAACTGCTGCCCACTGTAAAGTCACTGGGAGTATCGGGCACATTGGATACAGCTGTATCACTCAAGTGAGAAAGGTATTCCTTGTAAGCAAAAATTCCGATATCACCGCTTTGCGCTGTGAAGTACGGTGCATCGCAGGAGCGCACCAGCAGCCGCCAGCCGTCCTCTTCCCCATTGGTCAGGGGCTGCCCCAGCAGTTCACTGGCTGCCTGGTAGCTGTTGGCCATATGGGTGTATTCATCAGGGCCTACCAACGGCGGCGTGACTATGCTGAACGCGCCGCCCAGCAAGGCGCCGCAAACCAGCACCACGCTCCAGAATGCTGCGTGCCGTGCCAGCAGGATAAATGCCAGGACCACCGCTGCAAACAGCAATACACCCAGCACAGTGGACAGGTTCTGGGACCACTGACCGGAATAATCCACCACATATTGCATGGCTGCCGTAGCGTTCAGGGCCTTGCCGGTTTCGTATTCGACCAGCGGCATTTCTCCTGTCAGGCCGGATTCCTCCATCGGGGTAACGACCCCTTCACTGGCCCAGATTCCCATGGGCTGCACATCGTCCTTGTCTGCCGTACCCGCATAATAAAGGTGCAGGTATCGGGTCTCGTCTTGGGCGGGTGTATAGGGAGCGGCAAAAATGATGGTGGAAAAAGTATTATCCCGCACATCAAAGCAATTCACATATCCTCGGGCCAGAATCTCCCCGTCCGCATCCTGCAGTTCGGCAATCATCTGCCCCGTGGCAAAAGCATGGTCATAGGTAGTCATATCTATACGAACGCCATACAGTGTTTGCCCTGCCTGTAAGGGTACGGTCTGCAACAGCCCGCCTTGTTTTGGCATCTCCACCGTCTGTGTGTAGGTATCGTTGACGATCTGGTACACGGATTGTCCGTCCACACGCTGGGCCAGGTCATACTTCGCCCATGCCAGAACCAGTGCGGCACATACCGCCAGCAGGATTCCCACCAGCAACAGCCGATACCGCGAAACAAAGGTTTTGATTTTTTGCAACGGTCTTTCGTCCTTTCCACTTTCAGTTTACGCCCGCACATGGGCACGAAAGGATGGTCACATACGGGTTTTATTATATCCCAAAAACAGGCAAAGCGCAACCGGCCCCACACGCAAAAAGCCGCGTCCCGACCGGGAAAAGCCCCGGCAGGGCGCGGCTTGGCGCTTAGAGGTTACTTGTTGAAACGATCACGCAGGTTCTTGAAGAAGCCCTTACGCTTTTCGTAGTTATCGTCCTTCAGGGAATCGTCAAAAGCCTTCAGGGCGTCGCGCTGGGCGCGGGTCAGCTTCTTGGGGATTTCCACTTCCACGATGACATACTGGTCACCGCGACCGCGGCCGTTCAGATACTGGATGCCCTGTCCGCGCAAACGGAAACGGGTGCCGCTCTGGGTGCCTTCAGGAATCTTCTGGGAAACACGACCGTCCACGGTGGGCACTTCGATCTCATCGCCCAGGACAGCCTGGCTGTAGGTAATGGGCACGCGCACGGTCACATCGTAGCCGTCCCGCAGGAAGATGGGGTCGGGCTTGACGGTCACATGCACGATCACGTCACCGGCCGGGCCGCCGTTGGAACCGGCGTCGCCCTGACCGCGCAGCGCGATGTTCTGATCATCGTCAATGCCGGCGGGAATTTTGACTTCCAGCGTCTTGCGCTTGCCGACTTTGCCGGTACCGCGGCAGGTCTTGCAGGGGTCCTTGATAACGGTGCCGCGTCCGCCGCAGTGCGGGCAGGGCTGCTGGCTCTGCATCACACCAAAGGGGGTACGCTGCTGGGTCACCACATACCCGCGGCCGTTGCACTGGGAGCAGGTCTCGGGGCTGGTGCCCTTGGCCGCACCGGTGCCCTGGCAATCGGGGCAGGATTCCTGCCGGTTGATGGTGACCTTTTTGGCGCAGCCGTGAGCTGCTTCCTCAAAGGTCAGGATCACGCTGGCCTGAATATCATGGCCCTTGCGG
>DXNX01000167.1 GCA_019413245.1 Oscillospiraceae bacterium
GTCCATAAAGATACCCCAGCCGCAGAATGAGCAGCGGCAGTCCGGTATAGTCCTGGCAGGCCCGGCAGTGCAATTCCCCGGAAGCCAGTGCGGCCTGCCGCGGGGTCAGCGGTGCTTCCCAGGACAGCTCTGCCGAAGAAAGATATACAAAGGAATGTACAGGATGCTCCCGCAGTGCGGCAAGCAGCTTTTCCAGCGGTTCGGACTCTTCCGCGGAACATAGATCAGCACCTTCCCGCAAACCGGCCGTCAGAACAATCACCACATCAATATGGTGCGCGTGCAGAAACGACAAAATCTGGCGCGTGCCGGGCATCCCCCGGAAGACCGCGCCTTTGAATTTTGAGTCCCACAGTGTGCGGTTTCTTTCCTGGGTCAGCCAGCAGACTTCATGCCCTTCCCGCAAAAAGTATTCCGCTGTGGCCTTGCCGGCCAAATCCCACGGTCCCGCGAACAATACGTTCATCCCATCTTCTCCTTATGCAGTTGCTGCGGCGCCCGCCGCAAATTCATATACAATGTAGCGCGTATCTGCCGAAAAATCTGCCGAATAAAAAGATAGGCGCGGTTTTGAATTTTGTTGGGGTATTTGCGCTTTTGGGAGCAGAAAGAGATGGAAGTCTTTTTTTGCGAAAAGCGTCAACGAAAAGAAAAACAATCCGCAGGAACGGATGTTTCAAGAGAGGGCATGATGCAGAACCCTTCGGGAAAAATGGAAACAATGGATACGGGTGAATCATCAAGAGAAGGATTGTTTTGGCACTGGCCACGGAGGCAGAGCAATGGATGCTTGATCCGTGGGCCCTGGGTTCGGGTCCGGCTGGAATTCTGCCATAAAAAAAAGGGACACGGTTCTTTCACCGTGCCCTTTTTCTTTGGGAATTTTTCAGTACTTTTTATTCCGGTACTTCTTTGCCAGAAAAAACAGAACACCCTTATGCGCGCTTGTACAGGATAGGCTCATCGTAGCCGAAGGTCTTTTTGCCGGCCACCGCCATACTCTCGGAAACCTCCAGCACATCCTTGCTGAACCGCTCAAACAGGGTGAACTTCAGCACCGGGCTGAACATCGAGGTGCTGCCGCCCTCCCAGACGCCGTCCTTCTCCGTGTAGAGCGCCGGGGTGAACTTGGCCGAGGGCTTCAGGTCGTTGTAGTCCACCGGCTTGAGATTCTCATAGGTGAAGTTGTCCTTGTCGTAGCCGGCGGGCAGATCGTAGCTGGTCAGCAGCACGCCGTCCTCCTGCTCGGTGAACAGGAACAGATGCGGCGCCGCATGGGTGGCGCCGTTCGCCGTGAAATAGCTCTCCTCCACCATAAACACCCCGGCAAAATCCGCGGGCAGATTGCGGATCTTATCGTTGCAGGCCGTGTTCACATGCTCGGCATAGGGGAAGTTCTCCTCTTTCTTGGCCTCGTACTGCTCCTTGTTGTTGAAATGTCCGGTCATAATCTGCATAAAATCATTCAGCTTGCTCATGGTTATACCCCTTTCCTGAGGTGGGCCCGCAAGGGCGGGCGAAGATTTGTTTTGAATTGTCCGGCGGTTTTTTAGCTTGACAAGGTCAAGTGTACTCCTGTTGGTTGACTAAGTCAAGTGAAGAAACTCAAAACTTTTTGTGAACAAAAAGAAAAGCCCGCAGGCTCCGCTGCTTTGCCGATTCCATTGACGGCAGAACGGCGGACTTTTAATGAGCAGGGGCGGGGGTCTGTGGTGCCTGCCTGACTGGAAAAGAACGGAAGACTTCCCGTCAACGGTGTATCGCAATACCACCCTGCACAACAAACTTTCCACACTGTTGTGCAGGCTGCCCATTGCCCTGGCGCGAAAAAGCGGATACACTGAAATCAGGAAACGATTCCGAAGAAAGAGGAACCCGACCATGAAAAAGACCATCCGCAAGTACGTCTGGCTGATTCTGTGCGCGGTGCTGCTGGTTGTTTGTGCCGTGGTGCTGGTGCAGAAAAAAGGCGATCCCAACGCCGGGATGCTCCCCCGGGACCTGGACCACGAATTCGACCATGGTTCGGGCGTTGTGGTGGATGACGCCACCGACTTCCAGAAAGATTCCCTGTACAAGCTGGCCAAGGTGTGGGGGTATGTGAAATACCGCCACCCGTCCGTCATTGCGGGGCAGATCAACTGGGACGCGGAACTCTTCCGGGTGATGCCCAAGGTGCTGCAGGCGGCGGACGAGGACGCCGTCAACGCAGTCCTGCTGGACTGGCTGAACCAGTTCCCCTTTGAGCAGGCCACCGCCGAAGCGGCCCAATACTACCAAATCGTGCAGGAAGCCTACCCGGGCACCGAGAACGATATGAGCTGGATCTCGGACCGGGCGTTCCTGGGCGAGGGGCTGTGTGCCTATCTGGAAAACCTGTCCCACACCCACGCGGGGGACTGGACCTACGCCTACGCCCGCTGGGACGGTTCCTCCCCGTCGTCGGAGGGGCTGGACTTCTCCAACGAGACCAACTGGAGCAACGCCTTTTCCGCCGATGACGACGGTATGCGGCTGCTGGGGGCTTTCCGGTTCTGGAACGCCTACGAGTATTTCTCTCCCAATGTGGACATCACCCGCATCGACTGGGACCAGGCCCTGCGCAACGCCATCGACGACATGCTGGCGGCCGGGGACCAGCTGTCCTACGAGCGGGCCCTGGGCCGCCTGACCGGCCAGACCGGGGACAACCATGTGATGCTGGAAACCAACGGCGGCCATCTGCTGCGGTTTTACGGGGACTACTTCCTGCCCCTCCGCTTCCTTTCCATCGACGGGGAAGTGGTGGTGGAATCGGTGCGGGAAGGCTGCACCGCCCTGCAGCCCGGAGATGTGCTGCTGGCAGTGGACGGTATGTCCATGGCCGACCGCATCGCCGAACTCAGCGACTATTACCCCGTGCCGGAACCGGACAAATTCGTCAACGCTCTGTTCTACCCGCTGGTGAGCGCGGCCGACGAAACCTCCCAGATCACCCTGCGCCGGGGCGGACAGGAAATGACGGTGGAGGTGACCAACCGCAAAACCTATTATGCAGGCACCGCATATCCGGAAAGCGGCCTGATCGAGGATGGCCGCATCGGCTATATTGCGCCCGCCACCCTGAAAGAGGGAGACCTGGAACCGCTGATGGAATCTTTTGCCGGTACCGACGGCCTGGTGGTGGACCTGCGGCAGTATCCCGCCTACCCGTTCGTTTTGGACCTGTCCGAATACCTGATCCCCGAACCCACCCTTTATGCAATCCTGGAACTTCCCAACATGGCGGAGCCGGGGCGGTTCTGGCAGCTGGAACAGTACGGCGGGGCCGGGTATCTGGCCCAGGCAGGCCAGTCCGATGATAGGGAGAAAGTGCCCTTGTATACCGGGCAGGTGGTGATTCTTATAGACGAAACCAGCCAGAGCCAATCGGAATTTTCCACCATGTGCCTGCGCCAGGCCCCCGGGGCGGTGGTGGTGGGCAGTCCCTCGGTGGGGGCGGATGGCAACGCCATTTATATCCATCTGCCCGGCGGCTGCCGCACCCGGTTCACCACCTTAGGTGTGCTGACCCCCGACGGGCAGGAGACCCAGCGGGTGGGCGTACAGCCGGATGTGCTTTGCTATCCCACCGTGGAGGGCATCGCCGCGGGCCGGGATGAGCTGCTGGAAAAGGCGGTGGAGATCATCACCCAAAGCTGAAGCCAAAACAAACAGCCCCGTACCATGGCGGTACGGGGCTGTTTTCACAGGGAGGGACTCAGTGCTTTTCGGCAGCGGATTCGGCCAGCTGCTTGCGGAAGATGGTACGGAAGATCAGCCGGGTCAGCGGGCCGGCAAACAGCAGCTGCCAGATCAGCGCCATGGGCATGTTGCAGCCCCAGGTCTGGACCCAGGTGCCGAAGCTGGGTTCCTTGAACAGCAGGGTGGCGATCAGGCTCATGGTGGGGCACATGATGCACACGATCATGGTGGAGATGGCGTAGGTGATGATCTGGGGACGGTCGGTGGGGCGCACCACCGTGAAAGCCAGCCGGGTGGCCAGCTTTTCCACAATGAAGTATTCCAGGATCATGGCAATGGGCGCCATGATGGGCAGCTCATGCAGGGCCATGCCGAAGGTGGCGTTGGTCACCCCGCCGGTGTTCAGAGCCACGTTGTATACGATCATGCCGTATACCATGATGATGGCCATGATGATGGTGTAAACAATGTTCTGCAGTCGGGTCTGAGGCATTTTCTTTCTCCTTTACATACTTTGCTTTTTGGGCATAAAAAAAGAAAAGCAGCGGGCAACCTTTCATCACTCGCTACTTTTCTTCACTACGACTACCAGTAATTAACTTATTTATTTTAGCAGATTTCCCCAACTATGTCAATCAGGCCTCGGCTTCGGCATCCCCGCCGCCAAACAGCAGCGGTTCCACAAAGGCCAGGCGCTTGCCGAAGATCCGGGCAATAAAGCCCACCAGCAGCGCCGCAATGAGGGTACCCTCCCGCACGCCGGAAAGCAGCCCCGCCAGCAGGAAGGAGGCCGTCACCGCAATGACGGTCATGGACACGTCGAAGCAGACCTTGGTGGTGCCGAAATCGGTCTTCCAGATGGTGACCACCGCCCGCACGAAGGATTCGCCGGGCAGCATGGCCACGTTGCCCAGCACTTCCAGATAGACGCCGAAAGCCAGCACCACACACCCGATGAGCAGGTACAGCACCTTGACCGGGTAGCTCTGCGGCTCAATGAAGGAAAGCAGCACCATGGTCAGGTCAATGAACACCCCGAACGCCAGGGAAATGGGGATCTGCAGAAAATGCTCGGCCTTGAACCGGCGGCGCAGCAGAATCAGCTGCAAGATGATGAGAAACAGGCTGAAAGCGATGGTGAACTGCCCCAGCGTGAAGGGAAAATGCAGACTCAGCACATAGGGAATGGCCGAAATGGGCGAAGTGCCCAGGTCCGCTTTGGTGATCAGACTCACGCCCAGGGAACTGATGAACAGCCCTGCCAGAAACACAACATACCGCTTCAGTTTTTCCATCATTTGCATCGATACTCCTTTACTTGACCAGCCATCTTTCTGCCGGAAAAATGGCGCAAAAAAACAAGCAGGTAAAAGCGCGTTTTCAAACGCACCTTTGCCTGACTTGCACCTACAGAAAACGAAGTTGTTGAAATCTGCATTACTGCCTTTTTATTGTATACCCGGTTTTCCGGCACTGTCAAGGGAAATGTTTGGCGCTGTGCCTAAAGGAAAATCTGAATTTTTGGTCAAAAGGCGCATTGACGGCATATATTCTACAAATGTAGCATAAAGAAAAACAAACCTTCTACTGTTGTAGAACCATCACCGGAAGGAGGCGCTCCCATGGCGGATGCAACGCTGAGGCAATTGTTCCTGAATGATCTGGTCCAGGGCTGTGTGCTGGGCCTGGCGGCCCTGGCGCTGCTGGCTGCGGCTCCCCGCCTGCGGCGGCGGTACGCCCCGCAGTGGTTCAGCCGGGTGTGGGTGGTGCTGTGCGCGGCCCTGTGCGCCGGTCTCATCGCCTGTACCCCCGCC
>DXNX01000168.1 GCA_019413245.1 Oscillospiraceae bacterium
CCTTGTCCCGAATCTCAATGCGGATATCCACCCGGCCGCTGGCATCGTCATACTGATTGGTCCAGTGGCACAGGGCATCTTCTGCGTCCAGGTCGAAAGTCTGCCCGCCCAGCACGTTGGCGTGCTTGTAGGGCGTATTCAGATCAAAGACGAACACGCCGTCCTTTTCCATAAAGAACGCCGCGTTCGCAATCGCTTTTTCAAAATTTTCCCGGGGTCCGATGTGATTATAAGTATCAAAGGTGGACACTGCTGCACGGATGGTGCCGTACAGGTCCAGCTGCAGCAGGTCCTGCTGCAGCAGCAAAACCTTGCCGGTCATGCCCAGCTCATCTGCCTTTTCCCGCAGAACGCTGAGCATCTCTTCCGAGCGGTCAATGCCGATCACATCATACCCGGCCTGGGACAGCATCAGGGTCAGTTCCCCGGTGCCGCAGCCCAGATCAGCCAGCAGCCCGTTGTGGATGCCATGGGCGGCCAGCTCCGAAACAACATACTGATACAAGGCGTCATAATCGGCAGCCTCGTTCAGTTCATCATAAAAATAAGCAAATTCATTGTATGCCATCAGTCGCCGGCCTCCAGCTGTGCATCCAGACAGGCCCGCACGTCCTCAATTCCGGTGCCCTTTTCGGCACTGGTCAAAAAGACATGGCGGCAGCCGTACTCGGCGCAGATCTGCTCAAACCGGGCCTGACAGGGGGCGATTTCCGACTTTTTCAGCTTATCGGCTTTGGTGAGCACCACAACAAAAGGAATCCGGTGATAGCGCAGATATTCCAGCATCTGAAGGTCATCGGCGCTGGGGTCGTGGCGGCAATCCAGCAACTGGACAAGCAGCTTCACCGGGCGATCAGCCTCAAAATAGCCGTTGATCAGCTCGTCCCAGCGGGCACGTTCTGCGTTGGAAACTTTGGCGAAACCATAGCCGGGCAGGTCTACAAAATAGGAAGTATCCACCCGATAAAAGTTGATGGTGGCAGTTTTGCCCGGCGTTGCGCTGACGCGCGCCAGATTTTTGCGGTTGCACAGTTTGTTGATCAGGCTGGACTTGCCCACGTTGGACCGGCCGGAAAATGCAAATTCGGGGCGGTCGGCAGCGGGCAGCTGGCTGGAAATGCCGTAGGAAGCCTGAAATTCGCTGCGATTATAGTTCATGCAGGTTGCTCCTTTACATTACGGTCGCAGGCTCTTTGGCCGCCGAAGCGTCCGTTGCAATGAGCTGGGTGGCCGGCGGGACCGTGACCGATGCGCGGGGCGTGGCGGCAGAAGGACGGATCAGCGCCGCCTTGAGGACCTGGGACAGGTCACTGACCGGTACGAAGCGAATGGCCTTCTTGACTTCCTCGTCCACCTCGTACAGGTCGGACTCATTGTCTTTGGGGATCAAAACGGTATGGATGCCCTCCCGGTAAGCGGCCATACTCTTTTCTTTCAAGCCACCGATGGGCAGCACGCAGCCGTGCAGGGTGATCTCGCCGGTCATGGCCAGGTCGTGACGCACAGGCAGGCCGGACAGCGCCGAAATCAAAGCAGTGGTCAGGGTGACACCGGCAGAAGGACCATCCTTCGGGACGGCACCTTCGGGGGCGTGAATATGCAGGTCAATATCCTTGAATGCATCGGCGGAAATACCATACTGCTGCGCATGTACACGGGCATAGGTCACCGCCAGACGGGCGCTTTCCTTCATCACGTCACCCAGGCTGCCGGTCAGCTCGATCTTGCCATTGCCGTTGGGAATGACACTGACTTCCACAGGCAGCATCTCGCCGCCCACGCTGGTCCAGGCCAGACCATTGGCAATGCCCACCGCGTCGCTGCGGGAAATAAAGGTGGGTTTGACCTTCTCGGGCCCCAGCAGGTTCTTCAGCATGGGAACGGTAACGCTCATATGGTCCGCTTCACCGGAAGCAATCTTCAGGGCACACTTGCGCAGCACAGCCGTGATGGAGCGCTCTAGGCTGCGGACACCGGCTTCCCGGGTATAGCTGTCAATGATGGCGTTCAGGGCTCCGGCGGTCAGGGTCACCCGACTGGTCAGGCCGTTGTTCTTCAGCTGCTTGGGCAGCAGATGACGCTTGGCAATATTGAATTTCTCCACACGGGTATAGCTGGACAGCTCGATCACGTCCATACGGTCGAGCAGCGGACCGGGAATGGTGGAGGCATCATTGGCGGTGGTGATGAACAGCACGTCGCTCAGGTCAAAAGGAATATCCAGGAAATTGTCCTTGAAGGTGCGGTTCTGTTCAGGGTCCAGCACTTCCAGCAGAGCGCTGGCGGGATCGCCCCGGTAATCCCCTGCCAGCTTGTCGATTTCATCCAGCAGAATGACCGGATTGGCCGACTTGGCACTGATCATGGCGTTGATGATACGGCCCGGCATAGCCCCGATATATGTACGGCGGTGGCCGCGGATCTCGGCTTCATCATGCACGCCGCCCAGGCTCATGCGGGCAAACTGACGGTTCATGCAGGCGGCAATGGACCGGGCAATGGAGGTTTTACCCACGCCCGGAGGGCCGACCAGGCAGATGATCTGCCCTTTGACCTCGGTATTCAGCTTGCGCACGGCCAGCAGCTCCAGAATACGCTCCTTGACCTTGCGCAGACCATAATGGTCCTTATCCAGGACGCGGCGGGCGTGTGCCTGGTCGTAGTCGTCTTTGGTATAGGTGTGCCAGGGCAGCGACAGGCAGGTATCCAGATAGCCGCGGATGACGCTGATCTCGGCCGCGTTGCCCTGCATGCGGGCCAGACGGTCGCATTCCTTCAGCAGCTTTTCCTCGCTTTCCTGCACCAGATGCAGTGCCCGGATCTTTTCCCGGTAGGCATCGGCCTCGGCGCGGGTATCCTCGCTGTCGCCCAGTTCTTCGCTGATAATGTGCATCTGCTCCCGCAGATAGTAGTCACGCTGGCTCTTGTCCATCTGGACATTGACCTTGTCGTCGATGTCCTTTTCGATGGACAGAATGTCACATTCCTGATGCAGCAGGACCAGCAGCTTTTCCAGACGGCCCAGCAGGGTGGATTCGTTCAGAATCGCCTGCTTGTCCTCATATTTGAACAGCAGATTGGCAGGCATGTACTCGCTGAGGTACAGCGGGCTGTCCGAGGAAACGATGTTATAGACGATGTCCTTGGAGATCTGCGGGCTGTAAGAGAGATACTCCTCAAAGCAGTCTTTCAGGCTGCGCACCAGCGCTTCGGTCTGGTTGCGCTTGTCGGCGGGAATCCCGCGTACGGGAGCCGTGCGCACTTCGGCCATCAGATACTTGTCGGTATCGTCCAGCGTCAGCAGCTTGGCACGGCTCTTTCCTTCCACCAGGACCTTGACCAGCTCTTCCGAAACTCGCAGGACCTGTTTGATTTCGGCAATGACGCCGTAGGTGTACAGATCGGCGGCGGTAGGCTCTTCGGTGTCGGTTTCCTTCTGGGCAACCAGGAAGATGCTGCTGTTGCCGTGCATGGCAGCCTCAATGGCGGCAATGGACTTGGCACGGCCCACTTCAAAATGGATGATATTGTTCGGGAACACCACAAGCCCGCGCAGCGCAATGGCCGGCAAATGCACGACATTGTGGGTCACCTTGATTTTGACCTTCTGTTCAGACATTCTTTTCCCTCCCGGGGACAGTGTCCCCTGCCATGCACGGGCAAGGCCCGGCAAGTACAGTTTGACTTTGCAGCACCGTGGGCGGCAGCAGCAAGCGCAGCCGTCCGGGTGCGGTTTCAATATTCAGATGCCGCACCGGAACGCATTCTCCGTCCAGTGTGGCGATGATGGGGCGTGAATCCAGCACATCCAGCGTGACCCGATGTGCCCGGCAAAAGGAAATCCACGGTGCCAGGGACGGAACGACCGTGCCATCCTCCTGCAGATGTTTTCCTTCCCGGTAAAGAGCCAGCAGTGAGGCAATCCGGAACCGGGACATGGGCTTGACCAGAACCACATCCAGCAAACCGTCGTCCATTCTGGCATACGGCGCCGCTTTGTAGCCGCCGCCGTACAGCCGCCCGTTGCATACCGCCATCATCATATAGGTGTCGGTGTGTTCGCGTTCGTCTATGGTCAGATGCAGACGATGACCGAAAGAGGACAGCATGGCCTGTACAATGGACAGCGAATAGGCCATTGTTCCGCCGCATCCGGGAATCCGGCGGAATTTTGGGATGCCGTATGCCACCTGTGCATCCAGCCCGGCAGCGCAGATATCCACGCCGATACCGAGGTCTGTCTGCAGCGCATCCGACACAACCGGAACAGCCCGCAGCTGTGTATTCATGTCCAGGAAAGCTTCTGCCCTACCGAAATTACGGACGAAATCGTTTCCGCTGCCACAGGGCACACACCCGACTGCCACATTGTCTTTACCGGCGGCAGCCTGCAGTACTTCATTCAAAGTGCCGTCGCCGCCACAGGCGTAGATATGCACTTCCTTGCCGGAGGCTGCCAGATTTTCGGTCATATGACGGGCATGTCCGGCACACTCCGTACAAAGGATTTCCGGATGCAGACCTGCCTGAGCGGCAGCTTGTTCAATAGCCGGAATCAGCCACCGACCGGCATCTTTTTTGCCCGCTACGGGGTTGATGATAAAGACCTGCTGCAAGTCGGGCACGCCCTTCCGTTTGATGATTTTTTCGTCGGTGTACAAAAATACAATGTATATTGTAGCGGCTTTTTCGTCAAATAGCAAGCGGCTGGCATAATATGTTACAAAACGTACAAAATATTGAAATAAAGTCTGCGTCCCGGTCGTAATAATGCCTCCGGGTGCGTTAATTATGCGGTTGCAGAAAGGATTTTGTGCGTATGAATATTGCAATGGAAGTGGGTCAGGTCGTCATTTTCAGTCTGGTATCGCTGGCTGTGATGTTTGCTACTACCCGTCTGGGCGGCAAGCGGCAGATCTCCCAGATGAGCATATTCGATTATGCTAACAGCATTACAGTCGGTTCTATTGCGGCCGAAATGGCCACCAACCTGGAAAGCTGGTATCGTCCTTTTACCGCATTGCTCGTCTACGGCGCCGTGACCTGGCTGGTGCATTACGGCGCGTGCAAAAGCTTCTGGCTGCGGGTACTGATCGACGGTCGCTCCATTGTGCTGATGAAAAACGGTGTGATCCGCAAAAAGGACCTGGGGCGGGCCGGAATTGATTTGAACGAGTTTCTGGCTCAGGCCCGGGTGTCCGGGTATCACAACCTGAATGAATTGGAAAGCGCCGTCCTGGAAACAAACGGACAGATCAGCTTTCTGCCCCGCAGTGAGTATCGCCCGGCCACCGCACAGGATGTGGGGCAATCCCCTGCTCCGGATTCCTTGTGGTATGATTTGATTCTGGACGGGAATGTGATGGAAAACAACCTGCGGGAATGCGGCAGGGATAAAGCCTGGCTTCAAAATCAGCTGCACAGCCGGGGCATCGGCCAAATCGGGGAAGCATTTTATGCAGCCTGCGATGAAGCCGGCAATTTTTATGCAACTAGGCCGGAATAAGGCAGATCAGCCAAACCG
>DXNX01000169.1:0-3648 GCA_019413245.1 Oscillospiraceae bacterium
GAACTAGAACCTGAATCTAGCGCGTCTGCCAGTTCCGCCACATCCGCATATTCTGTTTGTCGGCCGGTGTTCCCGAGCGACGAATATTATTATACACACAGTATCCCTCTTTGTCAACACTTTTTTCAAAAAAGCCGGATTTTTTTGTGGGCACGATTGAATACACGGTTCCACGTTATTTTACAATTTAGAAATAAGCTATCGGTTGGCCATTCCTTCTTTTCATGCTATAATAGGGGAAAATTTTCAGCCGTCACAGGCTGTTCTCTCAGGAGGATTTTGTATGTGGACCTCTTCCCTTTTGAAGCAAAACGCGAAAAGCGCTCTGTCCGGCACCTATTGCCCCGCGTTCGCCCTTTGCCTGCTGTTGACCTTTGTCGGTGTAGGCAGTTATTCCATCAGCGCTTCCTACTATTTTGAGGAAGGTCTCGGCCGCCTGGATACCATGATGCATGGTCAGGTCTGGACCGGCGAAGCCCAACAGGGTTTTGCCGGGCAGGATCTGTCCGGCATCCCCTTTGTTGTCTGGACGATCGTCGCGGCTATTCTTTTTGTTGTTTTGGTGATCGTGGCCCTTTGGTCCGCTTTTATCACGGCACCGCTGACTGTCGGACGCAACCGTTTCTTTATGGAAAATCGCCAGAGCCCCGCACCGCTGCGCACTGCCACCACGGTTTTCCGCACCCCGTACCTGAATGTGGTCAAGGTCAGCTTTCTTGTGGGGCTCAAGACCCTGCTGGGATATTTTCTGTTCCTGATCCCCGGTATTTACTGGACTTACTGTTATCTGATGGTCCCCTATCTGCTGGCTGAAAACCCATATATGAGCACAGGCAGAGCCATGCAGCTGAGCCGGGAAATGATGTACGGCGAAAAGTGGCACACGTTTGTGCTGGGTCTCACCTTTATTGGATGGGCGCTGCTGGGCATCCTGACCATGGGTATCGGGCTGCTGTTCCTGGAGCCGTATTACCAGGCCACTATGGCGGAACTGTACGCTGCCCTGCGCAGCAAAGCCTTTGCCATGAACATGACCGATTCCAGCGAATTGGGCGGTTTTGTGCGGCACTGAAAAAAAGTAAAGAAAAAGTCAAAAAAACTATTGACAGATGCCTTTCGGATTGCTATAATAATTCTTGCAGTTTGGCGTTGCTGAGCTGCTATGGAAAGATGGCTGAGCTGGTCTAAGGCGCACGACTGGAAATCGTGTAGGGCCCTGAAAGCCCTCGAGGGTTCGAATCCCTCTCTTTCCGCCAGAAAAACCTTTCGGAATTTCCGAAAGGTTTTTTCTTTTGTCTTCTTCCCCGCCCTTAAACAAGCGGTGGGGTGCCATAGAAAAAGCAGCCTTCCCGGATAATCGGGAAGGCTGCTTTTCTATTGATTATAAAATAGTCTTACTGAGGCATGAACTCAAAATC
Source organism: Oscillospiraceae bacterium (assembly GCA_019413245.1). Classification (GTDB taxonomy): domain Bacteria; phylum Bacillota; class Clostridia; order Oscillospirales; family Ruminococcaceae; genus Gemmiger. The sequence goes on from DXNX01000169.1 coordinate 1,419, forward strand.
AATACGGCCCAGGGGCACATCGGCACCGGCGACCTTGATCTTGATGGGGCTGCCCAGCATCCAGGTCCGACCGGTCAGCGGGTCGGTCAGGGACACGCCCTCGGTGACGGCGGCTTCACCCTTGCACAGCTGTGCAGCCGGCACAAAGCCCTCTACCGTGTTCTCCAGGGCCACAAAAACGCCCCGTGCGGTGATGCCGGAGATGGTGCCGTCATAGACCTCACCCAGATGGCCGTGCATATACTCGGCCTTGTAGAGGTCCTCCACATCACGTTCGATGCGCACAGCGTCCACTTCCTTGCGGCTGGACTGCTCGCTGGCATGGGTGGCAAACTCGGTATAATTCTTGACCAGACGCTCCTGCGGCTCCCCAACCAGCATATCGGTCAGGATGCGATGAATGGCCAGGTCGGGATAGCGGCGGATGGGACTGGTAAAATGGGCGTAGTCCTTGAGAACCAGGCCGAAATGTCCCAGAGGTTCCGGGCTGTACCGGGCTTTCTGCATGCTGCGCAGGATACCGGTATGGACCGGAATGCGAATAGGAGTGTCCCGGGTCTCATCCAGCAGCGCGGACAGTTCCAGCTGCGTGGGAATCTCCCCCTTGAACACCGGATTCAGGCCGCAGGCTTTCAGGGTCGCGCGCAGCTTTTCCATCTTCTCGGCGTCGGGGGCCTCATGCACACGGTATACGAACGGCACGCGATGGGTGCGGCCGGCATTGGCGGCGCACTGGTTGGCCAGCAGCATGAATTCCTCGATCATACATTCGGACACACCGCGGCCGCGCTTGATGATGTCCACGCAGCGGCCGGTCTGGGGGTCGATGACGAGCTTGGCTTCGTCAGACTCGATCTCCATGCTGCCGCGTTCCCGGCGCAGGGCCAGGCGCTTTTCGTACAGTTCATTCATCACCGGCAGCTGGGCCAGGACTTCGCTGTACTTGTTCTGCAGGTCCTCCCCTGCCGTGCCGTCCAGCAGGGCGTTGATCTCCTTGTACACGCCCTTGACGCGGCTGCGGATGACCGACTTGACAAACTGGTAGCCATGGATGTTGCCGTTTTCGTCCAGGCGCATCAGGCAGGAGAAAGCCAGGCGGTCTTCCCCTTCGTTCAGGCTGCAGATGCCGTTGGACAGCTGCTGAGGCAGCATGGGAATGACCTTGTCCGCATAGTAAATGCTGGTGGCGCGCTCGTAGGCTTCCTTGTCCAGGGCGGTATCCGGGCGGACATAGTGGCTGACATCGGCGATGTGGACGCCCAGTTCATATCCGCCGTCCTGCAGGTGCATCAGGCTGATGGCGTCGTCGATGTCCTTGGTCTCAGCACTGTCGATGGTGAAAATGGGCAGGCCGCGCAGGTCCATCCGGTGTGCTGCTTCATTGGGGTCGATCTGGGCATTGTCATAAGCGGAGGCTTCGTTCAGGACGTCCTCCGGGAATTCCTGGCGCACATCACGGCCGTACAGAATGGCCTTGGCACACTCGCAGGCATAGTCCGAGGAGCCGAAGCGCTCGGTCACAGCGGCGCGGTGGTCCATATGGCGGCCGCCGCGGCCGGTCAGCACAGCGCCCACCTTATCGCCCAGCTGAGCGCCGTTGATGGCCTTCTTGTCCAGAATGATGCGCACATCCCGGCAGCCGTCCGGCTCCACCGCCAGGCGGCCATCCTCAGTCATGGTGATGGTGCCGGCAAAGCTATTGTGGGGTTCGGTAACTTCGATCACTTCGCCCTCGGCACTGCCTTCCACCCGGGGATGGGCAAACAGCTTGACCAGGATCTTATCATGGGGCATAGCACCATGCAAAGCGCGGCCAGGGATGAAGATATCCCCGGTGCCATCATCCCGGGAGGCAAAGCCGAAGCGCGCTGCCAGTTTGACAAGCGTGCAGGGAATGCCGGTAGGTGCAGCCTCATTTTCAATGGTAGCCAGACCCGGCGCATACTTGCCGTCACGCACGGTCAACAGACCGGTGGCAACCATGCCGGACACGGTGCTGCGCAGGCGGGTGTTATCCACCTGCAGGTTGTTCTGCAGGTCGCGCAGGGTGTGGGGACGCCGTTTGACGGCGTTTAGGATATTCTTCTGCAGTGGTGTCATCTGGTTTTTCTCCTCCCTGACGTCGCTCCGCCGGCCGGCGGAGCCCTTCCGTGCGGGCCGTGCCCGCAATACCTTTTCTGTACAGAAACTTTCCCATAAAAAACGGCCCGCGGGTTTCTGCGGGCCGTTT
>DXNX01000169.1:3658-5521 GCA_019413245.1 Oscillospiraceae bacterium
GGTTACAGGCGGGCGTTGACAACGCTGACAACCAGCGCGGCAATCAGGAACACAGCGCCCAGGATCTTGGTGAACTTGGCCAGCTTGGCATCCAGGCCACGCTCGCGGCCGGCAGCCATAAAGCTGTTATCGCCCATGATGGCGCTGGACAGGCCGCGGCCCTTCTGCTCCTGCGCCAGGGTGAACACGATGATCAGCAGGCAGGCAATGATCAGGATCACGCCGAACACGATTTCATAGATTCCCATTTGTAGCACTCCTTCAAAGTCTCATGCAGGATATACTATACCACACCCAACCTTGAATTGCAAGAAAATTTTGGCGTGGTTTCTGCAAAAATACCGTCAGCCCGTTTTACAGGGTCATCTGCTCCATGCTGTCAGCTTCCTTAAGGACGGCACCGGCAGCCGGCAAAGTACGCACACGGTAGCGGTGCGGGTCGGCCAGTTCCAGCCCGGCTGCCGGACAGACACGCTGGATACTGGAATTTTTCTTCAGGTTGACCACATTGACACCGGCGGTATCACGGGTGGCCTTTTCGGGGATGAGGGCGCTGCCGGCCAGCAGCAGACGGGTGGTGGCCGGGCCTGCATTGACGAAGATGGCCAGTTCCTGTTCCTCGGTCAGGTGCAGAATGGCCGCCAGTTCCGCCTTGTCGCTGTACGCCTTGAGCAGCTTGCGGCGGTTCTGCTTGGTCTGGTAACTGGTCAGGGGCACCTTGGCGCATTTGCCGTTCTGGAAGAAGAAGAACATATGGCCGCTGTAATCAGCCGTCACCGCCATGAAGATGGGCACTTCCCCATCGTCCATGCCCAGGGTAGAGGCAACATAATCACCCAGCACGCTGGCCTTGGAATCGGCAAAGTCCGCTGCACGGGTTTTGTAGACCTGGGCGTGGTTGGTGAAGAACAGCAGCTCCACATTGTTGGTGGACTCACAGGTGAAGGCAACCTCGTCGCCGTCCTTGAGTTTCTGCTCCCCGGACATGCGCAGGCTCTGGGGCGTGATCTTCTTGAAATAGCCTTCCCGGGTAAAGAACAGATGCACCGGATAGTCCGGAATCTCCTCCTGCACTTCCTCGGCGGATTCTTCGGGCAGGTCGTACAGAATCTCGCAGCGGCGGGGTTTACCGTACTTCTGTGCCACTTCAGACAGCTCTTTCATGATGATCTTGTTGATACGGGCAGGACGTTTGAGGATGTCCTCCAGGTCGGCGATCTCCTTTTCCAGCTCCTCGATCTCCTCGGTGCGTTTGAGGATGTATTCCCGGTTGAGGTGACGCAGCTTGATCTCGGCCACATACTCCGCCTGGACTTCGTCGATGCCGAAGCCGATCATCAGGTTGGGGACAACCTCGCTCTCCTCGGCGGTTTCCCGCACGATGCGGATGGCTTTGTCGATGTCCAGCAGGATGGCTTCCAGGCCACGCAGCAAGTGCAGGCGCTTCTGCTTGCCCTGCAGGTCGTGGTAGGTGCGGCGGCGCACACACTCGGCGCGGAAGGCCGCCCACTCCAGCAGGATACCCCGCACGCCCAGCACCCGGGGCTGCCCGCCGATCAGCAGGTTGAAGTTGCAGGCGAAGGAATCCTCCAGCGGGGTGGCCTTGAACAGCCGGTTCATGAGTTTGTCCGGGTCCTGACCGCGCTTGAGGTCGATGGTCAGTTTGAGACCGTTCAGGTCGGTCTCATCGCGCATATCACTGATTTCCCGGATCTTGCCCGCCTTGACCAGCTCGGTGATCTTGTCCATGATGGCTTCCACCGTGGTGGTGGGTGGGATACGAGTGATATCGATGCAGTTGTTTTCCTTATCGTAGGACCAGACCGCCCGCACCCGGATACTGCCGCGGCCGTTTTCCAGCAC
>DXNX01000017.1:0-16039 GCA_019413245.1 Oscillospiraceae bacterium
GGCTGCAGGGCTGGCACGAGCGCAACGGCGGCAACCTGACCTACCGCATGACCGCCGAGGACGTGGCCGCCTGCCGCCCCTGGTTTGACGAAACGCCCCGGGAATGGGTCAAGATGGGCGTCCAGGCCGACAACCTGGCCGGGGAATATTTCATCACCACGGGTTCCGGCAAGTATTTCCGCAACGTGGAGCCAGACCCGGTTCACAGCATCGGCATCGTGGAGATCAACGCAGCCGGGGACAGCTGGCGCATTGTCTGGGGCCTGGCGGATGGTGCCAAGCCCACCTCTGAGTTCCCCAGCCATTTCATGAACCACAGCGTGCGCAAGGCTGCCACGAACGGTGCCAACCGGGTCATTTATCATTGTCATGCCACCAACGTCATTGCCCTGACCTACATCCTGCCGCTGACCGACCGGGATTTCAGCCGTGCCCTGTGGCAAAGCGCCACCGAGTGCCCCGTCGTCTTCCCCGAAGGTGTGGGCGTCTGCCCCTGGATGGTGCCCGGCGGTGCGGACATCGCCATGGCCACCAGCGAGAAAATGAAGACTTACCAGGCCGCCGTCTGGGCCCAGCACGGCCTGTTTGCCTCCGGCCCCGACTACGACACCACCTTCGGACTGGCCCACACCATCGAGAAGAGCGCCGAAATTTACGTCAAGGTGCTCTCCATGGGCGGCGGCCTGATCCGCCAGACCATCGAGGATGACGACCTGCGCGCCATCGCCCGGGATTTTGGCGTGACCCTCAACGAGAATTTCCTCAACTGAGTTCCGTTATACCTCCCATATGGGAATTCCACCATCTGTTTTCGACCCATCACAAAAGAATGTACCGTTATGGTATCCCGTATGGTTTGGAACAGCATTTCCTGCCTTGGACACGGCGCCATCAAGAACACTGTGCCCGGGCGGATCGGGAACTGCCGACAGGCTGCTGCCGCACCTGTTTGGCACTCACGGCGGAAAATGGTCGGCGAAACGCATCCTTCTGCGGCGATTTCCCGTTGACCGTCTGGAAGAATAGTGGGCGTAGTGGAGCCGGTATATCTGCCTCGAACGCTATCTGCACGCGCCCGAAGCTGATTGGTTGATTTCTATGGTATAATGATACCAATGCATGGTAACAGGAGGTGGGCCTTTGCTGCGGCAGATCCGCTATTTTCAATCCGTTGTGCGCAATAACAGCTTTTCCGAGGCGGCGGAAGAATGCCATATTTCCCAATCAGCCATATCCCAGCAGATCAAGGCGTTGGAAACGGAGCTGGGATTTCCGCTGCTGGAGCGAAAAAACCGGAAATTCACGCTGACGCCTGCCGGGGAACATTTCTATAAGAAAAGTCTGGTTCTGGTGGCCGATTACGAGCAGATCTGCCGTGAATCTGCCAGAATCGCCCGAGGGAAGGAGGCCGTTGTGAAAATCGGCTTTCTGCGCAGTTACAGCAGCCCGGAATTTCGCCAGGCGTTGGAGGAATTTTCTGCCCGATACCCCGGCATTTCGGTCCGGCTTCTGTATGGCAACCACGAAGAGCTGTTCACGCTGCTGCGCACCGGCGGTGCGGACCTGGTGCTGAACGACCAGCGCCGGGCCTTCTCTGACGAGTATGTCAATCTGATTCTGACCACCAGCCCGCTGTATGTCGAACTGCCAGCCCGCAATCCCGTGTCTGCGCTGCCGTCGGTCACGGCCCGGGAACTGAAAAACATTCCCTGTATTCTGGTGGCCTCCCGGGACCAGCAGGCCAACGAGAAGGAATTCTACCAGACTGTCATCGGGATTCAGGGGGAAATTCTCTATGCGGAAACCCTGGAGGAGGCCCGCATGATGGTCCTCAGCGGGCAAGGCTTTTTGCCCGTGGAGGGAAACGGCCAGACCATGATTTTCGGCGCGTCCCTGCGCCGGGTCGCGCTCTGCCGCGGGGAGGAACCGGTCACCCGCAATTATTGCCTGTTCCGCAGAAAGGATAACTCCGGCTATTATGTGGAGGCCTTTTCCGATATACTGCGCCAAAAATTTGAATAGACTTGACGGTTCCGTGGCTGCTCTCACGATTGTGAGAGCAGCTTTTTCATATAAGATAAACTTATCGTATAGAGGCAAAACGGAAATTGATTGCCCCGTCAGACCTTTTTATAATAGGAATCAGAACAGGAGACCAAGCTCCACCGAGCGGATGGATGGGGCGCAAGAACGGAAAGGTAAGGCGTGCATATGGCAAAACTGATTGCGTTTTATTCCCGGGCCGGGGAAAATTATTTCGGCGGTCAATATCGCACCGTAGCGGTGGGCAACACCGAAAAGGTGGCCAAACAGATTGAGGAAGCTACCGGTGGGACACTGTTCCAAATCCGGCAGAAAGTTCCCTATGCCGTAGAATATGAGACCTGCATCCGGCAGGCCAAGGCAGACCAGCAGGCCAAAGCCCGGCCGGAACTGGCAGAACTTCCCGGCAGTCTGGACGGCTATGATGAGATTTATCTGGGCTATCCCAACTATTGGGGGGATATGCCCATGGCGGTATATACCTTTCTGGAAGCCTTCGACTGGACGGGTAAAATCATCCATCCTTTTTGCACCCACGAAGGCAGCGGCCTGAGCAGGACCGAGCAGAAGCTCGCCGCCGTCTGCAAGGGAGCTCGCGTAACCCCGGGACTGGCAGTCCGCGGGTCCGATGTGGAGGCTGCCGCCAGTACCGTGCGGGCCTGGACACAGAAAACTCTGCGGTGAAAGAAAGGGAGATTCCTGTGAAGAATGTAATGGTATGGGCCGGTGCCGGTCAGATTGGCATGGCCATTGTCCGGCGGATGGGCTACGGAATGAAAATTGTTGTGGGGGATAAGAAGCCGGAGAACGCCCGGGCCATCGCCAAAATCATGAACGATGCCGGGTATGATGTGGTGCCGATGGAGATGGATCTCTCCAGCCGGGCGTCCATTCGGGGACTGATTGCCGAAGCACAGCGGTTCGGCGACATCACCATGCTGATCAATGCTGCCGGTGTTTCCCCCAGCCAGGCGCCCATCGAAGCCATTCTGAAGGTGGACCTGTACGGTACTGCGGTGCTGCTGGAGGAAGTGGGCAAGGTCATCGCGCCCGGCGGCGTGGGGGTGACCATCTCCAGCCAGTCCGGCCACCGTATGCCGGCACTGACCCCTGAGCAGGATGCGCAGCTGGCCTGCACCCCTACCGAGGAACTGTTGAAGCTGCCGCTGCTCCAGCCGGAGAATATCCGGGACACCCTGCATGCCTATCAGCTGGCCAAGCGCTGCAACGAAAAGCGTGTCATGGCGGAGTCTGTCTTGTGGGGCGCCAGAGGGGCCCGCATTAACTCCATTTCTCCGGGCATCATTGTCACCCCGCTGGCCATCGATGAGTTCAACGGTCCCCGCGGCGATTTCTACAAAAATATGTTTGCCAGGTGTCCTGCCGGACGGCCCGGTACGGCGGATGAAGTGGCCAATGTGGCGGAACTGCTGATGAGCAGCAAAGGAGCTTTTATCACCGGTGCGGATTTTCTCATCGACGGCGGTGCAACGGCATCTTATTTCTATGGGCCGTTGAAACCGTAAGGCTGCAGCGGTCTTCGGAAAACAAATATTCTGAATAGAACAGTAAAAAAGGAGAAAGCCACTGACCGGCTTTCTCCTTTTTTGCCGGACATAACAATACCCCCTGATGCAGTACTTTTGTTTTCCTGCATCAGGGGGCTTTTTGTCCATGTACCTGATTGGTAATGGTCTGTTTTTATCCGTCTTCGGTGTTTTGGGTCTGCTCAGAAACCATTTTTCCCATTTGACGGGGAGCGGTACTCAGTCAGCATTGCCCTCCGGTTCCTCTTCCAGAATCACCACGTCCCAGTCTTTCATCGGGATGCGCTGTCCAGCTTCGTAGCGATGACCGGTACACAGGTCGGTGGCACTCCAGCGGCTGATGACCTCGGTGGATTCTGAGGCATAGTGCAGCAGGAAGTGGACCGGATGCCCCTGGGGGTTCACAGAGGAGCGCACGATTACAGGGAACTGTTCCGGCGGCGGGGTCAGGCCCGCATCGGCAGCAGCACGGGCCAGATATTTCTGCAGGGCTGCTTCCGGTACCATGGTACCGATGTACCAGGCGGTGCCCTTGCCGTAGGAATGGCGGGTCACCGCAGCATAGCGTCCCCAGTAGCGATGACAGTAGGAGGCGACCGTTTCGGCGGTGTCGGGCTGCAGCAGCTCCATCCAAAAAGAGGCGGGGGCCTGATCCACTGTCACGTTCACCGGTGCCGTGTGCTGGTTGTAATGTATTCCGAACACATCAGTCAGCTGACCCGGCAGGCGTTCATGGTAGATCTGGACATTCTCATCGGCGACAAAGCTGCGGAAGGTGGAAAACACCGTACCGCCTCCGTCCACGAACGCCCGGACCCGGTCCTGCAGGCCTGGGCGGACGGTGTAAAGTGCCGGGATGACCACCAGATCATAACCGGACCAATCTTCCTCCTGCTCGTAGATCACGTCACATTCCAGATTCATATCGTAGAGGGCGTCATAGACCCAGTGAACAATATCGTTGTAGGACAATGTCTTGTCGGTGGGAAACCAGTTGAGCGCGTGAAGTGCCTCGGGGCTGACCACCAGGGCAATCCGGTTGCGCTTGACAAGGCCCGTCAGACGGGGCGAAAGCCGGCGCAGCTCCGCACCCAGAGTGCAGGCTTCCCTGTAAGTCTCGTTGGATTCCAGGTCGTGGCTCAGCAGGCCTTTCCAGTAGGATTCCAGACCGTTGTGGATGGAATGCCAGTTCCAGTACATCACGCCCAGAGCGCCGGAAGCCACATGGCTCCAGCCCATCAGGCGCAGCTGACCCGGATACGGAAGCCATTCCTTGAACGCCTGGGCCTGGCTTTCCAGTACCAGATAATTATCCTTGCGCAGGCAGCGCATGCTGTCGCCACCAAAGGCAATTTCCCGGCCGGTGAGCAGATCCTGCGCATTGCAGTAGATGTCGGTCCCCACCAGGGTCAGAGACTTGGCACAGTCCCGGTGGTTGATATCCGGCTGCAGCCCCCAGGAGTACCCATCCTGCTGCCCGGGCGCTCCGAAAGATTTCCAGGCAAAATCAAAATTGTGGGTGATAAACTGATCCGGCCGCAGATATTCCCGCACCAGACCGGCCTGCCACTGCAGAAATTCCTCCGCCAGAGTCCGCTGAAACTGGGCAAAGGCACAGCCGTAGCTGCCGTTGATGGTGCCGGTGGGATCAGGCAGGTCCTCAAAGCGTGTGACCGAGTTGCTCCAGTAGGCCAGGCCGAAAGCCTTGTTCAAGGCTTCGATGGTACCGAAACGCTGCTGGAGCCATTGCCGGAATCGCGCCAGGACCCGGGGCCCGGCCACGCCGTAGTGTTTGGTCTCATTGTCAATCTGAAAACCGATGACACAGGCACGGCCGGCTGTGTGGGAAACCAGTTCCCGGATGATGCGTTCGGCGTACTGGCGGTAGGTGGGGTTTGTGATGTCCATATTCTGCCGGGTGCCGTACCGGCCGCGGCCGGTACGGGTCGTGGCGAGCACATCCGGATCCAGCTGCACCAGCCAATGGGGCACCGCATAGGTGGGGGTGCCCACAATGACCGAGAGCCCGTACCGTTCTGCCGCATCCAGGACCCGGTCCACATGGGAAAAGTCAAATTTTCCGGGCTCCGGCTCTTCCGTGCTCCAGGTGGATTCGGCAATGCGAATGGTGTTGAAGCCGGCCTTCACCATCATCTGCATGTCTTCTTCCAGCCGTTCGCAAGGCATATATTCGTCATAGTAGGCCGCACCGAAGCGCAGCTCTTCCCGGTATTTCATCGCGCATCCTCCTAAAAATCCGGGGCAGGAATTCTGCCCCGGCGTCAGATGTAGTACTGCGGTTTTGTACAGGCGGGGGACTCAGGCATCCGGCAGGGCGTAGGCGGCCGTGCCGTAGGCAGGCAGCGTTATGGTGCCGGGCTGAATGTCCGCATCCTCATAGAGAGAGTGGGCAGGGCAGTTCAGCGTCCAGGAAACAGGTTCCGCCTGATAATTGAGTACCATCAGGTACCGCCGGCCATCCTTCTCCCGCATGACGACTTCCAGCTCAGCGGGAGCTTCCACCACATCGCGGAAAGTTTCGGCAATGCCGGTGTAACGCAGCAGCTGGGCCATGTTCTCCCGGCTGAAAGTGCTGCCCAGGTGCAGCACACGGCCGCTGCCGTAGGCGTGCTCGGTCAGAGCCGCCGCGCCCGCGTAATAGCTGTTCTGGTAGGCAGCCAGGACTCTGGTGCCTTCCAGCGGGGTCAGAATATCATTAAAGACCGGCGTATCCAGCTTTTCGCCGTTCCAGTCGGCCCAGGTGGGCTCCTCGGCCGGGCTGGTAAAGGTGAAATCGTGGATATCCGTGCCGGTGAGCGGCTGCAGCAGCCCCGGCTGGGGCAGCATCACGCAATGGCCCCGGACATCTTTGTACCCGCTGCGGCAGCCCAGGATCAGCGTGCCGCCCTGGGCTACATAGGCTTCCAGCAGGGCGACCCGGGCCGGGTCGATGATGACAGGGTGGGGATAGACCAGTACCGGGTAAGGCTTCAGGTCCTCCAGGGTGGTGGACTCCCGCAGATAGACGATGTCCATGGGTGTGTGTGTCAGCTCGGACGCTGCAAAGATCTCCGGCTCACTCTGCCATTTCAGGCGGCTGTGCCAGCTGTCTGCATCGGCATCCCAGTCGTTGTCATAGTCGCGGAGCATAGCAAAGGCGGCCACATAGCGACTGCCGCACAGCGGGTCCAGAGTCCGGAACTTGGTGTAAAAGTCCTTGACCTCCGCCAGTTTGCGGTTGTCCCGGTTGTCGTAGTCCAGGATGCCGTGCCAGTAAATCTCGGTGCCCTGCGTGGCGGTGCGCCAGCGGAAGAAGGAGATATAGTCGGCACCGTGGGCCACGCTCTGCATCGCCCACAGGGTCAGCTGACCGGGCCGGGGGGCCGGGCCCTCCATGCGGGTGTTCCAGCCGTTGGCGCCGGACTGCTGCTCCATGATCCCAAAGTGGGGGCAGATAGAGCGGACCTCGTTGAGATGGTCGCTCCAGCGGCGGTCGTTGAGATCCTTGGAATGGAGTGGGTCACGGTCCAGACCGAAAGCGAAGGAGGGGTAGCTGTCGTAAGTATAAACGCTCAGGCTCTCGTCCATCATCTGGTGGTTGTCCATGTGGTCAAAGCGGCCGTTGGTGGTGATGAATACACTGTCCGGCACATATTTGCGCAGGATCTGGACCTGCATATTGCAGAAAGACCGCACACTGTGGGAAACGAAGCGGTAATAGTCCAGCAGCTGGTGGGGATTCTGCTGCTTGCCCACCAGGAGCCTGGGCAGGTGAACTTCGCCCCAGTCGGTGTAGGTCTGGTTCCAGAACACCGCACCCCAGGCGTCATTGAGCCGTTCCAGTGTCTGATACTTTTCCTGCAGGAAGCTGCGGAACGCCCGGTCATCCGCCTCGGAATAGAAGTCGTTGATCTCGCAGTTGAGCTCATTGTCAATCTGCCAGCCCACGATGGCGGGATGCTTGCCGATATGGGCCGCAATCTGCTCCACCACCCGGCTGCACAGCTCCCGATATTTGGGCGAGTTGTAGTTGTAGTGACGCCGGCCGCCATGGCGGTAGAGAACGCCATCCTGGCGCGCGTTGAGCGTTTCGGGATATTTTTCGGTGAGCCAGGCCGGCGGCGTGGCCGTAGGAGTGCCGAAGATGACCTTCATACCCTTCTTGCCGGCCAGTTCCAGGAAGCGGTCAAAAAAGTCAAAGGTGAAGTGTCCCTCGGTGGGCTCAAATTTGCTCCAGGCAAATTCACCGATGCGGATGGTGGAGATGCCGGCGTCCAGCATGCGCGTCAGATCCGATTCCCACAGAGATTCATCCCAGTGTTCGGGATAGTAGCAGGTTCCCATAGTCATTTGGGGCCAGGCGTAGGATTGTTTTTGGCTCATAATACATTCTCCTTATGATGTCAGTGATAAGGTGATGGGGATACGGAACGATACGGTCGTTCCCTTGCCGGGGGCACTTTGGATCTCAAACTGGCTTTCCTGGCCATAGAGCAGGTAGAGCCGGCGGTATACATTTTTCAGGCCGATGGAATTGTGGGACTTCATATCCTCACATTGCTGCCGAAGATGTCGGACCTGTTCCTCGGTCATGCCTTCGCCGGTATCACGCACCGAAAAATACAGCCAGGAATCGCGAGGCTGGATGGAAACCGTCAGATCACTCGGGGTGTCCAGGCATTCCATACCGTGCATAATGCTGTTTTCCACCAGAGGCTGCAGCAGGAAGTTGGGCATATAGAGCGGTCCCACGCTCGGAGCAATCTCGTAATGAACGCGGATCTTGTCGCCGAAACGGTATTGCTGGATCTGCAGATATTCCCGGATCGTGCTCATCTCGGTGTCCACCGTGACCATGGCGTCGCTCTTGAGGTTTGCACGCAACAGCTTGGCCAGTGAGACTGAAACGTCGGAGACATCCTCGTTGTCGTGGAGAATTCCCAGCCAGCTGATCGTATCCAGCGTATTGTAGAGAAAATGGGGATTGATCTGCATTTTCAGGTTTTCAATCTCTGCTTCCTTCTTCGCCAGTTCCAGCATGTAGACCTTTTCCATCAGTTCCTGGATACTGTCGGCCATATTGTTGTATGCTTCGCTCAGCTTGCCGATCTCATCCGTTGCGTTTACCGTCATACGGGCATCCAGTTCCCCGGTGCCGAAACGATGCATGGTGGCCATCAGCTGGCGTGCCGGGCGGAACATCCGGTTGATGAGGAGAAGCGAAAGACCGGCGGCCAGCGCGGCAGACAGCAGAACCGCCACCAATGCCAGAACGATGGCCTGGCGCAGGTTATCCCAGTATTGCTCTATGCTGACCAGAGACACCATGGTCCAGCCGTTATCCATCTGCGGCGCCACAAAGAAGGCACTGGTACCGCCGGTAAAGGGGTCCTTCATTCTGCCGGTCCCGGCGGGCAGCGCGTTGAGGTCATAGGGAAACTTGTCCCCTACGGCCTCGGTGGAATTGGACACAACGATGCGGCCGGAAGGATCTACCACATAGATGCGGCTGTTGTATATGCTGGAAACCGGCTGCAGGGCCTGGCAGAAATCGTCGTTGTCCACTACGATGACCATATAGCCGATGGGGGTAAATGTTTCGGTGCTCAGGATCGCACGGCACAGGTACAGATAGGTCCCGTCCTCCGACAAGGCCCACACCGCACCGCCCTGGGCCGCATAGATGTCCTGACTGCTTACAGGATTTTCCAGCGCGCGGCGGTCGGTGGTCCCCACGAAGATCTCCTCATCGTAAAGAGAGTAGATTCGCAGGGAAACCACATCGCTCAGGGTAAACACCGAGCCTTTGATCGCGTCGGAGATGGTATTGCTCAGGTGACGAACTTCGTTGCTGTCCCAGGCACGTCCCTGGTAACGATTGATTTCGGCCAGATTTTTCTGCACAGTGCTGTTGATCAGAATCGAAACGGACAGTTGGTCTACCTGCTGCACCATATGGCTTTGGCTTTGGGAAGCCAGGTTGTTCACGTCGGACAGAAGTCCGTTGACAGAAGCAAAATAATCCTGCGTAAACAGGCTGATGTAGGTCCCGCCCAGCACAAGGCAGACCAACATCAACAGAATCAGAAAAATCCAGAAAAACCTGGCCTGGAGGCTGGAGCGCCAATGGTGTTTCACGTTTCATCATCCTCCTGTCCGGAAATCCGGTCAAGCAGAGCGGAAAATTGAAGGCTCGCCGGCTCCGGTGCCTGCTTGGAAAATTCCTTGGGCATACAGTTGAACACCTTTTTGAATACCTGGGAGAAATACCGCTGGTCATGGAAGCCGGTCTGCTCGCTCACTGTGCTGACCCGCTTGCCCTCCAGCAGCTGCTGGGCGGCCTTGGTCAGGCGGATGGCGGTCAGAAGATCCGTATAGGAGTAGCCGGTCTCCTTACGGAAAAGTTTGGAGAGATAGTTGCGGGAAAAGTGGAACCGGTCCGCAATTTCCCCGATGCTCAGGGGCTGGTTATAATTCTTTACCATTTCCTGCAGCATCTCACCCATGACCGGCGAAATCTGCGGGAAGCGGTTCTTTACCTGATTCATCATGTCGTACTCATCTGTCCCGGACTGTTCCTCCTGATGGCGGACGATCCGGTCCTGATAGCGCCGCTGCTCCTGGGTACGGATCACCTTGCTCATGGTCTGCAGGATCTCCTTGCGCCGCAATGGCTTGAGCAGATACTCGTACACGCCGGAGCGCATGGCTGCGCGGGCATACTCAAATTCCGAAAATCCGGTAAGCAGGACCACCGCCGTGTCCAGGGATTTTTCCTGGATCATGGCCGCCAGTTCCAGACCTGTCATGCCGGGCATTTTGATGTCTGTGATCAGCAGGTCGATGTTGACCGAGAGCAGCAGGTCCCGGGCTTCCAGGCCGTTGCGGACCGTGTATACCTCACTGATTCCCAGCGAGGCCCAGTCCAGGCTTTGCAGTCCCTGACGGATCAACAGTTCATCGTCGGCTATGAGTAATGTCATACGGGTATGGTCTCCTTCCAAAACAGCATTTCCGGAAATGCGGGGGTGCGCTCTGTGCGTCTGCCGTGCAGGAAAACAAAAGACAGGCCGACTTGCCGAATTCGCGTTTCGGCAAGCCGGCTAGCCTATACATCACAGCACCGTCCGCAGGCGGCGGGGGTGATGCTTGTCAGCCCTTCACGGCACCGGCAACCATGCCTTCCATGATGTTTTTATGCAGCAGGATATAAACGAGGATACTGGGGATAATGGTGATGATGACAGCTGCGATCATACTGACATAGTCGGTGGAATACATGGCTTGGAAGTTTGTCAGGCCAACAGGCAGCGTCATCTTGGACGAGTCGGTCAGGAAAATGCGGGGCAGCAGCAGGTCGTTCCAGACGTTGATGAACTGGACCACCGCCACCGTGACAATGGAGCTTTTGGAGATAGGCAGGATGATTTTCAGAAAGCAGCCAAAGACGCTGCATCCGTCAATGATGGCCGCTTCTTCCAGTTCCGGGGGCACTGAGCGCATAAAGCCGCAGATGATGAAAATCGACATGGGGAGACCAACGGCGATCTGCGGGATGATGACAGACAGGTGGTTGTTGAGCAGGTTCATCGACTTGAAAATGGAGAACAGCGGAATGACCATGGCGTACACCGGGATCATCATGCCCAGCAGGAACACATTGTAGGTCAGATTGGAAAGTTTCCAGTGCATGCGGGTAATGGCATAGGAGGCCATGGTGGCCAGTATGACCGTAACAACGACCGCGCTGACCGAGATGATGACCGAGTTGCCGAAGTACTCGATGATCCGCCCTTCCACAATAGCGGTGACGTAGTTGACGAAACTCCAGTGTTCCGGCAGGCCCCAGGTATTCACATACAGTTCCTGGTTCGTCTTGAAGGAGGCCAGAAACAGCCAGTAAATGGGGTAAAGGCACATGATGGCGAAGCCAATCAGAGTCACATACTTGATGACCATCCAAATGCGCTCAGAAAGCGTTTTTTTCATCACAGCCCCTCCTCTCAATAATTCTCACTCTTGAAGACTACGTTGGACACCTTCACCGAGGCCACACACAACAGCAGCAAAACAACGCCGATGGTGGCGGAATAGCCGTATTTCAGGATGTTGAACGCCTGATAATACATATAAGTGGACATGACCTCCGTTGCATGGTTCGGTCCACCGCCGGTCATAACCGCTACCAGATCGTAATACTTCAGGGAACCGGTGATGATCAGCACCGCATCGATCTTCAGGATGGGTTTGATCAGGGGGAAGGTGATGTTGGTGAACTGCTGCCAGGAAGTGGCACCGTCGATCTCTGCCGCCTCATAGAGGGTGGGATCGATGTTGCGCATGGCTGCCAGCTGGATGATCATGTGGTAGCCGACATACTGCCACATGACGACGATGATGATGCAGAAAAGAGCCAGGTTTTTGTCCGACAGCCAAACGCGCTGCAGGTCACCCAGACCGATGAGTTTCAGTACGGCATTGAGCAGGCCGTAGTTGCCATTGTAGATAAAGGTCCAGGTCAGGCCTACCGCCACGCCGCAGATGACGCTGGGCAGGAAGAACACCGTCTGGAAGAAAGAGGAACCTCTGATCTGCTTGAAGATGGCGTTGCCAAAGAACATGGCCAGAGGCATATGGGCGATCAGAGAGCCGATGACCATCAGGATGTTGTTGCGCAGGGCTTTCAGGAAAGTGGCGTCCTGGAACAGCCGCAGGTAGTTTTTCAGGCCAACGAATTCTCCGGGACTCATGAGGTCGGTGTCAAAGAATGACATATACACGTTGTACGCGATGGGAAACAGTGCAAATATAGCGTAGATGATAAACGCCGGCAGAACAAAAAGAGCAATACTTTTTTTGTTGCCGAGAACCGCTTTCACAGGCGATCAACTCCTTTTTCACGGAACCGCGGCAGAAGAATTCTGCCGCGGTCTGATAGCTATCAAGCCGGAGCCCTGGTCAGGGGCCGCCGGAAAATCCGTGCTGCAATCAGCTGTTGGATTCAGCGTACTGCTGCAGAGAGTCAAAGAGACTCTGGGGGTCGTCACCGTTGGAGACTGCCACGCAGGTGTTGTTGAATTCGTTGCCGATGTTGGTGTCCACACGGTCGAACCAGGGAGTCAGAGCCACCTGTTCGCCGAAAACCTTGATGGTCTGGGCCATCAGGCTGGTCAGTTTGCTTTCATCCGGTTCGATCTTGGTGGAGGGCAGACGGCCGTAATCATACAGCAGGAAGGCAGCCTGTTCAGGGCTGGTCCACTGCTTCAGCAGTTCCACGGCCGCATCCACATTCTTGCAGTTCTTGGTAATGGCAAAAGAAGTATCCACAGAGCCCAGGGAGATGTTGTTGTTCTCCGGGTTGACGGCGGGCATTGCAAAGCAGCTCACATCTTCGTAAACGGGGCATACATCCGCATTGTCCAGGTTGCTGTTTTCCCAGCAGCCGTTGAAGTACATGGCGGTCTGACCGTTCTGGAACAGCGCACGGGCTTCGTCGGCGCCGACACCAGTGAAGCCGTCTTCAAAGTAACCGGCCTCAACTTCTTCATAGAACAGCTGCGCAGCCTGCACAAACGCGGGATCGTTCCAGGCACCTTCGCCGTTTTTCAGGCTTTCAAACAGATCGTAGCCGGCGATGCCGTTGGACAGCTGCTGAATGTACTGGGATACCAGCCAGGCGTCATCCGGGGTGGAAGCCAGTGCCACAGGGGTGATGCCGTTGGCCAGCAGCGTATCGCAGCAGTTGCGGTATTCTTCATAGGTGGTGGGGACGCTCAGACCGCACTGCTCGAACAAAGCCTTGTTGTAGTACATGACGGCGGCGGTCTCCTGTGTGGGGATGGCATACACTTCGCCGTTGTAGGTCAGCTGGTCCAGCATGCCGTCATTGAAGCTGTTGAGCCAGTCCGGGTCCGCATCCAGGTAGGGCTGCAGGCTCACGATCTTGCCGCCGTTGACGAAGTTTTCTAGGTAGCCCAGCTCCCAGGTGAAGATGATGTCCGGTTCGGAATCGGAAGCCATCAAAGTGGTCAGTTTGGTTTTGTAGTCGGAGTTGGAAACGAATTCCACTTCCACAGTAGCGCCGTACTCGTTGTTTGCGTTGAAGTCGGAGATGATTTTTTCATAACCGGGGCGATACTGGTCTGCCGCAGAACCGACGATCATCATATGCATGACATCACCGTCTGTGGCGGCGTTTTCAGCGCTGGCGGTTCCGGACGAAGGGGTGCCGCCGCAGGCAGCCAAACTCAGGCTGAGAGCCAAAGCCGAACCAAGAGCAATCAAACGTTTCATGTTTTTGTCCTCCTTTTTTGATGGTGCAAATGTGGGCGCCGGATGCTTTTCGATCCGTCCGGCGAACTTTCTTTGACAAAAATTATAGCAAAGGCGCAGACAAAATGAAGGCAGAATTCTTCCACAATTGTTCAAAATTGTGCCTTGTTTTCCGAAACGTGCAAAAATACTATGCAATATGCACATACTCCCGGCGGGCGTTCCCTTGGAAGGGAGGACAGCCATCATCGCCACAGGGCGAAAACACATTTTTTTACATCCATGTAGAATGTTCTGTGTTCAAGGGGAAAAACGTTGCCTTTTTCAGCTGGAATTGCTATGCTATCGTCGAGGTGAATAGCATTATGAAGTCAACTGAGAAACAGGGTCCCAAGTCCCGTCCCCTGATCCCGCGGTATATGTGGA
The DNA here is from genome assembly GCA_019413245.1 of Oscillospiraceae bacterium. Lineage (GTDB taxonomy): Bacteria > Bacillota > Clostridia > Oscillospirales > Ruminococcaceae > Gemmiger. The sequence continues at coordinate 14,289 of DXNX01000017.1, forward strand.
TCATACTGGTAGTGGGCGTTGCCGCTTACAGTGATGCCGCGCTGGTCTTCAGCGATTCACTCACCGCTGCCGGCACTGTGGCCTATATTTTTACCTTGGTGGCTTTTCTGCTGGACCTGTATATCTGCTTCCGCTGCAGCGCTCTGGACAAGCCGCCGTTGAGCCGGTTGCTGGGGCGTTCCCTGGTGACCCTGGCCTGGATCTATTGCCTGGTACAGGCCGCCATGGGCGTTCTGTTCACTTTTGTTCTGACAGCGGCACCGGTGCTTCTGGTGACGGCTTTGTGTGTTATCTGGTTCCTGCTGGCACTGGTGGTTCTGCATCCCGCCCGGTGATTCATTCGGCAGGCGTAGGGAACCAGCCAAGAGAGACACTCTTGCCCAGATCCCAGCAGTCCCAGCCCTGCCAGTTTTTCTGGTGGACCGTGTCAAGTAGCAACTTGTAGCTCCAATAGAAGTATCCGCTTCCCTGTGCCCAGGCCTCCGTCTGTACCTGTGCCAGACGGCGGTAGATCTGCCGGAGCTGCTCCGGCGCGAATCGGGAATCCGGCTGAGCGGCTGCTTCCTCAAAGTTTGCCTTGCCGCCCTGGGTATCCGAGCCCACGGCATAGGAGTTGAAGAGGCACCACTCGCCACAGATGACATCCACATATTTCTGGACCGCTGCAATTTTCGGGGCAATGTTTCCGCGGATAAAGGCCTCATAGCCTTCCAAGGTCTGCGGACAGCCCTGCATTTCTGCCATCATCAGATACTGGTGGGTATCCAGGATCACATTCTTGTAATTGCCGTCCCGGAAAAACGGCTCCCAGGCGTCCAGCTGGAAAGCATCGTGGAAGACCACATACTGGTCATCGGACAGATGCGGCCGGATACGGCGGTATGCTTCGGCATAGAACCCCTGCACAAATTCCAGGGTGTTGGGGGCGGAGCCGGCCGCCAGGGCCGGGTCACGGGCGGGATACCGTGCGGGTACCCCCATGGTGGTCCAGGCGGGTTCCGTGACCGGTTCGTTGATAGGCTCGATTCCCATCAGCCCGGGACGCTTTCCGTAGCGCCGGGCCAGTTTTTCCAGAAGTGTCAGAACAAACTCTACCTCTTCCGGCGTCTGGCTCCAGCGGCACACGCCGCAGATGCCGCCGTTGTCAAAGCCGTTCTGGCTCAGCGGTACCGTGTGCAGGTCGATGAGGATGCGCAATCCGTACTTCTCCGCCCAGTCGAACGCGTGATCCAGCTCGGTGAGGCAGCCTGGAAACGGCGGGCGGTCTCCCCAGATAAAATACGGGATGGGAATCCGCACGGCGTTCAGGCCGATCTCGGCGATTCGTGCGAAATCCCGCTCGGTGATATAGCTGCTCCGGTGGATCTCCATCCGGGCCTTGTAGATCTCGGGCGGCAGCGTTCGCGCAAGATAGTATTCGTCCTCGGCATCGGTATCCGCAAAGAGCGCGGGGCTCATCCACTTTTCCAATACCAGCCAGTTGCCCAGATTGACGCCTCTCCAACGGTTCATATGGTTCTCCTCCTTAGCATGAGTATCTGTGATGGGCTATAATGCTGATTATAACACAACGAACCTCTGTGTGAACCTGGCGGCGGATGGATTCTCTGCACAAAAATATCCGGCTGTTTTTTGTGAAAATTCTACAAGAGCTGCGAAACTGTGAGCTGCGAAAAAACGGATATCAGTTTCGCTTTCTGGATGCAGGAAAATCTCATTTTTCTTTTTTTGTCCTTTTTTGAGAGCTGCTT
>DXNX01000017.1:16049-25360 GCA_019413245.1 Oscillospiraceae bacterium
GCAGGAGGCCTGTTTCCTTGGGGTCGGCCTACGGGGAGGACTGGCGGTGCCAGAAAACACCTCAGTCGCCGCTTTCGCAGACCACACCCCCGGCAGCACCCGGCCGGACTGTGTGTCGGGGGTCCCTCAGACCTGAAAATTTATACAATTTTTCAAAGGCCCAGGCTTCGGTCCGGGCCTTTTTTTCGTCTTCTGCGCGGCTTTTTCACAAAAGTCTGCCCGCAGGAGCTTTTTTGGGGTCCGGATTTTTGTGGAACCTGCAGTATTGTTTCTAAAATTTTAGGTAAATTTTTTTACGACCCTCCAAAAATTGATCACTTTCCAATAATTTGTACATTTCACAAAGGGACATTTGCCTTTTGGTGTGCTATACTCAGCTACGGAGCGCCGGAAAAAAGCGGCGCAGGCAAGAGAAAAAATTGAACAGATGGTCAAAAAATCAATTGGGTATACGATGTGATACTTTCAGGAGGAAACATATGATTACCTACGAGAACACCAAAACAGTGTATGACCTGGTAGAAAATGCGGGAAAGGAATACGGCGACAAAGTCTTTTTGCGGTATGAGGACAACGACGTAGTCTATGATGTGACCTATGCCAAATTTGTGGAGGAGTGCCACGCCATTGCCGCCTGGGTCAAGGAACAGGACGCGGTGACGGGCCACAAGGTCCAGGTAGGTCTGCTGGGCAGCAGCAGCCACCACTACCTGGCGGTGATGATGGGGGTCATGGCCAACGGCAACACGGTGGTGCCCCTGGACATCCAGCTGGATGTGGCGGGCCTGGCCGACTGCCTGACCCGTTCGGATGTGGACATCCTGTTCTATGACTGGGAACACGCGCCCCTGGTGGAAGGGGTCAAGGAGGCCTGCCCCCGGGTCAAAACCTACATTTCCCTGCAGCACGGTAAGCATGTGCCCTGCTCGGACAATCTGCTGAAGGAATTCGCCGGCCGCCGGGTCACTCCCGACGTTTCGGAGAACGACTGTGCCATGATCCTGTTCACCTCCGGTACCACCGGACGGGGCAAGGGGGTCATGCTGTCCAACCGGAACCTCATTGACAATACCTTCTCTTCCAACGTCGATATGAAGGGCGTGGAGGAAGTGTACCTGAATATCCTGCCCATCCATCACGTTTTCTGCATCAACAGTGATGTGCTGGCGGCCATGCGGTACGGCGTGCTGCTCTGCCTGAACCGGGATATGAGCAAGCTGGCGGACCATCTGAAACTGTTCCAGCCCACCTCTTTCCGGGCGGTGCCCATGGTGGCCAAGGCGCTGTACAACCGGCTGATGATACTCAAGCTCCAGCATCCGGAGATGACTACCCAGCAGCTGAAGGAAGCTGTGTTCGGCAGCCGCCTGCGGAAGATCGTCTGCGGCGGCGGTTACCTGACCCCGGAACTGGCCAAGAACTACCAGGACCTGGGCATCCTCATTGGCCAGGGCTACGGCATGTCCGAGTGCTCGCCGGTCATCTCCGCCCCCGACTGGAGCCGCCCGGACAAGGTGGCCTCGGTAGGCAAGGTGGTGGACCGCTGCCAGGTTCGCATCGTGGATGGGGAGATCCAGGTCAAGAGCCCTTCGGTGATGATGGGCTACTACAAGGACCCGGAGAACACCGCGGAAGCCATCACCGAGGATGGCTGGCTGCGCACCGGGGACCTGGGCTATCTGGATGAGGACGGTTTCCTGTACCTGACCGGACGGAAAAAGAACCTGATCGTTCTCAGCAACGGGGAAAACGTGGCCCCGGAGCAGATCGAGAACATGTTTGACGATGAGCCCATTGTGGAGGACATCCTGGTGTTCGAGGAGAACGACACCATCACCGCCGAGGTGTACCCCAACTTCCGGTATGCCGAGGAGACGGACATTTCCGACATCCAGGCCGCCGTGGGGGACAGCATTGCCAAGGTCAACCAGAAGCTGCCTACCTTCAAGCGCATCCTGAACTTCCGGGTGCGCAAAAATCCCTTTGAAAAGACCAGCTCCCGCAAGATCAAGCGCACCAACTACTTCAACCAGAAGAAGGCAGAGGAAGAAAACCGGAAAAAGCGCATCCTGCCCAAAAGCGAACTGCAGCAGAAGATCTATGACTGCGTGGCCGCCGTGCTGGGCCATCAGGACTTCGGTATCGACACCGACTTTTACCGGGCAGGCATGGATTCTCTGGGCAGCGTGCTGCTGCTCACCGACCTGTCCGAGAAGCTGAATTTCTCCATTACCCTGGATGACCTGATGGCCCACGCCAGCGTGGAAAAGCTGGAGGCCTACTACCAGGAAAAGCAGCAGGAGGAGAAGGTGGACTACACTCCCCGGGCGGTGTACCCCCTCACCAACATGCAGATCTACTTTGCCTACGTCATGCGGGGCAACACCACCGCCAACCTGCCTTCCCTCATCCATCTGGACCCCAGCGTGGACCTGCAGCGGCTCCAGACCGCCGTGGCGGACCTGTTTGATGTCCACCCCGGCCTCAAGTCGGTCATCCAGATGGACGATGGCGCCTACAAGAGTTTCCGCCACGACGACCTGCGGGTGAATGTGCCCATTTGCCGCCAGAGCGACGAGGAATTCGCCCAGACCCGGGAGCATCTGCTGGTGCCTTACCTGTACGGCAAGGACGAGCCTTTGTACCATGTGGGCATCTACCAGACCGACAGCGCCAACTACCTGTTCCTGGACGTGGCCCACATTGTGGGCGACGGCATGACCCTGAAGATCCTGTTCGAGGACCTGAACCGTCTGTACGCCGGGGAGCCGGTGGCGAAGGAAACCTACACCCTGTTCGAGTATGTGCTGGACGAGAAAGCCCGGGAAAAGAAGGGCAAGCGGGAGCAGGACATCCGGTATTACCGGGAACTGATGAAGGATGTGCGCATCAAAAAGAGCATCCTGAACCGGAAAGATTTCCACGACCTGGACAAGGGGGAGAACGCCTCCCTCCGCGGCCGGTTCACCGTCAGCCCCAACCAGCTCAACGCCTTCTGCGCCGAGCACAAGGTGTCCGAGAACGTCATGTTCCTCACCGCCTTCAACTACTGCATCGCCATTTTCAGCAATGAGAAGGACGTGGTCAGCAGCAGCATCCACAGCGGCCGCACCGACAGCCGCTGGACCCGCCTGGCCGGACCGCTGTTCCTGAGCTACCTGTTCCGGTACACCAACCTGGCCCACGAAACGGTGCCCCAGCTGCTGTCCCGGTCCGCCCGGCAGATCATGGAGACCATGCGGTGCCATATTTCCTGCCTGCACTCGGACGAGATGTTCTTCCAGTATCAGGGTGACATCCTGCGGCTGAACGAGATCGGCGGCGCCCCCGCCCATCGGGAGCGCATCCAGCTGGACTCCCTGCCCTTCCATCTGCAGGTCATGTCCGACGCCAAGGGCTTCTATTTCTACGAGCTGCGGTACTGGAACAACCGGTTTGACCGCCAGCAGCTGGAAATTTTCATGGAGTGCATGGATGTCATCCTCAAAGCCATGCTCACCGAGCCTTCGGTGCGGCGGCTGAAGAAGCATCTGCCCCAGCATCTGTTCCCCCATCACTACTTTGTGAAGGCCGCAGATGTGAACGCCGCTGCCGGCAGCCCGCTCATTCAGGATGTGGACGGGGAGGAGCAGGTGAAGGCCTATGTCTTTGACGAGACCTGCCGCAAGCAGCCTCTGGGCGCCTGGGGTGCTTTGTACATCATGGACCATCCCACCCGCAACTGGACCGACAAGATCACCAACCCCTACGGCCCCGGCATGCTGTACCAGACCGGCCTGCATGCCCGCATTCTGCCGGACGGCAGTCTGGATATTCTGGAACAGTGCGGCCGCACTATCATGATGGAAACCCTCACCGGACGGGATTTCCTGGATCTGGGCAAGCTGGAGCAGGTGCTCTGCGCCTATGAGGGCGTGGAGACCGCCCAGGCGTACATCACCTGGGGCCTGGAGCACCGCATGGAGCTGTGCGCCGACATTACCGGCAAGGAACAGCCGGATCTGGACAAGCTCAACGCCTATCTCCAGGAGAAGGTGGAGCCGGTGCTGGTGCCCAAACAGATCCACTTTACCCAGACGGTGTCCTGAACGCGGCGTAACTCCGGTCCCCGATGAGATGGGCTCCGGCTCATCCTTCTGAATGTTCGGTCATAGAACACATAAAAAAGCGCCCTGCCATCCGGCAGGGCGCTTTTCTTTGGGGGCCGGGTCTGTTATACTGGTATTCAAAGAACACGGAAAAGACGGAGGAAAAGAAAAACGACGCCGGTCTGCCCGTCTCTCTGGACGAAAGCGCCTTGCTGGATTCGGTCTGTCCGGAAACATCCTTTTTCCGCTGCTGTCGCTCGCCACCACCACGGTGGCCGTCATCAAGGCCATCACCAATGACATGTACATCCCGTATCTGTACATGCCCAAAAACAAACTGCGCACCCTGACCACCTTCCTGATGGACTGTGCCAACGCCCGGCACATCCTGACAGGTGTTGCAGCGGGTGCACTCAAAGAATAACCTGTTTGGGAGGTATTATCCATGCCTGTCACATCCCCTGACCTTCGCTGGCTCACCGACCCCACCGTGTTTGCGGTGAATCGTCTGGACGCCCATTCCGACCATGTCTGCTACCGCACGGCGGAGGAAGCCGCCGCCGGACACAGCAGCCTGCGCCAGTCCCTGGATGGTGAATGGCGGTTTGCTTACAGCCCCAATCCGGCCGCCCGCCCGGCTGATTTCTGGCGGGAGGATGCAGACCTTTCCGCCTTTGGTACCATCCGGGTCCCCGGGCATATTGAAATGCAGGGCTATGGCCAGCTGCAGTACATCAACACCATGTACCCCTGGGACGGCCTGAGCGCCCTGCGCCCGCCGGAGATCGACTGGGACAACGCCCCCGTGGGCAGCTATGCCCTGGACTTCACCCTGGACGAAGGTCTGCGGGGCCAGCGGGTCTGCATCAGCTTCCAGGGGGTGGAGGAGGCCCTGTACCTGTGGTGCAACGGGCAGTTTGTGGGCTATGCCGAGGACAGCTTCACCCCCTCCGACTTTGAGCTGACATCCTGCCTCCGGGACGGGGTCAACCGCCTGTGCGTGGAAGTGCACAAGCGGTGCAGCGCTTCCTGGATCGAGGATCAGGACTTCTTCCGCTTTTCGGGTATTTTCCGCCCGGTGTTTCTCTACGCTAAGCCCAAAGTACACCTGACCGATCTGTGGCTGGAGGCGGGACTGGAACCGGACAACACCACCGGCACCCTGACGCCCCGGCTGAAACTGGAAGGGGAGACCGAGGGTGCCCGCGTGACCCTGCGCCTGACCGACAGCGAGGGCTGTGCCCTGTATGACGGCCCCGTCACCGGGGATACCCTGGAACTGCCGGGTATCCAGCCCTGGAGCCACGCCACCCCCACCCTGTACCGGGCGGAGCTGACCCTGTACGATGCCGACGGTACCGTGCAGGAGGTGGTGCCCTACCGCATCGGCTTCCGCCGGTTCGAGATGGTGGACGGCATTATGTGCCTGAACGGGGAGCGCATCGTCTTCAACGGCGTGAACCGCCACGAATGGAACGCGGAAAAAGGCCGTGCCATCGACCCGGCGGATATGTACGCCGCTATGGAGGTGTTCCGCCGCAACAACATCAACGCCGTGCGCACCTGCCATTACCCCGACCAGAGCCTGTGGTACGACCTGTGCGATGAAAACGGCATCTACATGATCGACGAAACCAACCTGGAAAGCCACGGCAGCTGGCAGAAGCTGGGCGCCGTGGAACCCAGCTGGAACGTGCCCGGCAGCCTGCCGGAATGGAAGGACTGCGTGGTGGACCGCGCCCGCAGCATGTTTGAGCGGGACAAAAACCACGCTGCCGTGCTCATCTGGTCCTGCGGCAACGAGAGCTATGCCGGGGAGGACATTCTGGCCATGAGCCGGTTCTTCCACGAGCATGACCCCGGACGGCTGGTCCATTACGAGGGCGTTTTTCATAACCGGGCTTTTGATGCCATCAGCGATATGGAAAGCCGGATGTACGCCAAGCCCTGGGAGATCCGGGAATATCTGGAATCCAACCCCACCAAGCCCTTCATCCTGTGTGAGTACATGCACGATATGGGCAACAGCCTGGGCGGCATGGAAAGCTATATCCGCCTGGCGGAGGAATTCCCCCAGTATCAGGGCGGGTTCATCTGGGACTATATGGACCAGGCCCTCTGGCACACCGACGCCCTGGGACGCCGGGTGCTGGGCTACGGCGGCGACTTCGGGGAACGCCCCACCGACTACAACTTCAGCGGCAACGGCATCGTCTTTGCCGACGGAACCGAGAAACCCGCCATGCAGGAAGTGCGCTACTGGTATGCCAGCCCGGCACAGCGGGCGGCACAGGATGCCGCCAATGCGGCCGGAGCCCGGCAGGCAGCCCAACGCCTGGCCGCCGACCGGCAGAGCCGGGAACACCGCAGCGCCCCCGACCTGCAGGTGGTCCGGGGAGATGTGAACCTGGGCGTGCTGGGCGAAGGCTTCCGGGTGCTGTTCTCCGCTGCCGAAGGCGGCCCGGTATCCCTGGTCTCCGGCGGCAGTGAGTGGCTGTACCGCGCACCCCGCCCGGCATTGTGGCGCGCCCCCACCGAGAACGATCTGGGCAACGGCTTTGCCCGGCGCAGCGCCGCCTGGCAGGCCGCCGACGCCCTGCCCGACTGCGAGGGCCAGACCGTGCTGGAAGCGGGCCCCCGCCGGGTGCGGGTGGCCTACCGCTTCACCTTTGCGGCTGTGCCCGGGGCAGAGGCGGTCCTCACCTACACGGTGGAAGCCGCCGGTACCATGACTGTGGAGGCAGACTATCACGGCGCCCCCGATCTGCCGGAGCTGCCCTGCTTCGGCGTGCGGATGCTGCTGCCCGACCCGGTGGGCAGCACCGCCTGGACCGGCCTTTCGGGAGAGACCTACCCCGACCGGTACAAGGGCGGTATTTTCGGCCGCCACCGGGAAATCCCCGCTGTGCCCGATTACCTGGTCCCCCAGGAGTGCGGCCTGCACATGGGAACGTACAGCCTGACCCTGGAAAAGCGGGCCGCTTCGGGCTGCACCACCGCCCGGCTGACCCTGGACGCGGCCGAAGAGCCTTTCGCCTTCAGCGCCCTGCCCTGCACGCCCCGGGAACTGGAATCCGCCCTGCATCCCTGCGAACTGCCCGCCACCGGCCGCACCGTCCTCACGGTGCTGGGCGCCATGCGCGGTGTGGGCGGCATCGACAGCTGGGGGGCCGATGTGGAAGATGCCTACCATCTGGATGCTTCCGGTCACTACCATGCCGCCTGTGTCATCCGGCTGGGAAATGCCTGACAGTCAAAAACGCGAAAAACTTGCATCAGTCTCCGGAAAAGGTCGCTTTACGGCGGCCTTTTCCCTGTATACAGGCCGATAAACAGGATGCCGCTGCATTTTCTTGACTTTTTTCATACCCTATGGGATAATGGCCCATGGACAAGGCAGGGTGATAAATGTTGAAGGTCATGGTCATTGACGGCCAGGGCGGCGGATTGGGCCGTCAGCTGGTCGCGGCAATCAAGGCGCAGTGCCCCGGTGTGCGGGTGCTGGCCGTGGGTACCAACAGTGCGGCAACGTCCGCTATGCTGCGTGCCGGTGCCGACCAGGCCGCCACCGGCGAAAATGCCATTGTGGTGGGCTGCCGCAAGGCAGATGTCATCCTGGGCCCGGTGGGCATCGTGATTGCCGATGCCATGCTGGGGGAGATCACTCCCCGGGCTGCCGCTGCGGTGGGGCAGAGTTCTGCCGCGCGGATTCTGGTCCCGGTCAACCAGTGCGATACCCTCGTTGCCGGGGTACAGGAACTGCCTATGTCCCGACTGGTACAAAGTGCGGTGGATACACTGCAGAATATATGTATCCCTGATCAGATGGCAGGAAGCCGGTGATCTGCGGCCGAAGCCGCTGCGGGGGTGCAGCGACAGCATCAGCCGAATCCATGCAAAATCAGGACGTAACGATGTAAGATGCCAGGAAGGCGTCTGCTTTCATGAGGAAAGCGGGCGCCTTCCTTTGTTTTCCCCACAAATACAGTTCCGGCAGCACATGCGCGGCCGGAGAAAGAGGAAAATCCCTATGACACTGGAACAATTTTTCCGTCAGGTGCCCAGAGCGGCCCTGGCTTTTTCGGGCGGGGCGGACTCGGCCTTCCTGCTGTGGGCGGCCCGCCGCTACGGCTGCGACCTGCGGGCCTACTATATCAAGACGGTCTTCCAGCCTGCCTTTGAACTGGAAGACGCCCGCCGCCTGGCCAAAGAGCTGGACGTGCCCATGACGGTCATTGAACTGGATGTGCTGGCCGTGGAAAAGGCGGCCGAAAACGGGCCCCGCCGCTGCTATTACTGCAAAAAGGCACTGTTCACCCGGCTGCGTCAGGCAGCCGCTGCCGACGGCTATACCGTATTGCTGGACGGCACCAACGCCTCCGACGATGCGGGGGACCGGCCCGGCATGGTGGCCCTGCGGGAGCTGGAAGTGCGTTCCCCCCTGCGGGAATGCGGCGTCACCAAGGCGGAGGTCCGGCGCCTGTCCAGGGAGGCGGGCCTTTTTACCTGGAACAAGCCCGCTTACGCCTGTCTGGCCACCCGCATCCCCACCGGAACGGCTCTCACGGCCGGGATGCTCACACGGGTGGAAAAGGCCGAGAGCGCCCTGACAGATCTGGGCTTTTCGGATTTCCGGGTGCGGGTGGCGGACGATGCCGCCCGCCTGCAGGTCACGGAGGACCAGCTGCCTCTGGTGCTGGCCAGGCGGGCGGAGATCCTGCGGGCACTGGCACCGGAGTTCGCAGCGGTGACTCTGGACCTTACACCCCGTCAGCCGTCGGTATGAATCGCTGTAAAAGGAGAGACAAGATGGACAACAAGCATGATATTCTTTGCCTTCTGCGCAGTGTTGCCAACGGGGAGACCCGGCCCGAGGACGCCCTGCTGGAACTGAAGGAAGCCCCTTTTGAGGACCTGGGCTATGCCAAGGTGGACCTGCACCGCAGTGTGCGCCAGGGGGCCGCCGAGGTCATTTACGGCGCAGGCAAGACGCCGGAACAGATCGCAGGCATTGCGGCGGCCATGGGGGCGCGGGGATGCAGAAACATCCTCATCACCCGCATGGACAAGGCCGCTGCCGACTGGGTGGCCGCCCAATTGCCGCTGGAATACCACGAAAGCCCCCGGCTGGGGCTGGCCTTTCCCGGCGAGCGGGCGGACCTGGGCAATATCGTAGTGGCAACGGGCGGCACCAGCGACATGCCGGTGGCCGAGGAAGCGGCT
>DXNX01000170.1 GCA_019413245.1 Oscillospiraceae bacterium
TGAAACGACAAGTTTCAACGAGCTTTTTTCTACCTTATGGCAAAAGTGGTAACATTCTGGTGACTTTGACCTCAAAACGGCAAAGTGAAGTACAGGCAATGGCTGTGCTTCTTTTGGGTATTCCTATGCGAAGATTCAGGTTTCGCCACCGCGGTTAAAACTGCGCCGGTTGTTGGGGAACCAAATGGCAGGGGTGAACACAGCCAGCCCCACCGCTGTGGTATCCCCGGGGTTGGAAACGATGTGGGGCAGGTTGGACTGTACCACAGTGGTGTCTCCGGCGTTCAGGCGGGTAGTCTTGGACTCCACCAGTACATCCAGCTGCCCCTGTTCCAGCAGCAGGATTTCCTCACTGGGATGGATCACCGGCAGGTCGCCGTCCTTGCAGTGGGGTTCCAGCTCAAAGCGTATGACCAACGACTGAGGTACAAAATTTCCGTTGGGCATGGGCGTAAGCAGATGATACCGTACATTGGAATTGGGCTGGGAGAGGATCATCATATCCGCCTGACGGGTTGTCAGGCTGGTGCTGCTCTCACCTCCCATAAACAGATAGGTGGGGATGTCCAGAGCGGCGCTGAGTTTGCGCAGGGTGGACAGGGACGGGTCGGTGAGATTGCGCTCGATTTGGGAGATATACCCGATGGACAAACCAGTCTTTTCGGCCAGTTCCTTGAGGGTGATTCCCCGCTTTTTCCGAATATTTCGAACATGTTCGCCCAGCATAAGACCTCCCGCTTTTTCGCAAAAAAATTTATTTACAGTATATCATAAAATGCCCTGTACGTAAATAAGCGAGAAAAAATTCGATATTTATAAAATTTTTTACTAAAGAAAATCAGATGATTTCTTGCTTATCTTACAAAATGTTCTGAAAAGTGTGAAAAAAGCAGAAAGGCTCTTGACAAAAATTTTAGAAATAGTAAAATTTATAAAAAATTATAAATATTATTGTGCAGGAGGAACCCTATGAAAATCACAGATGTAAAGGTAGAAACCATCAGTATCCCCATGAAAAAGCCCTTCCGTATTGCTTTTGCGGTACAGGATCATTCGCTGAATGTGCTGGTGAAGATCTCCACCGACGAAGGTCTGTGGGGCATCGGTGAGGCCGCGCCCTTTGAACCGGTGACCGGCGAGAGCGCAGCCACCGTTCTGGAAGCGCTGAAACTGTTCCGCACCGGATTGATCGGCATGGATCCGCTCGATGTTGAGGGCATCCACAGGATGATGGACCGCCTGCTGTCAGGCAACACCTCGGCAAAGGCTGCGGTGGATATTGCCCTGTACGATATCAAGGGCAAACTGATGGGTCAGCCTCTGTACAAGGTGCTGGGCGGCAGCGTGAACCAGATCGTCACGGACATGACGGTGGGCATTGACACACCGGAAGCCATGGCCGCCGAAGCCCGGGAACGGGTGGAAAAGGATGGCTTCACCATTCTGAAGATCAAGGCCGGCATCAACCCGCGTGAGGATATTCAGGCATTGACCCTGATCCGTCAGGCGGTGGGCCCCAACATCCGCCTGCGTGTGGACGCCAACCAGGGTTACACGGTCAGCGATGCGGTGCGCACCCTGAAAGCCTTTGAAGAGCTGGGCGTGGAAGCGGTGGAACAGTGCCTGCCCAGCTGGGATCTGGACGGTATGCGCTTTGTGCGTTCCAAGGTGGACTTGCAGGTCATGCTGGATGAGTCGGTCCACACCCCCATCGACGCAGCAAAGGCCTGCAAGATCGATGCTGCAGACATTATCAACATCAAACTGATGAAGTGCGGCGGCCTGTACCCGGCGGAAAAGATCAACGCCATTGCCGAGGCAAACCATGTACAGTGCATGGTGGGCTGCATGCTGGAGACCAAGGTGGCCATTGCTGCCGGCGTGAGTCTGGTTGCCGCCAAGCAGAACATCACCGAGGCGGACTGCGACAGCTTTATGTACGCCGTGGACCCCGAGATGGGTATGCCCGGAGGTTTTGCCGTGAATGGCGGCGTCTACACCCTGTCCGACAAACCGGGCCTTGGCATCGATATTGATTTTTAAGCGGGACCCCGCAGAGAGGTATATTATGGCGAATACGATTTTTTCCTCCGAAGGCGCGCTCCTGTTCATCATGGTCGCCACGGTTGCACTGGGATTCTGGCTGCAGCGGTTCAAGGTGTTCAAAACGCTGGGCCCGGCCCTGACGGTTATCGTCATGGGCATCGTGCTGTCCAACCTGCGGATCGTGCCTACCTCCAGCCCTACCTATGATGCCATCAGCGGCTACTGTGTGCCGTTGTCCGTTTCCATCTGCCTGCTGAGCCTGGACCTGAAACAGATGCGCAAATTATCCAAGGAACCGATCATTGCGTTGGCCTCGGCCGTATTCAGCGTCTGCGTGGCAGCTTTGGTGTTCGGCGTACTGTTCGCCAACAAAATCGACGAGGGCTGGAAGGTGGCCGGTATGTTCGTGGGCACCTACACCGGCGGCAGTTCCAACCTGACCGCCATCGCTGTAGGCCTGGATGCCAGCAAGAACACCATCGCCTCGGCCAATGCCGCCGACTATGTGGTGGGCATCCCCACGCTGATCCTGATGTTTGCTACCCCCGCCCTGTACAAGAGTTCCAAATGGCTGAAAAAGCTGTGGCCCTATGAAATGAGCGAGCCGGAACTGTTGGGGGATGGCGACCACGAGGAACTGATGGCCTCCAAGGAATGGTCCATCCAGGAAATCGCCTGGTTGCTGGCCATCGGCTTTGGCACCGTGTGGGCTGCCACCAGCATTTCCTCGATGGTATTCGGAGAAGGGTTCCGCAGTGCAGGCCGCATCCTGCTCATCACCACCTTCTCCATCATCCTGGCACAGGTGCCGGCTGTCCGCAAGCTGCGCGGCAATTTTGACCTGGGCCTTTTCGTAGCGGTGCTGTTCCTGGTGACCATCGGCTTTGCGGTGGACCTGAAGCAGTTCTTCGGATCCACCTTCTACATCACCCTGTTCTGCTTCTGTGTCATCGCCTGTTCCATTCTGCTGCACCTGTTCATCACCCGGCTGCTGAAAGTCCGTTTTGAGTATGTGCTGCTGTCCATCGTGGGCTGTATCTCGGATGGCCCCACCGCCGCCCTCATCGCTTCCAGCGCCCAGTGGAAGACCCTTATCAACATCGGCTTGCTCATGGGCGTACTGGCCGGTGCCCTGGGCAACTATGTGGGCATCGGTGTAGCCTATGCCATCCGTGCTTTCATCGGCGCCTAAACGGAAAACGGGAGAAACGGAAATGCGTAATTTTGACTTATATGTTTCAGGCATCCTGTACGGCAGACTGCGGCTGGGCGACGGCACACCCCAGATCCGGAAACTGGACGTGCATACCGGCGCGCTGCTGGACTGGCAGGACCTGACTGAACAGGACCGGGATTTTTACCGTTTCTTTGTGAAGATGGACTTTGCCGCCCTGGGGCAGAACCTGTCCCATTACGAGTCGGGGCTGCATGGCACCGGGGAAGTTTCCCTGTGCGGCGAGCGCTACACCAGCGAAGACGGCTGCAGCTACCTGCAGCGGGATGTAAAATTCCCCAACAACAAACAGATGAAGGAAGGGCGGCTGATCGCCGTCACCTGCCCTGCCCGGGAGATGGTCACGGTGCTGGTGGAACCCGGTGCCGAGGAGGAGACCATCCTGCGCCTGTGGCGCTCGACCTGGCCGGAGGAACAGTTGTTCCCGGTAGAACATGCGCAGACCTTCCCAGTGCCCATGCGGGACGGGGTACATCTTTCCACCAACGTATACCTGCCTAAAAACTGCAGTACCCCGGTGCCCGCAGTGCTGGTACGCACCCCCTACGGCAAAGAGGACGGCTGTGAGATATACTACCGTTACGTCCAGCGCGGCTACGCGGTGGTAGTACAGGATGTGCGCGGCAGAAACGCCAGTGAAGGCGAATGGCTGCCCAACTACCACGAGGTGGAGGACGGCGACGATACTCTGAACTGGATCGCCGCCCAGCCATGGTGCAGCGGACGCATCGGTATGGTGGGCGGGTCCTACCTGGGTTATGTACAGTGGGCGGCCGCTGCCAGCGGCAACCCCCACCTGAAAGCTCTGATCAGCGTAGTCTGCGCGGGCAGCGCCTTTGTGGATCTGCCCCGCCGGGGTGGGTCTTTCACCTCGGGCATGCTGGCCTGGGCCTTTGCGGTGTCTCAGAAAACCTTCCACCCTGAGCTGATGGAACGCGATGACTGGGAGAAAGTGCTGAACATCCGCCCCCTGACCGACCTGCCGAAAAAGGCTCTGGGGTACGATGTGCCCTTCGTCACACGGTGGCTGGAACCCAGTGACTACAACGATTTCTGGCGTATGTCCAACTGGCAGGAACGCTCCGCCGGGGCGCAGATCCCGGCGCTGATTCAGTCCGGCTGGTTTGACGACAACGGCATGGGTACCACCGAAGCCCTGGAACTGGTCCATGACTTCCCTCGGGGCATGCGCAAGGTCATTCTGGGACCCTGGCAGCACAGCGGCAACAGTAAGTACGACATGCACGGGGTATCCTTCGGCAGCCAAGCGCTGCGCTTTGATCTGGACTGGCTGTATTTCCGATGGTTTGAGCATCACCTCAAGGAAGTGGACAACGGCATCGACCAGACTGCCCCGGTAGAATACTACACCCTGGGCCAGGAGGTATGGAAGACCGCCGAAAACTGGCCAGTGCCCGAGACCCGGGTCACCCACCTGTATCTGGATAGTGACGGCCATGCCAACACCTCTGCCGGGGACGGGCGGCTGACTTTTGCCAAGCCGGAGCGGGAGAACTGCGACGGTTACGCCTATGACCCCGAAAATCCGTCCCAGCACATCATCGATATGTCGGAGAACGAGATCGAAGTGCCGGAGGACTACACCCGGGAGGAACTGCGTCAGGACCTGCTGTGCTACACCTCCCCTGTGCTGAAGGAAGACCTGGTTCTGACCGGTGATATGACGGCGGAGTTGTATATTTCTTCTGACGCGCCGGATACCGACTTTGTGGTGCGTGTTACCGACGTGGATGAGAACGGCCGGTCCATCAAACTGGCGGATGGCCTGCTCAGCGCCCGATACCGTAATGGCTTTGCCCGGTCGGAGTTTTTGCAGGAAGGCGAGATCGTCTGCCTGAAGATCCGCACCACCAAGTTGTCCAATTGCTTCCGGAAAGGCCACCGCATCCGGGTGACTGTCACCTCCAGCGCCAAGAATTTCATCTTCCCCAACAGCAACACCCGGGAAGGTTTTGCTTCCGCCCGGACCGTGGTGGCCCATAACCGGGTATACCACGGTGGGCTGCACGCCTCCCGCCTGACGGTGCGGGTGGAACCCTAAGCGGGTTGCCCTCCCTGTCAGCGGAAGCGAACAGATCACATTCTGCTCCGCAACCATCAAGCCCCGGCCAGAAAAGGCCGGGGCTTTTCTGGTTCCAGGGGCAATGCCGCATAATTCTAAGTGCCGCAGCCGCCGGAGCGGTGCTTAAGCCG
>DXNX01000171.1 GCA_019413245.1 Oscillospiraceae bacterium
TTTGTCACCCGCACCGTCTTTCTTTGTGCGGAGACCTGAGGAAAAAACGTGTCCATCCGAATGTTGATCAGAAATCTGGACATCTGCATGCAGCATTTATATCCTTTCCTGAGAGATTTGCATTTTGATGTAACTGTTGACATTACATCTTGCGCATGCTACACTGTGATGGGTGTAATTTCAACTGTTACATCTGATGCTGTATTGAATCCCACGAAAAAAGCAAGAAAAATTCCCCACAGAAAGAGGTTTTCCATGAAAGCGGTCCAGATCGAGCACTACGCCAAAACCATTCACACAGTCCTGCGGGAAATACCCATCCCGGAAATTTCCGATTCCGAAGTGCTGATCCGGGTCAAGGCGGCAGCGGTCAACCCGGTGGATCTTTTGGTTCTGACGGGAAGTGTCAAGCTCATTCAGGGGTACGCCATGCCTCTGACCCTGGGCAATGAATGCGCCGGAATCGTGGAGCAGGTGGGCAGCACGGTGCAGGGCTTTCAGAGGGGAGACCGGGTCTATACCTGCCTGCCCATCCATAAAATCGGTGCCTTTGCGGAATATGTGGCGGTGGACGAAAAGGAAATCGCCAGAATGCCCAATGGGTACGATTTTGCCACGGCAGCGGCCATTCCGCTGACCGGTCTGACCGCCTGGCAGGCACTCACCGAGGAACTGGAAGCAAAGCCCGGGCAAACCATCCTGATCCCCGGCGGGTCGGGCAGTTTTGGTCAGATGGCAGTTCCCCTTGCAAAGGCTCTGGGGCTGCACGTTCTGGTCACAGGCAACGCACGGGCAAAGGACCAGTTTGTGGCTATGGGCGTGGACCGGTATCTTGACTACAAACAGGAAAATTACTGGGAGCAGCTGTCCGGCCTGGACGGGGTGATCGACACGCTGGGTTCAGCAGAGTTCGACCATGAACTGGCTGTGCTGAAACAAGGCGGGCGGCTGGTCAGCCTGCGCACCGGGCCCAACAGAGCATTTGCCGAGCGTAAGCAGTTCCCCGGCTGGAAAAAGAAGCTCTTTGCCCTGGCGGGCCGGAAATACGACAAGGCCGCCCAAAAGCAGAGGACGGAATACCGGTTTGTCTTTGTCCGTTCGGACGGCGCACAGCTCCGCAAAATCACCGAGCTTGTGGAACAGCAGCAAATCAAGCCGGCCGTGGACGACCGAATCTTTTCCCTGGAGCAGGCAGGCGAGGCCCTGCAGCTGGTGGCAGAAGGACCGCTCTGCGGCAAAGTGATGATTCAGATGTGAAGGGGGGGGACAGACCTGTGGATCTATCTGTTCCCATCGTACAGATCATTCAGAAACGGCACAGCGTGCGCACCTATGCGGGGTAGGGTATCCCGCCGCCAAACGCAGCCTGGCGGCCGCCCCATGCGCTCCACCATGAAATCCTCCGCCCGCAAACTCTGGAAAGCATTGTTCTTTCAAAAGGATTTCCACACGCCGCTCACCACTACCAAGGCCGAATCCTACACCCAGCCGCTGGAAATAGTGCAGCTGGCGTCGTCTCCCACCAACGCTTAGCCCTGAAGAGGGCGCAAAGACAGGGAGCTGTATCATTTCTATGTGCCGTACAAGCCGGGCCTCCCTAAGCCGGAACAGTTGATCAAGCGGGTGGATCCGGGCAGTGTGCTCTCCCGCTTCCACCAGACGGTCCTGGAGCGGAGCCTGAACGACACCTTTGTATCAGGACCCTAAGCAGACGGGATTCTTTCCGATACCATGCATTACGTCCTGTCCTGGTAAGCCAAAAAAATCTGAAGAAGGAGGATCTTTGTATGAAACTCTATAACATTGTGTTCAGTCCCACGGGCGGGACGGAGAAGGTGGCTGACCTGCTGACAAAGACATTTGGGAGAGAAGCAGCCGCCATTGACCTCACCGACAGCAGAAAGGATTTTTCCGCCATCCGGCTGACGCAGGAGGATGCGGCAATCATCGCGGTGCCGTCCTACGGCGGCCGCGTCCCGGCAGTAGCGGTGGAACGGCTGACGGCAATGAACGCCCAGGGGGCACGGGCGATTCTTGTCTGCGTATACGGCAACCGCGCCTACGAGGATACCCTGGTGGAGCTGGAAGATGCTGCCCGAAAAGCCGGCTTCCGGGTGATTGCAGCTGTGGCGGCGGTGGCGGAACACTCCATTGCACGGCAGTTTGCCGCCGGACGGCCGGATGCACAGGACGCAGCGCAGCTTGCCGCTTTTGGCGAAAAAATCCTGGGAAAACTTTCCTCGGAGGATTTGTCCGAACCGGACCTGCCCGGCAACCGCCCCTATAAAAAAGCCGGCGGTGCCGGTATGGTGCCTAAGGCCACCAAGGCGTGTAACCATTGCGGTGTCTGCGCCGCGGAATGTCCGGTACAGGCCATTCGGAAGGATGACCCCACCAAGGTGGATGAAAAGGCGTGTATCTCCTGTATGCGCTGCGTTTCCGTATGCCCGCAGGGAGCCCGTAAAGTCAATCCGCTTCTGCTGTCTGCGGCGGGCCTGATGCTGAAAAAAGTCTGCTCCGAGCGAAAGGAATGCGAACTGTTTCTTTGAGAAGGAAACAAGTATTGTCTGATCTAAAAGGTTTGGTGTATGGGGCGTAGCTTTTTTATTGGGCGGTAATCTCTCAGCAATGGTCATCAGGCAGGGAAAAAGCATCTTCTTTATCGGACCTGGGACCGTCCCAATTATGACGCACCAAAAAAGTCTTGCGGAAACGCAGGGCTTTTTCTTTTGCACCGCTTTCAGAAAAAGAGGTGCCCGGACTAAAGGCCCCGTCCGAGGTAAGTCCTGTGACCCGTTAGGGACCACTTCGCCAACACCCAAAGCAAGCCCGATCTCATCGGCTTTGCTTTCTTCACTGTGCCCTTCCTGCTTACCCAGGGGATGATGGAACGCAACGGATATTATCATCTTTATCGCGTGTGCATCATTGGTTATGCCGCCAATCTGTCCACCACCAGTGCCGTCTCTCGGGGCTGCCATTCGGCACCGGCTGTTGAGCTACGGTCTTGGATTCTTTCCGTTCATGACTGGGAAAATTACACCGGTTAAACAGGGCTGATGAAGTGCACTCTGCAAAAACCGATGTTCAATCAGTTCAGATGTTATTCCCGGCCCATGTAACATGACTATTTCACAGGATGAAAGAACGAAAACGGAGAAAAGCAGGGACTGGAAATAGTACGGGACCCGTGCTATGATAATTGGGTCGAATAAGAGAGAAAACACATCTTTTTTGTCGAATCTCGGTTGTAAGAAAGTAGCTGTGCAGTGAAATCAAAGCTGTGCGCAATTTGAAAAGGACGTACATAGAAAAAGGAGATCCTCATGCCCTGTACCACAATTCTGGTTGGCAAGAAAGCCAGCCATGACGGTTCCACGATTATTGCCCGCAATGACGACGGCGCTTTTGAAGCAAAGCGCCTGCTGGCCCATCCGGCCCGGGAGAAGGCTACCACCTACAAAACAGTCATTTCTCGCCTGACAGTAGAACTGCCGGAAAACGCCATGCGCTATACCGACTGTCCGAATGTGAACAAGTCCAACGGCGTCTGGCCTGCCTGCGGCATCAATGAGGCCAACGTGGCCATGACCGCTACTGAGACTATCACCAGCAATGCCCGGGTGGTAGGCGCGGACCCCTATGTACGGTATCAGGCAAAGAAGGGTCGCAACTCCAAAGAGGTCCCCGGCGGCATTGGCGAGGAAGACCTAGTCACCCTGGTGTTGCCCTACATCCATTCCGCCCGGGAGGGTGTGCTGCGCACCGGCGCGCTGTTGGAGCGGTACGGTACTTACGAGCCCAACGGCATGGCCTTTGCGGATGCCGACGAAGTCTGGTGGTTGGAGACCATCGGCGGCCATCACTGGATCGCCCGGCGGGTGCCGGATGACCGGGTGGTGGTCATGCCCAACCAGTTCGGACTGGACCATTTCGACTTTGCGGATGCCTATGGGGAACAGAAGGAAAACCTTTGCTCCCGGGATCTGCAGGCATTCGTGGAGAAGTACCGCCTGGCGCTGGATACGGGGACGGAGTTCAACCCGCGGCTGGCCTTCGGCTCCCATTCCGACGCCGATCATATTTATAATACGCCCCGCGCGTGGTTCATGGCCCGGTATTTCCTGCCTCGTACTTACAAGTGGGAAGGGGAGAACGCCGACTTCACTCCGGAAAGCAACGACATCCCCTGGTCCTTTGTGCCGGAACGCAAGGTGACGGTGGAGGATGTGCGGTATCTGCTGGGCTCCTATTATCAGGGAACCCCTTACAATCCCTACGATAAGACAGCTGCCAACAAGGGCAAGTACCGCACCATCGGTGTGCCCAACAGTGATGTCTGCGGCATCATGCAGATTCGCGGCGATCTGCCTGAGGCAGTTCAGGGCGTGGAGTGGCTGTCCATGGGCGGCAGCGGCTTTACGGCCTGTTTCCCGATGTATGCCAATGTGACCGAGTTCCCCAAGTACCTCAGCGGTACCACCGAAACGGTCTCCACCGACAGCATCTACTGGCACAGCCGGCTCATTGCCGCCCTGACTGACGCCCAGTTCGGCAGCTCTCTGATCTTGGACGAACGGTATCAGAACGCGGTGATGAACCGCGGCCAGCAGTTCCTGTACGAGTACGATGAGAAGATCCGGCAGGGCGAGCCTGCGGAGATCCTGAAGGAAGCCAATGGCAAGATTGCCGCCATGGTCAAGGAAGAATCGGACAAGGCCCTTGCCCAAATTCTCAAAAACGCTTCCGAGCATATGAAGATCCGGTATCACAGAGGAGATAACTGATCGGACGACTCAAAGCAAGAAAGCAGCACCAGGTTACTGGTGCTGCTTTTTTGTATAACGAAAACCACTCGCTAGGCGAGTGGTTCAAAAGAAGACTATAGTCGATACTGCAGAAAGAAAAACTCCCTTTGCTATAATGGAAGTGCGGTCTGCCAACTGCACAAGCCAAGCAAAGGGAGGTCATTCGGAGTGAACGACGTAAATAGTTTATCGCACACAAGCTGGAATTGCAAATATCACATAGTATTTGCGCCGAAATATAGGCGCAAAGTGTTCTATGGGCAGAAACGTAGAGAAGCAGGAGAAATCCTGCGAACATTGTGTGATTAGAAGAAAGTGAAAATCATAGAGGCAGAAGCGTGCCCGGACCACATACATGTGCTCGTAGAGATACCTTTCAAGTACTCGGTATCCAGTTTCACGGGATACCTGAAAGGGAAAAGCAGCCTGATGATATACGAGAAGTATCCGGAACTGAAGTATAAATACCGCAACCGGGAGTTCTGGTGCAGAGGCTACTATGTGGACACAGCAGGCAAAAATGCAAAGAAAATAGAGGAATACATACGGTGCCAGCTGGAAGAAGACAAAGCCGGTGAACAGTTAACGATGGGAAACATCTAAAA
>DXNX01000172.1 GCA_019413245.1 Oscillospiraceae bacterium
CGATGATGTCGCTGATCGCCTTGCCGACCGTGCGGCCCTTGCCGGCGTGCAGCGGTATAATGCGGGTGGTGGCCATGTGGGGTCCGCCTCCTATTCCAAAAAATAAGCGGCCTGCTCATCACAGACCGCATCGGTTTACTCTATATCAGTTTCCTCGTCCATATAAAAATCGAAATCTTCTTCAAAGTCATCTTCCAATTCATCCAGTTCTATCCTGGGCGGGAACCGAATTTCATATTGTTCCGTCGCCAGGGTTCGCACGGCATCCCGCCTGTCTTTCATCCGCTTCTTCAGCCACGAAAGCTGTTCTTTGGATAATCTCCAGGGAAGGTTGACAAGCCGGGTAAGTGTCATTTCTTCTGCCTGCCGTTCTGGCGGGAGAGCGGCGCAGGTTTTACAGATGTGTGCGGCATGGCCTTTGCCGGAAAACTTTTCGTTGGCTTTATACTCGCCACAGACCTTGCAGTAGTGCCCACGCTTTTTCATACCGTGCCCTCGCAACGAGCGAACAGCTGACGGACCGCAGCCATGACCGTATCCCAGCCAAGGTCGGACGCATAGGAGAACTTTTTCTGATAGGCCGCCCACAGGTCCTGCATGACCGGGCTGTTCTCCACTTCATCAAAGACTTCGGCGGCCTCGGCCAGATGGCGTTCGGTGCCGCGCTTGTGGGCTGTCGCCAGCAGCGCGTCATGGAGAACGTGCGGGTCCAGAGTGCTGCCATAGAGTTGTTGCAGGATGGCGATGTCGTAAAAATCTCTCATGCGGGTGTTGGTCGTGGTCCGGGTGATGATGGTTTCCAGCTTTTCAGCCAGCACAGTTTCCAGGTTATAGGCCCAAACGTCGATGGAGCGATCTTCCAGCATGAGCTTGAAGCTGTACCGCACCTCTTTAGGGGTGATGGCATCGCCGGTGGAAATGTCGATTTTCAGCGGCGTGCGTACCCCGTCAAAAAGCGTTGTCATCGTCACCCGGATGCCGGGATATTCCGCTTCATCCATGATCTCCGAAATGCTTTTCACCTGGAAGGTAACGCCGTCATCAATGGGAACAGCGATGATCTCGGCTATCATGTTCTCCACATCCTCCACGCTGATGTTGGCCCCCTTGACCGTTGCGTCCAGGTCCATCGTAGAGCGGGCATCCAGCCCGACCATCGCGGCCACCAGCATCCCGCCCTTGAGGATAAATTTGTCCCGGTAGGCCGAGAGGGAGATACGCTCCAGGAACCGCTCCATCATGTAGTTTCGCATCAGAATCTGCGCGTCCGCAGCGTTTTTCCTGGACAGGTTGCGGATCAAATCTTTCAGCTGTCTGGCTGTCTTTATCATAACAGCACCTCCAAATACTGGCGTAAAATCTTCTCGACCCGGAACAGTTTGGCATAGCGCACCAGCGTCCGCAGGTCCTTGTCTTTCCGGCGGGCATACGCTTTCAAAGCGTCCTGGAATGTCTGCATCTCGATGTGGCTCCGGCTGCGCAGCACATCGCAGATCGTCCGTTCCATATCATAGACCGGCACATCGTGGCCGAAGGGGGTTTGCGCAGTTGTCAGGCCGACCTCATACAGCTCCGCCTTGATGGTAAAGACCTGAACGCCCTCACTTTTAAGCCGGGTGGGGTTGTAGCCCGTCTTGACCGTAATGGAATAGGCCAGCGGCTCCCGGTCGGTCAGGTCGTGGAAAAACAGCGCCGTTTCATGGGAAAAAACCGCCTGCGGACAACGAAGATGCAGCAGATACATGGCGTCCACCCAGGCGTCTTTGGAAAGATAAATCCCATGCGCCGCCTGTTCCAACCCGCGGGAGCGTACAAACTGATAAAAAACAGGTTTTGAGATCCCGGCCGCGAGGGCCTGCCCGGTGCGCAGCATTCCGTCCTGACGTTCCATCAGCTGGTCCAGCTGTTGAAATTGGCTCACGTTCTTCACCTTCCTTTCATGCTAATATTATACGCGAAATTAGCACAAAAGTAAAGTTAAAAATTGCCGGGGCTTCACTCCCGGCAATTCTTCGTTTCCTGTTCAGCCATACACCGCATCCTGGATCATATACCGCAGGTCCTGCACCTTGCTCACCAGCCAGGCGGCGGCCATCGGAAGGCCCAGCGGGCTGACCAGAAAGGCGATCACCAGCAGGATCACGCCGTTTTGCGGCGAGTAGGTCACCAGCACCGCGACCCCCAGCAGCGCCACCACCGTGGAGGCCAGGCCGAAGATGAAGCTGGACACATACAGCAGCCCGAAGCACAGCCAGGTGAACAGCATCAGCGCCAGCACCACCGGCGCGGCAAGGATTTTTAGCCCCAATTTCAAAACAAACAGCACAGCTCTCATTTCAGCGCCTCCTTCCGCCAGTCCAGGTAGGGCTGGCACAATTCCTCCACTGCCTTTTCGTCAGCCTCTGTAACCTCCCGGCGGCCTTTCGTCCGGCGGAGCAATTCAAAGTCCTGGTAATCCGTGAGCAGCAGGTCAAACAGTTCCTCCGGGGTCCGGCAGAGGATGCCGTCCACGCAGTAGCGGGAATCCTTGTTCCAGGTCAATCGAACATAGCCGCGCTTGCAGGGGAGGACTTCTTCCTCCGGGTCACACAGCAGATACTCTTGAAACAACTCCAAGATATTTTCAAATGTCAACATCAGCCTTCACCTCCGTTTCTGATGATATTATCGCCTGCGGCCCGCAAAAGTGCAACGATACGGGCAAAGAAAAAAGAGGGAGGCCCGGCGCAGCAGCCTGCACGCGCCGGACCTCCCTCAAAGCCGGGGCGTATGCCCCTGTCACGACAGCTTTGCCAGCTGGGTCAATACCTGATGCACCCCATCCCACAAAGCATCCTGCCGCCGGGATATATCCTCCAGGTCGGCGTCATAAATGCGCCCGGTTTCATGCACGCGGCGGGTCAGCTGGTTCAGGTTGTTGCTGGAATAGCGCATCAGGGAGACCAGCTCCTTCAGCTCCGGCAGTTCCAGGCGCACCACATAACCGTCCAGGGCCATCTTGCGCAGATAGGCTTCCCGGTTCTTTGTCCCCAGCTGGACCATCTTCTGCTCGATCAGCGCCAGTTCTTCCGGCGAGACCCGGAAGTTCAGCTGCACCTCCCGCTTGCGCTTGGGGGCGCTCACCGTTCCGGCTCCTTTTTCTTATGGATGGGGGATTTTTTCTCCGGCTTTTCAGCAGGGCGCGGCTCCTGTTTCAGCTGGCGGCGGACCGAGGGGCGTCGCTGGCGCAGCCCCTTGGAGCGGTCCTCGCTGGCCAGAATGGTGACATAGGTGCCGGGCAGGTCCTTCATGCCGGTGATCGCCAGGCTACGGAACGGCAGCAGCGCCATCAGCTGGTCGTGGGCCTGGGTGCCGGCGCGGGCCAGAAAATCCGGCGAAACGCGGGCCATGTAATGGGTGCCGTGGGGGCTGTTGGGCGTATCCGGCGCACGAAGCTCCTGCAACAGCCGGGCGGCCTCGACGTGAATCTCCTCCGGTGTCAGCGGCTGGAGCCGCAAATAATCCTGCCGCGCCTGGCTCAAGAACAGATCGACCAGGCCGGGGTGGCCGTCCACCACGAAGTCCAGGTTGCGGTCGCTGCCGAAGCCATCCGGGTTGGGCGGGATGTCCACGGTCCTGGCCCACGCCTTGTTGGCCGGGCTGAACCGCCCGTCCCATTCCTTCTGCTGCACAGTGTTCGCCAGCACATAGAGGGTACGGGTGTAGCCGAACTGCTCGATCACCTGGGGCACCGCGTCTTTGTCCAGCCGGTTGTCCCGGTAATGTTCCGAAATGGACGCCTCGATGGCCTCCTTGCAGGCGATGTTGGCGCGCCGGGACGCCCGGTACAAATCCAGGTTGCCCTGCTCACGGGCATAGGCGGCGTCGTGCCGGTAGAGCGGCAGTTCCCGCTGGGCATCCAGCGCCGCCTCGGCCCGCTGCTCGATGCTGTCCCGCACCACATCCATGTAGGAAGTTTCCCGGTCGGCAAACTCCTTGTAGACATCCGCCAGCGGGGACGGGGAGGCCAGCAACGCGGCGGCCCGGCTTTGGGGCAGGTCCAACTCCTCCATCGCCATCAGAATGTCCTCCCGGACCGTATACTCGTAGGCATGATTTAAGATTTCCTCCGGCGGCTGGCTTTTCAGCCAGTCCCGAAACTTATCCTGTTCGGCGGCCATCTTCTCATAGAGGGCCGTGTTTTTATCGGTATTCATGTTATCGCACCTCCTGTTCGTGGTGTTTGGGTTTCTTCTCAGAGCAGCGCGGCGGCACCGGGCGTTTCAGCCCTTCCAGCACCGAGGGGCGGCTGCTCTTGGCAAGAACCGCTTCCGGCGCAGGGCGGCCCCGGCCGTCCATGTTCAGCAGTACATCCAGCTCGGCCAGCCGGGCGGATTTGTCCCGCAGCTCCTGTTCCTGGGGGAAGGGCTTGCCCACTTCGGCCTTGGCGGCGGCCTGTTGCTGGTAGAGATTGTCCAACTGGTTCTTCACCGCCTCCAGCCGCTGGGGCATCTGACCGAGTGCATTGTCGATGCGGGTGAGGTTTCCGCGAGGGTCGGTGCCGAGGGTCGCCCGGTGGGTCATCTGGCCTTTCAGCAGGAGCGTATACTCCTGTTTCCAGGCGTCAAACTGCACCGACATAGCAAAACCCCGATAACTGCCAACCAGCACCGGGTCGGACCCCTTGACCTCCTTGCAGGCGTCCAGCAGCGCCGCCCCGGCGTTCTCCTTGTCGGTGAGGGTGTCGCCACGGACTTCCATGCCGGCAAAGCCGTCCTCTGGGTGGGGATGGGCGGCCAGGGTCGCCATATCCGCTTCCAGCCCGGCGATAAAGCCCTTGTTTTTCTCGATCTCCTCCGGGAAGGTTTTGAGCAGCTGGTCCTCCAGCCGGTACTGCTTGCTCTGGTGGTCGGCCTTCAGCAGCTTCAGCCGGGACACGTCCACATCCAGGTCCATGCGCTCCTTGATGCGGGGGTCTCCGGCGCACAGCGCCTTGATTTCCGCAAAGGAAAGCGCCGTTTCGTCCACATCATCGCAGGAGCGCACCGGGCTTTTACTGGTCATGATTTGCGAAATGAATTTCTGCTTGTTCTCCACCGTCTGCCAGAGATAGGCGTCAAATGTTCCTTCGGTGACGTAGCGGAACACATGGACGGTCTCGTTTTGGTTGCCCTGACGCTCGATGCGGCCCTTTCGCTGGGCCAGGTCGCCAGGCCGCCACGGGCAGTCCAGGTCATGCAGCGCCACCAGGCGGTCCTGCACATTGGTTCCGGCCCCCATCTTTTGGGTGCTGCCCAGAAGGACGCGCACCTGGCCGGTGCGAACCTTGGAAAACAGCTCCTTTTTGCGCACCTCGGTGTTGGCCTCGTGGATAAAGGCGATCTGCTCGGCGGGCATACCTTTGGCGATGAGCTTTTGCCGGA
>DXNX01000173.1 GCA_019413245.1 Oscillospiraceae bacterium
GTGCTGTACAAGTGTGAGCGGTGCGGGGTGGTATCCGGGGAATATCAGTGGAAGCAGGCGAGCAAGCGGGGGCGGTTCGTGGCAGAAAATCCGGCGGCGGAGGCCAGAGGTTTCCACCTGAATACGCTGGCATCCACCTTCTGCTCCTGGAAAGAGATCGTCCACAAGTGCCTTGTGGCAAAATAACAGCTTGACCAGGGAAACCCGGAGGGCATGAAAGTCTGGGTGAACACGGAGCTGGGCGAGACCTGGGAGGAGCGGGGCGAGCAGGTGGAGGACACTGTGCTGCTGAACCGCAGAGAGGTTTACGATGCGGATGTGCCGGACGGGGTGCTGGTGCTGACAGCGGGCGTGGATGTCCAGGACGACCGGTTTGAGGTGGAAGTGGTCGGCTGGGGTGTCGGAAAGGAGAGCTGGGGCATACGGTATCAGAAGATTTACGGCGATATGCTCAAAGAACAGGTATGGCAAGACCTGGACGCTTTTCTGCTTTCCGGTTTCAAGAAAAAGGACGGAACGACGCTGCATATCATAAGCGCCTGCGTTGACAGCGGCGGCCACCATACCGATCAGGTTTATCGCTTCACCAGAGACCGGTGGGAAAGAAAAGTGTGGGCCATCAAAGGAAAGGGCGGCAGCGATGTGCCATACATCCGAAACCCGACTACGAACAACCGCGTAAAAACGCCGCTGTTCATCATCGGCGTGGACGCAGGAAAAGCGCTGCTATATCAGCGGCTCAGGCATGAGACCAAGGGGCCGAACTACTGCCACTTCCCGGAGAATGAGGCGGCGGGATATGACGAGGAATACTTTCGGGGCCTTACTGCGGAGAAGATGGTGGTACGGTTCCGAAAGGGGCGGAGCGTGGTTGTATGGGAGCTGAAAGACAGTAAGCACAAGCGGAACGAACCGCTTGACCTGCGCAATTACGCCACGGCGGCGCTGGAAATCGCAAACCCGGTGCTGCAAATGACGGACGGAGCGCCGCAGCCGAGGAAGCGGCAGGCGGGCCGCCGGATGCGAGGAGGTATATAAATGGCTGTTTTTTCAAAAGAGCTTTGCCAAAAAAAGCTGAACACATGGATGAAAGCGGAGGAGGCAATCGCAACTGGGCAGAGCTATCAGATCGGGAGCAGAATGCTGACCCGAGCAGATTTGAAGCAGGTTCGGGAGGAAATGGAATACTGGGCCGGGAAACTGGCCGAGGCGTCCGCAGAGGAGAAGCACGGGGGCCGGAACCGGAGTTATCGGGCCGTGGCCCGTGACCTATAAGGAGGGCAGGCATGGCGAAACCGAACATCTTTGACCGGGCGGTGATTGCCGTTGCCCCTGTCCATGCGGCAAAGCGGGCGGCGGCCAGAGCCGCCCTGTCGGTAATCAACAGCGGATATGGAAACTACGGCGCGAACCTGACCAAAAAGAGCATGAGGGGCTGGGAGTTCTACGGCGGCAGCCCGAAAGAGGACATCGAGGACAACATCAATGTGCTGCGCCAGCGGAGCCGAGATGCCTATATGGGCATCCCGACTGCGGCGGCGGCACTGAAAACCATGCGAACCAATGTGATCGCAGGCGGACTGATGCCTGCGCCGCAGATCGACGGGGAGTATTTGGGGCTGAGTGAGGAGGAAATGGAGCGGCTGCAAGCGCAGATCGTCCGGGAATTTTCGCTGTGGGCGGATACTCCGGTGTGCGACGCAGAGAGGATAGATAACTTCTACCAGCTCCAGCAGCTCGCATTCATGGGATACCTGATGAACGGGGACGAAATCGCCCTGTTGCCGATGAAAAGGCAGGTGGGCCAGCCATACGACCTGCGGGTGCAGCTGGTGGAGGCGGACAGGGTGTGCAGCCCGGACGGGTTCGACCGGCTGATGCCATGCACGGTGCAGGGGTACAAGGTACACAGCATTGTGCAAGGGGTCGAAACAGACGCAGACGGGATGGTGGTCGCCTACTGGGTGTGCAACCATCACCCGCTGGGCAGCCACAGCGCCACGGATGCGGACGGCATTACCTGGAAGCGGGTAGAGGCGTATGGAGCGAAAACGGGCCGAAGAAATGTCCTCCATGTGATGAACCGGGAACGAGCGGGCCAGAGGCGCGGCGTCCCGATCTTGGCCCCGGTTCTGGAGAGCCTGAAACAGCTTGGGAGATATACGGACGCTGAAATCACAGCGGCGGTGATCTCAGCCATGTTTACGGTGTTCGTAAAGAGCCAGAACCCGACCGAGGGCAGACCGTTCGGAGAAATGATACCGGCGGAGGAACTGATCGACCGAGGCGACGAGAACAGCATTGAGCTGGGGCCGGGGGCCATTATCGACCTGAACCCAGGCGAGGAAGTCCAGTTCGCAGACCCGAAGCACCCAAACACAGGGTATGACGCATTTACCAATGCGACCATTCGGATGATCGGGGCGGCGCTGGAGATACCGCCGGAAGTCATGCTGAAACAGTTCTCCACCAGCTACTCAGCGGCCAGGGGCGCACTCAATGAGTTCTGGCGCACCTGCGGTATGCAGCGGGACTGGTTTGCGGACGACTTCTGCCAGCCGGTGTATGAAGAGTGGTTCACAGAGGCTGTGGCCCGAGGGCGCATATCGGCTCCGGGATATTTCAGTGACCCGGCTATACGAAAGGCGTACACGGCCTGTTCGTGGAATGGCCCGGCCAGAACGAACCTGAACCCAGTGCAGGAAGTAACGGCGGCCATCAAGAGGGTGGAGGCTTGTTTCAGCACCGCCCAGGAGGAGACTGCCCAAATGACCGGCGGGGACTATAACCGCAACATCAAGCAGCGAGTGATGGAAGCCAAGCGAAAGCGCGAGGTGGATGTAATCGGAAGCCCGGATGAACCGTTTAAGCCGGTGGAGGGCGAATAGGAGGATAGAGACAATGCCGGAAAACAAGAAATTCTGGAAGTTCTGCAACCAGGTGGGAAACACCGTGGAGCTGTTGCTTTACGGAGACATCTCGCAAACGAGCTGGTGGGGCGATGAAGTGACGCCGAGACAGTTCGCGGAGGAGCTGGCAGGACTGGGGGCGCTGGACAAGATCGTGGTGCGCATCAACAGCGGCGGTGGAGATGTGTTTGCCGCCCAGGCAATCGGAAATCAGCTGGAGCAGCACCCGGCGGAGGTGACGGCCAAGATCGACGGGCTGTGTGCCAGCGCGGCAACCATTGTGGCCTGTCACTGCGGAAAGGTGATCGCAGCCAACGACAGCACCTACATGGTGCATCCGGTTCGCATGGGCGCATACGGCTACTACAACGCCGAGGAGCTGAAAAAGTACATTGAGGCGCTGGACGCCATCCGGGAGAGCATCACGGGCCTGTACGCCAAAAAGACCGGCAGAGAAAAGGACGAAGTGGCCGGGTGGATGGATGAAACGAAATGGTGGACAGCCCAGCAGGCCAAGGAGAACGGCTTCATCGACGAGCTGGTGGACGATGCAGAGGAAACCGTCGTGGAAAACCGGGACGGGATGCTGTTCGTGAACAGCGTCAATATGCACTTGCCTTTCGACAAGGCACCTGACTTTGTGCAAAGCAGCAAGGCAGCAAAAACCGCCGCCGACTGTTTTGTAAATAAAAATTGCCATAAGGAGGTAAAAAACATGGCAAACGAGATCAAGACCGTGGACGATCTGCGCGGGGCCTATCCCGCACTGGTCAACGAGATCGAGGAGGCGGCGGCGCAGCAGGCCAGAAGCGACGAGCGCCAGCGCATCCAGGACATCGAGGAAATGGCCCTGCCTGGCAGCGAGGAGCAGACCTTTGAGGCCAAGTACACCAAGCCCATCAGCGCAAGCACCTATGCCAAGGCCGCTATGAAGAAAGCCAAGGAGCAGGGCAACGCATGGCTGAATGGGGCAAAGAACGACGCCGAGCATCTGGACGGCGTGAAGAAGGAGACGCCGGGGAACGGCGAGCAGGACGAGTTCATGGACGCCATCAAGTCCATGGGCGGCAAGAAGTAAGGAGGAGCGAACATGAGTATGGATTTGGCGAAAAAGACCTTTTCCACCCAGCCTGACTATCTGATCGCCGGGACGGCGGAGATCGTCACTGCGGCAAAGGAGGCGGCAGCCGCATTGAAGCGCGGCGCTCCCGTGGTGCTGGACAGCTCCGGCAAGCTGGCCGCTGTGACGGTGAGCGGGAGTACGGGGAACTATAAGACCGAGGCCACCGGCCTGTATGGCATTCTCGCGGAGGATGTAAAGAGCGGAGAGCAGGGCGTTGTGTACCTGAGCGGCGAGTTTTTTGCCGATGCACTGGTGCTGCCTGCCAATGGCTCTGCGGCGGATTTGGAGGTTCCTTTCCGCGCACTGGGCATCTTTTTGAAGTAAGGAGGAAACTTTAATGGCTAACGAAGTGAATATTTACAGCCCTCGCTATCTGGCGGAGGTCGTGCGGCAGGCGCCCCCTGTCCGCACCTATTTCCGAGACACTTTCTTTACCAATGTCAAGCCGTTCTCCACCGAGCGGGTGGACATTGACCTGGTGAAGGGCGACCGGCGCATGGCGGCGTTTGTGCATCCCCGCCTGGGCGGCAAGGTGCTGACGGCAAACGGCTACACCACCGAGAGCTACAAGCCCCCTCTGGTGAACCCCTATGATGTGACAACGGCTGACCAGCTTATGACCCGTCTGCCGGGAGAGGATTTGTACAGCG
This sequence comes from Oscillospiraceae bacterium, assembly GCA_019413245.1. GTDB lineage: Bacteria > Bacillota > Clostridia > Oscillospirales > Ruminococcaceae > Gemmiger. Next base: position 4,683 of record DXNX01000173.1, read on the forward strand.
GTATGACCCCCGCCCAGCGGGCGGCTCAGAAGCTGATGGAGGAGTACGCCACCCTGAATGATGCCACCACCCGCAGGGAGGAGTGGATGGCCGTTCAGGCAATCGTGACAGGCACCATCCCCATTGTGGGCGAGGGCGTGAATGAGGTCATTGACTTCGGTTTCACCAACAAGATAACTCTGAGCGGTGAAAACAAGTGGGGCGGCACCAAGGCTGACATCCTGGGCAACCTGGGCGACTGGACTGACAAGGTGCTGACCGGCGGCTTTGCCAATGTGGATATGGCAATTTTGGGCAAGGAGGCCAAGAAGAAATTCTTTGCCGATGCCAATGTCCAGAAGATGATGGACAACCGCCGTATGAACATGGGAGAGATCAATCCCCGTGACCTGCCCAACGGCGTGAAGTACCTGGGGCACCTGACTGACCCAAGCCTTGATCTGTACGCCTACGGCGAAGTGTACTACGACGACTGGACAAACCCGGAGGAGCCTGCCACCAAGCCGCTCATTCCCGACAATGCGGTTATCCTGATTAGTTCCCACCCGAACTATATGATGGCCTATGGTGCCTGCACCTACATTGAGCAGGCGAGCGACCTGTGGGTGACCTCTCAGACCAGCCGCCTGCTGCGCAGCTATGTGGAGCATCACCCTGACCGCCGCATGGTGGAATTGCAGGCCCACCCCCTGCCCA
>DXNX01000174.1 GCA_019413245.1 Oscillospiraceae bacterium
GGGCAGATGAGCATGGTGTCTATCACGGCCGCGCTGGCCTGCCGGGCTCCGGTCACGTTGCTGGACGAGCCCACCGCCGGTCTGGATGTGGTGGCGCGGGAACGGTTTTACCGGATCCTGCTGGATGAATACCAGCGCACCGGCCGCACCTTTGTCATCTCCACCCACATCATTGAGGAAGCCGCCTCGGTATTTGAAAAGGTGGTCATTCTGGACGAAGGCAAAGTGGTGGCCGACCGGGAAACCGAGGACCTGGTAAACGAGTTCCGGTATGTCAGCGGCCCGGCGGCCGTGCTGGATGCCGTTCTGGCCGAGTGCGGCATCACGCCCCTGCAGACCCAGGTGCTGGGCGGCCACAAGATGGTGGCGGTGCGGGGAGAGGAAACTCTGTTTGAAGAACTGGCGTCCCGGGACGGCCTGACAGTGGAAGGAATGAACCTGCAGAACGTGTTTGTGGCCCTGTGCGGTCACGGCGACGAGGAGGGGTAAGTATGCGCAATCTTGTGCGGTATTTTGGCCTGACCTTTCTGCAATACATGGGTGTGGTGGTCGCGTTTGTGGCACTGGAAGTCCTGGGGGCCCGATACACGCCTTTTTCCATCTTCGAAACCTATCTGTATCTGTTGCCTACCATGGGACTCTGGCTGGCCCCGATGACATTGACAGGCAGTCATGCCACCATGATCCTGCCCAATTATTTCGGCGTGTGCCGGCGGAAAACTTTCCTGTGCTTCCAGGTACTGGCTGTGCTGATGGAACTGTGCACACTGGCCCTGGGCGTGCTGGGCTCGTACCTGGTCACCGACGCAAAGCCCGAATACGATATTATGCTGACCCCGGAAGCCCTGCCGGTTCTGCTGATGGCTTCCCTGACCATCTCCGAACTGGCGTTTCTTTCCCAGCATCTGCCCCGCGGCGGCAAGCAGCGCACCACTGCGGTGCTGATGGTCCTGATCATGCTTGTCTTTATTTTCTGCATGACTTTTGGCGTGTTCCAGGTGGCAGGGTTTCCGCTGCCGCTGTTCCCGCTCAGTGTGCTGCGTCCCGGCTGGACCATCTTCACGCTGGTATGCGCGGCGGCTGCCGTGATGCTGGGGGTATTTTCCTGGCGCTGTTACCGAAAGGCGGTGATTCGGCTGTGAAACATCGGAGTCAAACCTTTGGCCGTACATTGGGCGGCGTTCTTCAACTGGATACGAAAGTGCTGGCCATACTGACGGGGGTTCAGGCGGCTGTCTGGGTCCTGTCTGTCGGAATTATGGCCATCGTGGACGGAGTCATCCGGAGCGAGCCGCCGGTGCTCTTTCTGGGGCTGCCGGGCATCTTTACCGTGTGTGCGGGTGCCATTCTTCTCTTTATAGAAGGTCTGCAGCAGTTCGGCATGGATTTTCTGGTACAGATCAACTTCGGTATTGCCCGCCGCCGTGCCCTGCAGGTGTGCTGGGCGGCGCTGCTGGGATACGGTGTGGTGACGGTTGTGCTGTCCGTCGTGCTGGAAGCTTTCTGGTACTTTGTTCTGACCGGCGGGCAGGGGGAATGCTTCCTCCGGCAGATTCCTGCCTGGGGATGGCTCTGCCTGGTGCTGCTGCCCGCAGCCCTGGCAGCGCTGGCCGTGGGGGTGCTGCGCCGCTTCGGCAAGACGGGCGGACTGGTGCTCTGGCTGTCCTTTATGATTCTGTGCCAGGTGCCCCAACTGGTGGAGTTCGCCTCCGATGATGCCCTGCATCTGCTGCTGGAAATTCTGCCGGTGTTCCTGCCTCTGGTGGGCCTGGCGGCGGCTGTGGCCGGAACGGTGCTGCTGTACCGGGACAATGCCGCGGTCACAAACCGTTGACAAAGTTCGACCATACACGCTACAATGCAAACAGGAAGGAGCGCCGCCCCGGCCGGGGGCGGCGCTTGTTGTTTATGGCAGGAGGTGTACCCATGTCGGATGGATACTGGAAGGGGCTACTGCACAGTGCAGTCTATGCTCCGCAGCGCTGGGCCGGGCAGCCGGACATTCTGCGCCGTGATCTGGAACTGATGCACAAGGCCGGGGTGAATACGGTCTCCCTGGCGGCCGATGCCTGGCCGTGGCTGGAGCCCAGGGAAGGGGAGTATGCCTTCGACTGGCTGGATAACGCTCTGAACACCCTGCGGGACAATGGAATCCGGGTGATTCTGTGTGCCCAGGGACAGGTCTGCCCGTCCTGGCTGGCGCGGCATTACCCCGGAGCTTTGCATACGGCGGTGGACGGAACCCGCCCTGCCCCGCAGGAGACAGGCGGCCTGTGCCCCAGCCACACTGCCCGGCGCAAGAAGGTGCGGGAGATCGACGAACAGCTGGCTCGCCGTTACGGAACCCACCCGGCGGTGCTGGCCTGGTTGGTCACCGGTATGGACAAGCCCTGCTGCTGCGCCTCCTGCCAGAAAGCCTACCGTGCCTGGCTGCGCAAGAAATACACCACCCTGGGCGCCCTCAATGAGGCCGGCGGCACGGCCTATTCCGACTGGGAGGAACTGGCGGCACCGGAGCCGGACAGCCCCAACCTGTGCGCGGCCATGGACTGGGAGTCCTTTTGTGCGCACCAGCGGGCGGAACTGCTGCACATGGAGGCGGAGGCCATACGGAAAGGATGCCCGGACGCCCGCATCATGACCGACCTGCTGCCGGAGGAAGGCGGTTCTGCCGCCGATCTGACCCTGGCGGTAACCAAACCTGGCTGGCGCACCGGCGGAGATGCTTCCAGCGAGTGGAACCGGGCGGTGCGCACCGCGTTTGCCTATGACCGTGCCCGCTGTGCCGGTCGGCCTTTTGTGGCCCGGCAGCTGCCCGGGACCAAATGCCTGCGCCCCGGTATTCTGACCCTGTCTCTGGTGGAGGCGGTGGCCTGCGGCGCGGACGGAGTGGAACACGCCGCCTGGCGGCAGCTGCCCGCCCGCTTGGATGGCCGCGCCGTTGTCAGCCACAACGGCAGCGCCGAGACCCGGTTCTTCCGGGAAACCTCCGAAGCCGGACAGGTCCTGCAGCAGCTGCCTTTTGTGGGCGGCATGACCACCAAAGCCCCGGTGGCGCTGTTGTATGACGGCCGCACAGCGGCGGGGCTGGCGGCTCTGGCTGCGGCCCACCGCTGCGGCGACCCGCAGGATGTGATACTGGACCATTATGCCGCTTTGCTGGAGAACTACATCGACGTGGATGTGCTGGACCCGGCGGCTGACTGGTCCGGCTACAAGGTGGTGACGGCGCCGCTGCTGACGGTGTTCAGCCCGGAGATGCCCAAACGCATCGAGGAGTATGTGCAGAAGGGCGGGCATTTCCTGCTCACCTTCGGCTCCGGTCTGACCGATGAAAACGGTACGGCCATCCCCGGCTGGCCGCCCGCCGGTCTGAACAACATTTTCGGGGTGGGCGTGGAAGAATGCGACCCGCTGCTGCCCGGCGAGACCAACAGCTTTACCTACGATGACCAGACCTACCCGGCGGTGTTCTGCTGCGACATTCTGCGCCGTACCGGGGCACGGATGCTCTCTTCCTATGAAAAGGACTTCTACCGCGGCCAGCCTGCCGTGACCAAGCGGCCGCTGGGCTTTGGCTGTGCCTGGTATCTGGGCTGCCACAGCGATGAAAAGTTCCTGCGCAAACTGTATTTCGACATTCTGCGGGAAGCCGGCGTGCCCCGCCTGGCGGATATTCCCTACACCCAGGACCTGATGCTGCGCCGCCGCACCGACGGCAAGCGCAATTGTACCTTCTACATGAACTTTTCCTCCCGGGTGCAGGTCACAGCCGGACACCGGCTGGATGCCTACGGCTGCGCCATGGACAATACCTGGGCCCAGGAGTAAAACACGCCAAAACGCCGCAAAAAAGACCTTGACAACCACGCGCCCTTGCACTAAACTGAATGATATTAAATGCAGTGCGGGGGAGTTCCGTGCGGGCAGTATCCTTTTATAGAAAGCCGGGGAGAGTGGAAACCCGGCATAGGAGCCCGGCGGTTGTCGCCCCCAAGCAGAAGGTGCGAACCGCATGCTGCGCAGTAGTGCTTTCCGTTTCGCCTCCGTTACCGGGCGTTCAAGGGGCCTTTGCAAAAAGGCAATTTGGGTGGTACCGCGGTTGATGTACATTTACATGGCCGTCCCATGAGATTCTCTCACGGGACGGTCATTTTTTTCGTCCCGCACGACAAGACAAGGAGGATGCCGTATGGCAGAAAACGAAAAGACTCTGGCCAAACAGTATGACCCCAAAGGCACCGAGGACCGCGTCTATCAGAACTGGTGCGACAAGGGCTACTTCCACACGCAGATCGACCGCAGCAAGCGTCCCTTCACCATTGTGATGCCGCCGCCGAACGTTACCGGTCAGCTGCACATGGGCCATGCCATGGACGAAACCTGGCAGGATATCCTCATCCGATACAAGCGCATGCAGGGTTACGCCGCCCTGTGGGTGCCCGGCACCGACCACGCTTCCATCGCCACCGAGGCCAAGGTCGTGGCCCAGATGAAGGAAGAGGGCCTGACCAAGGAGATGCTGGGCCGTGACGGCTTCCTGGAACGGGCCTGGGCCTGGAAGAACAAGTACGGCAACCGCATCGTCAGCCAGCTGAAGAAGTTGGGCTGCTCCTGCGACTGGGACCGCGAGCGCTTCACCATGGATGAAGGCTGCTCCAAGGCCGTGCTGGACGTGTTCGTCAACCTGTACAACCAGGGGCTGATCTACCGCGGCAGCCGCATGGTCAACTGGTGCCCCCACTGCAACACCTCCATCTCCGACGCCGAGGTGGAATACGAGGAGAAGGAGGGCAGCTTCTGGCATCTGCTGTACAAGGTCAAGGAGACCGGCGAAATGCTGGAGCTGGCCACCACCCGTCCCGAGACCATGCTGGGCGATACCGCCGTGGCCATCAACACCGATGACCCCCGCTACAAGCACCTGCATGGCTGCCATGTCATCCTGCCCCTGCTGAACAAGGAAATTCCCATCGTCTGCGATGAACACGCCGACATGGAAAAGGGCACCGGTGTCGTGAAGATCACCCCCGCCCACGACCCCAACGACTTTGAGGTGGGCAAGCGCCACAACCTGCCCATGGTCCGTGTGCTGACCTACGACGGCCATATGACCGGTGCCGCCGACAAGGCCGAAGCCGACGCCCTGCGCGCCAGCGGCCGTGCCAGCGCCGATGAGCCTGAGGTCCTGGACTGCGGCAAGTACGCCGGCATGACCGCCATGGAAGCCCGCAAGGCCATTCTGGCCGACCTGGAAGCCGGCGGCTACCTCAAGTCCACCGAGCCCCTCAAGCATGAGGTGGGCACCTGCTACCGCTGCCATACCGTCATTGAGCCCATGG
>DXNX01000175.1 GCA_019413245.1 Oscillospiraceae bacterium
GCAGGGCGGCGATCTCTTTGGCAAAGTTGGTGCGGTTGTCCACCATCGTCAGCAGGATGCCGTCAATCTGGAGCTTGGGGTTCAGCTGCCGTTTGACCTTGCTGATGGTGGACAGCAGCTGCTCCAGGCCCTTGGCGGGCAGATACTCCGCCTGAACGGGGACTATGATCCTGTTGGCGGCGGCCAGCGCGTTGACCGTGAGCATACCCAGGGAGGGCTGACAGTCAATCAGGATATGGGAATACTGTCCCTTGAGCGTGTCCAGATACTGCCGCAGGATGGTCTCCCGGCTCATAGCGTTCACCAGCGACACTTCCATGCCAGACAGCTGGATGTCGGCGGGCATCAGGTCCACGCCCTCCGGGTGGTGCAGGATGCCCTCATCGGGTTTGATCGGTTCATCCATCAGGATGCGGCCCATTGCATCCGAGAGGGTGAAGGGCAGCTTGTCCGGCTGCGGGTTGCCCAGGCTGATGGTCAGGCTGGCTTGAGGGTCAGCGTCCACCAGCAGCACTTTCTTTCCGGCCTGGGCCAGCCCGATGCCTAAGTTGGCGCAGGTAGTCGTTTTGCCGACGCCGCCCTTCTGGTTGGCGACGGCGATGATTTGCGTGTTCATAGATTATATTCACCTCCCGTATGGGCATAAAAATAGGCACCCATTTCTGAGTGCCTTTCGATGCCGATATGGAGAAGGGCAGGGCTAAACCTGGACCTTCAGTTGTTCCTTGTACTCCGCATAATGTTCGCTTAGAACATAGTCAATCACCCAATCCTTGGGGATCAGATAAGTCATGCGGATGTAATAATGTTTCACGCGATTTTCTCTCATCAGCTTCCGAGCGGTGCTGTCGCCTATCCCGCCTAACATCCCGCGAAACTGTGTAAGCGTCACAACGCTGGGATAGTCTGCGAAAAGATTTTCGTAATATTTTCGGTTTTTCATTGAGCATATTCCTCCAAAATGTATTGCCAACAGCGGGGAATATCTGCTACAATGATGTTAATTTCGCAGTGGCAGCGCCACCCGAATCATAATTAAGTTCGTGGGTATCCCGCACACATCCCTTCCGCATCCCGCAAACGGCTCAAAAACAGCTCCAAAGCGGTTAGAATTTGGATGGCTGGGAAATGCCCAGTTTTTAAGGCTTTTGTTCTGGAAATGCCGATTTTATCAGTATTTCAGCGGTTTTTGACCCCTCAGTAGGTGTCCGAGAAGTCCAGTTGGTTCCACTAGAGGGTAGCAGGTTCGGGATTGTCCCGAAAACTCAAAATCCGTTGGTAGCAATACCGTGTGGGTTCGACCCCCACCACCGGCACCACGTCGGAATGGACTACGCTCCATTCAAAAAGCCTCAGCCGTTTGGCCGGGGCTTTTTTGTATTAGAACCGCTGCTGAACCCCGGAAAACTGCCGCTCTGCCCCGGGATATTCCGACATGTTGCCCCACATCTTGACAAGGGTTGCCGGACACGGTACAATGCAACTAACATCCACCTTTTATAATTAAAAGGCAGGACCGGGGCGGCTTTTCGCGGCGGACATCTCCGGCCCGCTCAACACAAACACGCAGGCCCCCGGCATCTGCCGGGGGCCTTTTGCATACACAAAAACAAACGGCGTGTCGGTCCCTGTTCCGGCACGCCGTTCCCGAAAAGAAGAAAAGAGAAAGAGGAGTGGATGAAAAAGTTTGTCTGCTTCTCAGCGGACTTTGGATCCGGGTCCCTGTTCCCGGATGTTCCTTTTGGGAACACTTAAAGAATACCGGATAGATGTGACAGAAAAGTGACAGTTCTTTCAAGAAATTACGAAAGAACTTCTAAAACTCTATGAATAAACCATAAAGAAGTGACATATTATGCCCAACCGAATCAATTACGAGCTGGAAATGGAGAAGACCATGCAGGCCTTGGCCACCGAAGGCCGCCGCCCCACCCTGCTGCTGCATGCCTGCTGTGCGCCCTGTTCCAGCGCCACGCTGGAGCGTCTGGCCGATGCCTTTGCCGTGACCATCCTGTATTACAACCCCAACATTGCCCCGCCGGAGGAGTACCACCGCCGGGCGGATGAGCTGGACCGCTTTGTACAGGACGCCGGATACGCCGGGCGGGGCATCACGGTAGTGCGCCTACCCTATGACCCCCAGGAATTTTACACCGCCGTGCGCGGGCTGGAACAGGAGCCGGAAAAAGGGGCGCGCTGCACCGTCTGTTACCGCCTGCGGCTGGAACAGGCCGCCCGCTACGCCGCCGAACACAACTTTGAATGGTTCACCACCACCCTATCCATCTCCCCCATGAAGGACCCGGTGCGACTGAACACCATCGGCACCGAGCTGGCGGACCGGTACGGGGTGCGGTACTTGCAGAGTGAGTTCCGCAAGAAGGACGGCTACAAGCGCAGCCTGACCCTGAGCGCCGAATACGGACTGTACCGGCAGGAATACTGCGGGTGCATTTTCAGCAAGGAAGAGCGGGAACGCCAGGCGGCGGCCCGCGCCCAGAAGGAGGCAGAACAATGAAGCGAATCCTGATAGCCCTGCCGCTGAACGAAGAGCAGCAGAACCGGCTGCGCCATGCGGCCCCGGAGGCAGAGCTGAAATTCAGCGCCCAACCGGAGGAAGCCGACATCCTGTGGGCGGATGTGATCATGGGCAACGTGCCGGTGGAGAGCATCCGAAAAAACGACCATCTGGAATGGTTCCAGAGCAACTTTGCCGGGCCGGACCCCTATCTGGTGCCGGGTGTCCTGCCCGAGAACTGCGCCGTGACCAATGCCACCGGTGCCTACGGGCTGGCCATCAGCGAATGGATGCTGGGCATGTGGCTGGGACTGTGCAAGGATCTGTTCCTGTACCGGGACCGGCAGAACCGCTGTGAGTGGGACGCCATAGAACGCCCGGTGCGCAGCGTGGCCGGGTCGCGGGTGCTGTGCGTGGGGCTGGGGGATATCGGTTCCAGCTTTGCCCGCCGGGCCCATGCCATGGGCGCCCAGGTGGTGGGAGTACGCCGCCATGCGCCCGACACCTGCCCGTCCTACTGTGTGCGGGTGGTGGGGCAGAAAGACCTGGACACCGAGCTGCCCCAGGCCGACCTGGTGGCCCTGAGCCTGCCCGGTACCGACGAAACCGTCCATATGTTCGACGCGGTCCGCATTGCCCGGATGAAGCCGGGCGCCATCCTGATGAATGTGGGCCGGGGCACGGCGGTGGACACCGACGCCCTGACCGAAGCCCTGCGCAGCGGACATCTGTTCGGCGCTGCCCTGGACGTGACCAACCCGGAGCCCCTGCCCGCCGACCATCCGCTGTGGAAGCTGCCCAACGCGTTCATCACGCCCCACATTTCCGGCCGGTTCAGCCTGCCCCGCACGCTGGACAACATTGTGGACATCTTTGCCCGCAATCTGCGCCACTATCTCAACGGCGAAACGCTGGACAACCAGGTTTCCCGCAGTACCCGCTATGTCAGTGACGACACCGCCGGACAGCGCCTGCGCTGCGAGCCCGACGAATGAGCGTCCGTCCGCCCCTCCCTTGTGATACTGAGAGGTCTTTTATATGACATTTTTTAGTTTAGCCTGGCTGTTTTTCTGTTATTCCTTTATCGGCTGGCTGGCCGAAGTCCTGTTCACCGCCATACGGCAGCGCCGCTATCAGGACCGCGGCGTGCTGGGCGGCCCCCTGTGCCTGATCTACGGCGTGGCGGGCAGCATCATCACCGTGGGCCTGCGGGAACTGGCCATGGACGACTGGTTCTTCCTGTTCCTGTTCAGTGCCGTCATTGCCACGGCGGTGGAATGGATCGGCGGACATATCCTGGAACGGTTCAGTGACGCCCGCTGGTGGGACTATTCCAACCGCAGGTTCAATCTGGACGGGTACATCTGCTTGTCGGCGTCTGTGTTCTGGGGCGTTCTGGGCGTGGTGGCCGTCAAGTGGGTTGCCCCCCTGCTGCTGAACCTCTTTGCCCTGCTGCCGCCTCTGGCCGGACAGATTCTGATCTGGGTGCTGCTGGCCCTGCTGGCGCTGGACGGCATCGGCACGGTGCTGACCCTGGCAGGCATCCGCCATCGGTTTGCCCAGGCCCGGGAAGTCCACAATCGTCTGGCCGCACTGACCCTGAACATGGGCATGTGGGTGCTGGGCCGCACCGAGCGCCGTATGGCCAAGGCCTATCCCCAGGCCAACTTCGTGCGCCCCAAAAAAGAGAAGAGCACCGTCTTTGCCGAAGGCTGCAGCTTCTACAAGCTGTTCCTGCTCTTTGTCATCGGCGCTTTCCTGGGGGACGTGACCGAGACCATCTTCTGCCGCATCACCGCCGGGGAATGGATGAGCCGTTCCAGCCTGGTGTGGGGGCCTTTCTCCATCGTGTGGGGCCTGGCCATCGCCCTGGTGACCCTGCTCATGTACCGCTACAAGGACAAGAGCGCCAGCTGGCTGTTTGTGGCCGGTACCCTGCTGGGCGGTGCCTATGAGTACCTGTGCAGCGTCTTTACCGAGATCGTTTTCGGCGCCGTGTTCTGGGATTACAGCAAGATTCCCTTCAACCTGGGCGGCCGTATCAACCTGCTGTACTGCTTCTTCTGGGGCTTTGCGGCGGTGGCCTGGTTCAAGGTCTTCTATCCCCCGCTGTCTGCCGCCATTGAAAAGCTGCCCCGCCGGTTCGGCACCGTACTGACCTGGTGCCTGGTGGTATTCATGTGCGTCAACATGGCCGTGAGTTCGGCGGCCCTGTCCCGCTACACCGCCCGCATTGAGGGCAAACCCGCCGACAACCGGATTGCCGTGTATCTGGACGAACACTTTGACAACGAGCGCATGGAGCGCATTTATCCCAAGTTCGTGCACACCGGCTGATAAACCCAAAAACGGCCCCTCTGCGAAGGCTTCTTTCGCAAAGGGGCCGTTTTGCACTGTTCAGGACAGTGTCACTTCTGCTCGTAGCTCTGGCAGAAGTGCGGGGTATCCACGCCGGATGCGTTGTCGGAGTGGTGGGTGATCTTGATCTGGCTCAGATCACATTTCTGGCAGTTGATGTTGTGGGCGCAGGCGTCCACGTCGCAAAAAACGCCGCAGTTTTCCATTCGGATTCACCTCCCTTTCGGACGGCTCTGGCCGTCCTGCAAGAGAAGTATGCCCCGGTACCGGGGCCGGTAAACGTCCGCACAAAAAAATACGCCCCGCCGGGATCCGACGGGGCGTATTTGGTTGGGCCGGCGAGGTTCGAACTCACGAATGGCGGAGTCAAAGTCCGCTGCCTTACCACTTGGCTACGGCCCAGCAAAAGGCGGCCTGGGCCGCCAAAAAGCCTGTCTCTTATACACATCTGACGCTGC
>DXNX01000176.1 GCA_019413245.1 Oscillospiraceae bacterium
CCCGGGTGACCTGATTGCAGACCTTGCCGTTCTCATCCACCAGAAGGAATTTGCATGCAGAAGTGCCCAGATCCACACCGATATACAACATGGAGATTCCACCTTTCGCCCTGTACTTCAGTAAAGTACTTTTATAGAAGTTCTTTTTACATGATACCCTGCCCGTGACCGTCTGTCAACCGCCAAACTCCACAAAAGATTCATGTTTTTTCTGTAGCTAATCGGCAAAAGTCCGGCTTTTATTGACTTTTTGCTTGCTCTCCGCTAGGATTAAATTAAGCACCCCTGCCGGGTACATTTATAAAAAAGGCAAAGAGGATTTTTATGGAAAAGCTCCATCAGACGGCAACCGAGCGCCGCCGTCTTACACGAAACAATATCTATCGTTATCTGTACGATGCCCCGGGCGGGCGCTCCAAGCAGGAGATCGCCGACGACCTGGATATGAGCCTGCCCACAGTACACCAGAACCTGACCGAACTGCTGCGGGCAGAACTGGTACGGCCGGACGGCATGAGTGCTTCCACCGGCGGACGGCGTGCCCTGCGCATGACCGTGGCAGAAAACGCCCGCTTCGCACTGGGGGTCTCGGTTTCCGGGGACCATTTCCGCATCCTGGCTGCCAACCTGCGGCTGGAGGAGATCGCCTACCGCAAAAGCAGCCATCCGCGCACCAGCAGCGTTGCCGAGCTGGGGCGGTATATGGTCACCGAGATCGAATCCTTTCTGAAGGATTTCGGCCTCAACCGGGACAAGCTGCTGGGCGTGGGCGTGGCACTGCCTGCCATCCTGAACGTAGAGCGCACCCGCATCCTGGCCGCCCCCACCATGCACTTGCAGGATGCCGACCTGCAGCCGTTGGCTGATGCCATCCCCTACCCCACCATTTTCAGCAACGACGCTACCAGCGGCGGTTATGCCGAATGGTTTGCCCGCAAGGAAAAGGAAAGCATGGCTTACCTTTCGCTGGAAGGCGGCGTGGGCGGTGCCGTGCTGATGAACGGCGCCCCCTACTCCGGCCAGAATGGACGCAGCGGTGAGTTCGGTCACATCTGCGTGCAGCCGGGCGGCATCCGCTGCCAGTGCGGCAAGCAGGGCTGTCTGGAAGCGTACTGCTCCTCGGCCCGCATTTCCACCGATCTGGGCATTACGGTGGAACAGTTCTTTGACGGTCTGGCCGCCGGGAATCCGGCATACGGCACCTTGTGGACCGATTATATGCAGCATCTGGCCCAGGGGCTGTGCATCATCCGCATGACACTGGACTGCAACATCGTGTTGGGCGGATATCTGGCCCAGTATCTGCCGCCCTATCTGCCCGAACTGCGCCGTCTGACCGCCGAGCGCGACCCCTTTGATGAGAACGCCGAATATGTACATCTGTGCCACTATCCCAAGCACGCGGCTTCTCTGGGTGTTGCCCTGAATTTCATCAATTTCTTTCTGGAGCAGCTGTAATCACCTGATCGGTTCATCTGAAAACACAAAAAGGCACATTCCGCGCAAGTAACGGAATGTGCCTTTTTTGATTGTATCAGCGGATGGTTTCCGGGCAGCACTGCCGCAGTGCCGCAACGCCGGGTGCGATTGCATGAGCAAATACCGCACTGCCCGCCACGAAATTGCGGGCACCCGCCGCATAAGCTGCGGGCAGCGTTTGACAGGTAATGCCTCCGTCCACCTGAATGACAGCCCGGCTCCCGGCATTTTGCAGCAGGGTGCGGGCCTTTTCCAGCTTGGCATTGCTGCCGGGCAAATAGGCTTGCCCGCCCCGGCCAGGCTGCACCGTCATCAGCAGAAGCTGGTCCACCCGATCCAGGCAGGGCAGGACAACGTCCGGCGGTGTTTCCGGGTTGAGGACCAGACCCGCCCGCATGCCGGCGGCACGGATGGCTTGCAGCGGTTTTTCGGGGCCTCCGGGAATCTCATAATGGACCGAGACCCGCTCCGCCCCCAGTTCTGCCAGTTCCGGCACAAAGGCCAGCGGATTTTCCACCATCAGGTGAACATCCAGCGGTTTTGCCGTCAGGCGGCGCATGGTGCGCACCATACCGGTGCCGAAGGAGATGGCCGGCACAAAATGACCGTCCATGATGTCGATGTGGAAGGCATCCACACCGGCCGCTTCGGCGGCGCGGACATCCTGTTCCAGATGGGCAAAGTCGGCTGCCAGAATTGAGGCGCACAGTTCAAACATCACGCTTCCTCCAATTGAGCGATGCGGCGGCGGTGCCGTTCTTCCTCCGAGAAGGGCGTATCCAGGAAAATATCCACGATTTCCAGCGCCAGACCGGGTCCGGTCACCAGAGCCCCCAGGGCCAGAACATTGGCATCATTGTGCTGGCGGGTGGCACGGGCGGAGAAGCAGTCGCCGCACAAAGCGCAGCGGATGCCGGGGACCTTGTTGGCGGCAATGGAAATGCCGATGCCGGTGCTGCAGATGACAATGCCTTTTTCGCAGCTGCCGTCCGCAACGGCGTGAGCCACCGCTTTGCCGTACACGGGGTAGTCCACCGAGGCGGTGGACTCACACCCGAAGTCCCGGTATTCCAGGCCGCGTTCTTTCAGGTGGGCCAGAATCTTCTGTTTGAGTTCATACCCGCCGTGATCACAGCCGATGGCGATCATCTCAGACCAGCTCCTTCACAGCAGCCACAATGGCGTCCGACCGCAGACCGAACTGTTCCAGCAGGTCCCAGGCCGGACCGGAATGGCCGAACACGTCCTTGACGCCTACGCGGCGCATCTTGGTGGGGCACTTTTCGCCCAGCACACCGGCCACGGCTTCGCCCAGGCCGCCGAAGATGCTGTGCTCTTCGCAGGTGACCACAGCGCCGCATTCCTGCGCTGCTTTCAGAACGATCTCCTCGTCCAGCGGCTTGACGGTGCACAGGTTGATGACGCGGGCATGGATGCCCTCGTTCTTCAGCTGTTCGGCGGCAATCAGGGCTTCGTTCACTTCCAGGCCGGTGGCGATGATGGCCACGTCGTTGCCTTCGGCGAGCTGTTCGCCCTTGCCGATCTCGAACTTGAAGGTAGCCTCATCATGGAACACCGGCAGAGCCAGACGGCCGAACCGCAGATAGACAGGGCCTTCATGCTCGTAGGCAGCCTTGACGGCAGCGCGGGCTTCCACATCGTCGGAGGGGCACAGCACCGTCATGCCGGGGATGGACCGCATAAGGGCAAAGTCCTCGCAGCACTGATGGGAAGCGCCGTCCTCGCCCACCGAGATACCACCATGGGTGGCACCGATCTTGACGTTCAGGTGAGGATACCCGATGGAATTGCGCACCTGTTCAAAGGCGCGGCCAGCCGCGAACATGGCGAAGCTGGAAGCAAAGGGAACCAGACCCATGGCAGCCATACCGGCAGCGGCAGCCATCATGTTGCCTTCCGCAATGCCGCAATCAAAGTGACGGTCGGGGTATGCCTTTTTGAACACACCGGTTTTGGTGGCGGCAGCCAGGTCGGCATCCAGAACCACCACATCAGGATGATCTTTGGCCAGTTCTACCAGCGCAGCGCCGTAGCTGTCGCGGGTGGCGATCTTTTTCATCTCACTCATACCTGCGCCTCCAGTTCCGCCAGCTGGGCATTGAGCTCATCCATGGCAATTTTGTATTCTTCATCATTGGGAGCCTTGCCGTGCCAGCCGACCTGGTTTTCCATGTAGCTGACGCCCTTGCCCTTGGTGGTGTGCATCAGAATGGCCGTGGGTGCACCGGTCTGGGCATGGAAGTACTGGAAGGCATCCTCGATCTGGGCAAAGTTGTGTCCGTCAATGGAGACCGTGCGGAACCCGAAGTCCCGCATCTTGGCGTCCACCGGGTCGGTGGGCATGACTTCGCTGGTGGGTCCGTCGATCTGCAGACCGTTCAGGTCGATGATGACGCAGAAGTTGTCCAGCTTGTACTTGGCGGCAAAGAGGAAGGCTTCCCAGACTTCGCCTTCTTCGATCTCACCGTCGCCCAGCAGGGTGTAGACCCGCACATTGTCCTTGTGCAGGTACTTGGCCGCCTTAGCCATGCCGGCCGCAGCCGAAACGCCCTGGCCCAGGCTGCCGGTGCTCATATCAACGCCGGGCACCGTGTTCATGTTGGGGTGGCCCTGCAGGTAACTGTCGATGTGACGCAGGGTGGGCAGGTCCTCCACCGGGAAGAATCCGCGGTAAGCCAGCGCGCTGTACAGACCCGGAGCGGTATGGCCCTTGGAGAGCACGAACCGGTCGCGGTCGTCCCATTTCGGGTTGGCCGGGTCGATGCGCATTTCCTTATTATACAGATAAGCGAACATTTCTGCTGCCGAAAGGCTGCCGCCGGGATGTCCGGCTTTGGCACCATGGGTGGATTCAATGACGCCCATGCGCACCTTGCAGGCCGCGATCTGCAGCGCAAGATTTTCCTGTTTCGTCATATTATTCACCAAACACCTTAATGTAATCAGCCTTGAACTTCTCGATGCCGGAATCGGTCAGAGGATGATGGATCATCTGCTCCAGGACCTTGTACGGCACGGTGGCAATGTCGGCGCCGGCCAGAGCGCAGTCGGTCACATGGATGGGGTTGCGCACGCTGGCGGCGATGATCTGGGTCTCGATGTCGGGATAGTTCAGGAACATATCATGGATGTTCTGGATCAGCTCGATGCCGGGCTGGGAAATGTCGTCCAGACGGCCCAGGAAGGGGCTGACGTAGGTGGCACCGGCGCGGGCAGCCAGCAGAGCCTGGTTGGCGCTGAAGATCAGGGTGCAGTTGGTGGGGATGCCCTTGGCATTCAGAGCCTTGATGGCCTTCAGGCCCTCGGCGGTCATGGGGATCTTGACGACCATGTGCTTGGGGTCCAGCGCGTAGATGGCTTCGCCTTCCTTGACCATGGTCTCGGCGTCGGTGGTGGTGGCCTTGACCTCACCGCTGATGGGGCCATCCACGATGGTGGCGATCTCCGCCAGGGTCTCGGCGTAGTCGCGGCCTTCCTTGGCGATCAGGCTGGGGTTGGTGGTAACACCGGCAATGATGCCCATGTCGTTGGCTTTGCGGATCTCGTCCACGTTGGCGGTATCAATGAAGAATTTCATAACAGAACCATCCTTTCAGTTTGCTTGTATAAGTAATTCTTGTTTCCGACATCAGGCGAAGGGGTTTTCAGTGGGGTACGGCAGGGTCTTGGGCTGGTTGTAGGCGATGTCGCCGATGCCCAGGAACTTGAAGACTTCAAACAGGGCCTTGCCGCAGTGTGCAAAAGCCACGG
>DXNX01000177.1 GCA_019413245.1 Oscillospiraceae bacterium
CACCAAGATCGTGACTGAAACCCAGCTGGCCCGTCTGCTGGCCAACAGTCCGCTGCAGGTACAGCTGACCTTTATGCAGACGGCCACCCACAGCACCACCCATACCCCGCAGGAGCACATGCAGGCCTTTTACAAGACCTTTGATGAGATCCGGGACCAGCGCTTTGACGGCCTGATCATCACCGGCGCTCCCATCGAGGATATGGATTACGAGGACGTGGACTACTGGGACGAGCTGTGCCAGATCATGGATTACAGCAAAGAGAACGTCTATTCCACCATCCACCTGTGCTGGGGTGCGCTGGCCGGGCTGTACTATCATTTCGGTGTGCGCAAGGTGCATCTGCCGCAGAAGATGTTCGGCGTGTTTGAGCATCATGTGACCCGGCCTTCCAACCCGCTGGTACGCGGCTTTGACGAGGTGTTCTATGCGCCTCACAGCCGCTGGGCCGGGCTGAACCGGGCAGACATCGACGCCTGCCCTGAGCTGCGCATTCTGGCTGAGAGCGATGTGGCCGGGCCCATGCTCCTTTCCACCGAGTCTGGACGGCAGATCTTTGTCATCGGCCACCCGGAATACGACAAGTACACCCTGGACGCCGAGTACCGCCGGGATGTGGCCGCCGGGCGTGATATCCATGTGCCGGTGAACTACTACCCCGACGACGACCCCAGCCGCGACCCTCTCTTCCGGTGGCGGGCCCACGGGTATCTGTTGTACACCAACTGGCTGAACTATTACGTTTACCAGAACACCCCCTACGATCTGGGCAATCTGGAGGCGCTCGGCGACCGTCGGGCGAACCATGGATGAGCGGGCCGAAAATCAGCGCCTGCATCGTGGCGTACTGTGACTACGAGGAAGTATGTGCTGCCGTGCGCAGCGTACTGACTCACACCTCTGCCCCGGATTTCCGGCTTTTCGTGGTGGACAACGCCAGTCCCGACGGCTGCGGTCAGAAGCTGGCCGCGGAGGATTTCGGGGATGAACGGGTGACCGTGCGTTGCCTGCCGGAGAATGTGGGCTTCGGCCGGGGGCACAATTCGGTGATGGAAGAACTGGACAGCGATGTGCATTTCATCCTGAACCCGGATGTACTTTTGCAGGACGACGTGCTGACCGGCATGGCCGCCTGGCTGCTGGACCACCCCGGTGTAGTCATGGCGACCCCGCAGCTGTATTTCCCGGACGGGCGCATCCAGAATCTGCCCCGGCGCAAGCCCACTCCCTGGCTGCTGCTGGCCCGCCAGCTGGCCGACCGGATGCCCGGCAGCGTCTTTGCCAGGGCCAACGAGCACTACACCATGCAGGACGAGGACCTGAGCGTAGCCCGGCCCATTGAGTTCTGTACCGGCAGCTTTGCCGCCCTGCGCACCGACGTATTCAAAAAGATCGGCGGTTTTGACCCGGAGTACTTCATGTATGTGGAGGATGCCGACCTGACCCAGAAAGCCCTGCAATGCGGGCAGGTCTACCTGCTTCCCCAGTTCCGGGCCATACACGCCTGGCACCGTGCCCCCATGCGGGATGCGGGCAAGTTCAAGATGCAGCTGGTGAGCATGGGCCGGTATTTCCGCAAATGGGGATGCGGGCACGGAAACGTGTGAAACATTTTTTCATTTTGCCGCTGGACGGCAAAAAAAGTGCTTGCCAAGGCAGGTGCCGTATGGTATAATTACTATCGTTACCGCGGTTCGGTTCCGGGTGTATGCCCCAGATTGGGGACGCCTTGTTGCCCGCTGCTGTGCCGACGGCCAATTATTGAAAGAGAGGTATTTTCCCATGAGCCAGAAGTCTGCCATTGAAAAGCAGCCCATCATCGCCAAAGCCGCCATCCATGAGGGTGACACCGGTTCTCCGGAAGTTCAGGTCGCGCTGCTGACCGCGCGCATCAACCACCTGACTGAGCACCTGAAGACCAACAAGAACGACAACCATAGCCGTCGTGGTCTGTTCAAGATGGTCGGCCGCCGCCGTAACCTGCTGGCCTATCTGCAGAAGAAGGACATCAACCGTTACCGCGCCCTGATCGCTGAACTGGGCCTGCGCAAGTAATTCTTGGCAAAACGGGCAGGGCGCACCAAAATGCGCCTTGCCCTTTTTTATTTATTTTTTCCTGTTCCCCTTTTCCCCAGGACTTGGGCACACCGTGGTTTGTGCAGTAAATCGAACGCCGCGCCCGAAACGGAGCGGCACTGGATTTATTGCTCAAAGCACAGGCGCCTTGGAAATATATCCATGAAGGAGAAAACACTATGGCACTGGAATTTTCTTCCCGCAAAGAAACCTTCCCCAACTACCGCAAGTTTGAGACCACCTTTGCGGGGCGCCCGTTCGTGGTTGAAACCGGCAAGCTGTGCGGCCTGGCCAACGGCAGCGCACTGATCCGCTATGGCGAAACCTGCGTGCTGTGCAACGTCACCATGAGCGAAAAGCCCCGTGACGGCATCGACTTCTTCCCCCTGAGCGTCGAGTTTGAGGAGAAGCTGTATGCCGCCGGCCGCATTCCCGGCAGCTTCATGCGCCGCGAGGGCCGTCCCGGTGAGCACGCCATCCTGTCCAGCCGTGTGGTGGACCGCCCCATCCGTCCCCTGTTCCCCAAGGAAATGCGCAATGACGTTTGCGTCACTATGACCGTCATGAGCCTGGACCCGGACAACTCTGCCGAGATCGCCGGCATGAACGGTGCTTCTCTGGCCATCGCCATGTCCGATATTCCCTGGAAGGGCCCCATCGCCGGTGTGGCCGTCGGCCTGGTGGACGGCGAGATCGTGCTGAACCCCACCAAGGCCCAGCGTGAGGTCAGTGACCTGTCCCTGACCCTGGCCGCCAGCATGGACAAGATCGTCATGATCGAAGCCGGCGCCAACGAGGTGGACGAAGCCACCATGATGGAAGCCATCAAGGCCGGCCATGCCGAGATCAAGAAGATGCTGACCTTCATCAACAGCATTGTGGCCGAGATCGGCAAGCCGAAGATCGAATTCACCCCCGTGGAGCTGGACTACGATCTGCTCAAGGAGATCAGCGCTGCCCATCTGGACGAGTTCAAGGCCGCCATGGACACCGACGACAAGAACGTCCGCGATGCTGCCCTGCTGCCCATCATGGACAAGATCGCCGAGGAGCATCCCGACCTGGATGCCTCCACGCTGGATCTCATCAGCTACAAGATGCAGAAGTTCGTTGTCCGTCGCTGGCTGCTGGACGAAGGCAAGCGCGTAGACGGCCGCGGCATCAACGAGATCCGTCCCCTGGCTGCCGAAGTGGGTATTCTGCCCCGTGTACACGGTTCTGGCCTGTTCACCCGCGGCCAGACCCAGAGCCTGACCATCTGCACCCTGGGCTCCACCCGCGACGCCCAGACCATGGATGACCTGGGTGACACCCCCACCAAGCGGTACATTCATCACTACAACATGCCGCCGTACTCCACCGGTGAGGCCCGTGCCCCCCGCAGCCCCGGCCGCCGCGAGATCGGCCACGGCGCTCTGGCGGAACGCGCTCTGATCCCGGTTCTGCCTTCCATGGAGGAGTTCCCCTACACCATCCGCTGCGTGTCCGAGATCATGTCCTCCAACGGTTCCACCTCCCAGGCTTCCATCTGCGGTTCCACCCTGGCACTGATGGACGCCGGCGTGCCCATCAAGGCCCCCGTGGCTGGCATCTCCTGTGGCCTGATCACCGAGGGTGACCGCTGGATGACTATGCTGGACATCCAGGGCGTGGAAGACTTCCACGGCGACATGGACTTCAAGGTGGGCGGCACCCGCCGCGGCATCACCGCCATCCAGATGGACATCAAGATCGACGGTCTGACCTATGAGATCATCGAGGAAGCTCTGGAGAAGTGCCGCAAGGGCCGCCTGTACATCCTGGACGAGATCATCAAGCCCTGCATTGCCGAGCCCCGCAAAGAACTGTCCAAGTATGCCCCCAAGATGTTCAGCATGCAGATCCCCGTTGACAAGATCAAGGATGTCATCGGCAAGGGCGGCAAGGTCATTCAGGAGATGTGCGCCAACTTCAACTGCAAGATCGACATCGAGGAGGACGGCCACGTCTTTATCTCCGCCGTCGATCAGGACGACGCGAAGCGCGCCATCGCGACCATCAAGACGATTGTCGAGGACCCCGAGATCGGTGCTATCTACAAGGGCCGCGTGACCCGTCTGATGAACTTCGGTGCCTTTGTTGAGATCGCCCCCGGCAAGGAGGGTCTTGTCCACATCTCCAAGCTGGACGACCACCGTGTTGAGCATGTTGAGGATGTCGTTGCCGTCGGCGATCCCATCTTTGTCATGGTCACCGACATCGACCAGCAGGGCCGCATCAACCTGTCCCGCAAGGACGCCATCGCCGCCATCGCCAAGAAGCGCGCCGAGGCCGCCCAGCAGTGATTACGGGGGTTTTGTTCCTTCTTTGCAAAGAAGGAACCGAAGAAATTCCAAACAAATAAAACAAGAAAAGGGAGTCTGCCGTGAATCGGCAGGCTCCCTTTTTAATTTGCTTGCACTGTAGGGGCCGGGCATGCCCGGCCCGCGAGTTTACGCCGGCACCCTATTTATGGTCTGCTCTGTAGGGAGGGGTCTTGACCCCTCCGCAGGAACCTGGCGGCTGCCGCAGCATGCCCGGAGCGGTCAAGACCGCTCCCTACAAACGGCGGCATACATGCCGCCCGCGCCGCTTACTCCGCCATATCAGAGAACACCATATACAGCCCCACGGCCCCTACAATGACGCCTATCGCGGCAAACGGGAAATCACCGAAATTGTACAGAATCGTGGTGTTGATTTCCCCACTGCCTGCGCAGAGCAGGATGCCAAAGAGAAGCAGTGCAATGCCTTTTGAAACCTTGCTGCTCATACGGACAACCCTCCTGAAATTCAAATATACGACCTCATTAAGCCGATTATACCACAAAAGAGGCTGCCGCACAAGGTCAAACCCCATGCTGCAGCCTCTCGCTATAACCCGTTTCCGGGAAAAAATATTGAAATTCTTTTGGTTCCTTTTCTTATAAGAAAAGGAACTTACTTCTCGAGGACTTCCTTCGTGTCGCGGGCGATCATCAGCTCTTCGTTGGTCTCGATGATCAGGGTGCGGACACGGGCACCCCAGGCAGTGACCTCAACGACATCTTCCTTCTGCTTGTGTGCATCGCGGTTCTTGTCAGTGTCGATGCGGATGCCCAGCCAATCCATGTGGTGGCAGATCTTGGCGCGGGAGT
>DXNX01000178.1 GCA_019413245.1 Oscillospiraceae bacterium
TTATTATGGCCCGTTGGTCAAGCGGTTAAGACAGCGGCCTCTCACGCCGTTAACATGGGTTCGATTCCCGTACGGGTCACCAAAAGCTCCTCGCTTTTAGCGGGGAGTTTTTTCTTTTTTCGCATTTATGAGACAATTTAAAAGGCTCACTTCCCTCCGGATGGTTCTAAGAACCACGATGAAAGAGAAGTGAGCCTTTTATTTTCCATGCTTTATGAATTATTAAATATATTTTGCATAGCCAATCATTCCCCAACCGCTTTGTTAGTGAGCATGGTGTGTGTCAGCTTTGCCATATTGATGCCACCCATGCGGGTGATACCTTCACCAAGCCGAAGTACTTTGCTTTGCCCTTTCCGAATAGGTTCCCACATCGGAAGTCCGCCTCCGTTGGGGTTACCGGTTTTCGCAAAGTTGGTCAGATACTGCACCATTTGCTCACTGAGAAGCCTGTCTTTGGCTGTCATAGGGCGCCAGCAATGGTCCAGGGTACCGAACCAGTACCATAAATCGCTGCTGTGCCAGGCGCCGTTATTATCCCCGGGCAGCTGCCGGTCAAAAAACCAGGTATAGGAAGCCGGTTTACCCTGGTCTGCCTGCAGGTGGCACCAGGCTTTTGCCATACGGTGGACGATAGGAGGTACAATGTCCTCACTGGTAGAGCCCATCATGTAAGGAATGGCGCGTTGCTGACCCCGTTCTGCGGTCAGGGCCCCATCACAGGGAATCAGCCCAGCGTCCACTACGGGGGCGCAGCTCATACCGCCAGCGGCTGCTTGTGCATCTTTCCAGGCGGAAAACAAATCAGCAGGGGAGAGTGCACGCAGTTCGGCCAGGCTCTGGCAACCGGTACGATTGACAACATCTTTCCAGAAATCATACCGTTCCGGCACAGGCGGCGTGGCACCAAATTTTTTGCCTATTCCACCGCCGCTGCTCATCACAGCTCCGGCAATCAGCCCTTCCGTCATGGGTGACAAGCAAAGCTGCTGTACGCTCATGGCACCCGCGCTTTGCCCCATGATTGTGATGCGGGACGGATCACCGCCAAAGGCTGAAATATTATCGTGGACCCATTGCAGGGCACACAGTTGGTCATACAGGCCATAGTTTCCGGTATGTCCGGCTTCTGCGGCCAGTTCCGGCAGACAGGCAAAACCAAGCGGCCCCAAACGGTAGTTGATGGTCACTGCAATCACACCGCGGGTGGGCCAGACCGGACCGTCAAAATGTTTCTCGTGACCGCAGCCGCCGGTGAATCCGCCGCCATGAATGTAAAACAGGACCGGCAGTTTGGCATCAGAAGCGGCGTTTTCCGGGGTCCAGATATTCAGAAACAAGCAGTCTTCGCTGTACTCATAGTGTTCGCCGCGGCGGAACTCATGATAGTAGAAGGCTTTTTCCGGCATCTTTTCTTCATCATAGAAAGCCCGGGGCTGATAGCAGCAAGCGCCGTACCGGGTGGCGTCGTAGGTCCCATCCCAGTGGGTTACAGGGGTGGGGTATTCCCACCGCCCGGCGGTGGCGTAACGAATCCCCTTGTATGCGATTACGCCGGGCCATTGACAAGTACAGCCATCAATAGGTCCGCAAGGAGTCATGCGTGTGTAACTCATAGTTTTTCATCCTTTTTTGTTATAGGCACTGGGCATCCATGGCTTTTCGGCGGCAACGGCATCGTTGTAGGCTTCCAGATTGCGCATTTGCTCCACCACATGGGGCATATCCATACGCTTGACCAATTCCTTGATCAACGCTTCTCCCTCATCAGCCAGCTTATCTCGAGCCGCTTCATCGGGAATGGCCGTTGTAGACATATGGTCGCCCTGCTCAGCGAAGCAATAACCAATGGCAGCACTCTGATATGCCAAACCGAACAGATCGTTGAACGGGGCGCAGGTCTGGGGACGCTGGTGGGTGTAGGCGGTGGTGATGGGAACATCCTGCAGCCGTCCCATCATCTTATAAGCACCCACGGTGATGGCATGGAAACTGTTCATGTCCTTGAAAAGATCTTTGGCGCTGTGGCTCATCTGCATGGTCAGGTCCATGTAAAGGATGGGAACACCGGTCTCATCAAAGAAATCCCGGACCATCGGGCTGCAGGTCATGTGCGCCGGCCCGTGGAAGCTGATGTATACCTGCCGTTTGAAGCCCTGCCGCAGCAGACTGTGGGCAATGGCGGAAAGATAGTCGATACCCTGCCGGATGCTGACCTGTACGGTGCCGCGGCCGCTGGCGGTGGCACCGGCGTAGAAATAGGGAAGACCGGTCAGCACAAGCCCGTCACAGGCTTCCGCCATTTTCAGGGCATAGGCTTCACTGATAACAGTTTCGCTGTCGAGGGGAAAACCGCCGTGCATTTCCACGGTACCCACCGGGACGATGATGATATCGTTTTGAGTGAGATATTCCTCCACTTCACTATTGAGCATTTTGGGCAGAATGCGGGTGCGCAGTTCCATACGAATCCAACTCCTTTGCTTCCGGAAAAATAGAAATAAATAAAAATTCTTGTTGTTGCGGATTTCTTCAAAAATGTCCCCGGCGGGTCACGCCGAGGACGTGGGACAAATCGTTTATTCTGCGGTCTTGCGGGCGGCCATCTGGGCACGGATTTCCGGGGTGATGTTCCAGACAAAGCGGAACGCAATCCAGGAACCGATGAGGAAGACGGCGGGGATCAGGACGCACAGAGCCTTGATGCCGGTGATGGTGGCGGCAGTCTGCGTAGCAGCGCCGGCCTGATAACCGATCCAGCCCAAAGCGAGGACAGCGGCGGAGTTGCCGACGGTCTGGCCGATACGGCGGGACAGGTTGAAGGTGCCGTAGATGGTGCCTTCGGTGCGTTTGCCGGTGACCATTTCATTGTAGTCGGTAACGGTGGCAACCAAGCCCCACTGCATGTAGATGGAAACACCGCCAAAGCTGGAAGCAACCGTGGCCCAGATCATGTAGACCAGAGGCGAGATGGTGGTGATCATCATGACGGCGAACAGACCCAGGTAGCACACGGCGCCGCACAGCAGGCAGATACGGACCATCTTTTCCAGACCGATTTTTTTGCTGACGAGAGGGCACAGGGCCAGGCTGACGATGCCGACAACCATGGAGAAAGCGCTCTGAACGCTCATAATGCCGATATCGCCCAGGACGTCACCGTACATGTAGGTGCCCAGGGTGCTGGCCACATACTGCTGGGTGCAGATGCAGATACCGTGGATGATCAGGGCAACGTAAGCGCGATTTTTGCGGAAGGCAACAAAGATGTCGCTGACCTTGACCCCTTCGCCATTGCCGGCGGCTTCCACGGCAGAAACGTTGCGTTCTTCCGTCCAGAAATAGTGCAGCAGGCAGAACACAAAGCCGATGACAGCACAAATCGTGGCGCCCACGCCGAAAGCGAAGGAAGTGTCACCGTATTTGGAAAGCAGCTGAGGCAGGATCATCATGGGCAAAATGTTGCCGATCAGGGAGCCGAAACCGCGGGCACTGGATAGAGTGGAACGCTCGGCGTCGTTGTTGGCCATGGCGCCCAGCAGAGAGCCCATGGGAATGTTGAACATGGTGTAGCAGCCTTCATACAAAATCTTGCAGAAGAACAGGACCACCAGCATGGCCGTTCCCTGGAAGAAGGTGGGTACCGTCCAGAACGCGATGGCCGTTACACACAGCAAAGGCGCAACACGGATGAGCCAGGGCCGGAATTTGCCTTTTGGATTCTTGCTCTTGGCATACATCTTGTCCATCAATACACCCATCATAGGGTCGTTGACGGCGTCCCAGATATTCCAGACCAGCAACAGAATGGCCAGAATGGTGGTATCGACTTTCAAAACGTTGGTGTAGTAGCGGGTGACCATAGCGCCCATCAGGGCAAAGGTCATACAACCGCCCAGGTCACCCATGGCATACCCGATTTTATGCTTGAGTGACAGGCCGCTTTTTGTGGTAGTTGCCATTGTTATCCTCCTTGTGGTTGCGCATGTCCGCTGCGCAAGGTACTGACGGAAAACCATTGTTTACAGAGAGGGTCGGGCCCGGACCAACTCTGCCTTGTCTATCTGTATTGTACCGTCAGCCACATGCAAAGTAAATTGCAATTTCCACATGTTTCATTGCAAATCCTGCAAAGATATGGTACACTGTATCCAAAATCTACAAACGAAATGATGTGATTCTGTGAAAATAAGCCAAATGAGGAGTATTGCCAAGCTGACACCCCAAGATCCACTGTCGGAGAAACGTTCACAGCTTAATACCTGTCTTGAGGCGGACGGGTATGTGCCCGGTACGCTTTATCAGGAGCTGGAGATGGACTCTCCTTATGTGGATACCCACGATGACATCAGCGAATCTGAGGATGTGGTGCAGCTTCACAGCCACACATTTTATGAAATTCTGTTTTGCCGTGGCGGCAGCCTGCAGTACCTGCTGGGGACAGAGCGGTATCACCTTCAGCACGGGGACGTGGTGTTTGTGCCGCCCGGCGTCAGTCATCGTCCGCTGTTTCTGGAAAAACTGGTGGAACCCTATACCCGGGATGTGGTCTGGCTCAGTCCTCTGTTTGCCAAAAATATGACCGACCTTTTTCCGGATGAAAAAATACTGCCTGCCCGGCCTTTTGTGCTGCGCACCGCCGGTACCCGGTGGGAAGAACTTCTCAGCCATCTGTTCCGCAGCGGTGTGCAGGAAAGTTATGCTCGTTTGCCCGGATGGCAGGCAGCGGTGTACGGGAATACTATGCGCCTGATGGTGCAGCTGGGGCGGGTACATGCCAATGACAAGACCCTGACGCCGCCCGCTGAAAAACAGGAGCTTCTGGACCGGCTTTTGTTTTATGTGGAATCCGAGATGGGCCAGAAAATCACGCTGGCAGAAACAGCCCGGCGGTTTCTGGTCAGTGAAAGCACCATCAACCAGCTGTTCCGTAAACGGATGAAAGTCAGCTTTTACCACTATGTGACCCAGCGAAGGCTGATTGCTGCCAAAAGTCTGCTGCTGGCCGGGAAAGCGGCGGATCAGGCCTGTACGATGGTCGGGTTCGGGGATTATTCGACCTTTTACCGGGCCTTCAAACAGGAATATGGCATTTCTCCCGCGGAATATCGCCGTCTGCAGGAAGGCCAGCCGCGTGAACCGTGAACGGAAAACTGGCAACAGAAAATCCCCCTGATGCGGGACAAGGAGAGTTCTGCATCATGGGGGG
>DXNX01000179.1 GCA_019413245.1 Oscillospiraceae bacterium
GTCCCAGTCAAAGGACAGGCCCAGCGCCTTGAGCTGGCTCTTGAAGCGGGCCACGTTCTTGGCGGTGACGATCTCGGGGTTGATGTGGTTCTTCAGAGCATAGTTTTCCGTGGGCAGACCGAAAGCATCCCAGCCCATGGGGTACAGCACATTGTACCCGCACTGGCGCTTTTTGCGCGCCACGATGTCCAGGGCGGTATAGCTGCGGGGATGCCCCACATGCAGGCCCGCGGCGGAAGGATACGGAAATTCCACCAGAGCGTAAAATTTCGGCTTGGAATGGTCGATCTCGGCGTGGAACGTGTGTTCGTCCTGCCACACCTTCTGCCATTTGGCTTCCACTGCTTTGAAGTCGTACTTCACGGTTGATCTCTCCCCACTATTTTACAAAATCGTATTTATTCGGCCGGTTTCATCCATTCGGCGGCGGGCATTTCGGCGGCGTCGGCCCAAAGGTGTTCCAGGTCGTAATAATCATGAGCTTCCTTGGTAAACACATGCACGATGACACTGCCGTAGTCCAGCAGCACCCAGCGCTTGCCGTCATGGCCTTCGCTGCGCAGCGGGTTGACCCCCTGCTGCGACAGAGCAAAGTCGGCCTCATCCGCCAAGGCGCCCACATGGGTGGTGGACGTACCGGTGGCGATGACGAAGTAGTCGGTGACGGTGGTCAGGTCCTCGACCTTGAGCACGCGGACGTTCAGTGCCTTCTTGGCGTCCAGAGCACGGGCCAGTTCAATGGCCAGGGTCTTGCTATCCATAGTTCTGTTCTCCTTTAATGTTGCACTTACGCGGCGTTATCCTCGCTGGCGGAGTCGGCGGAATCGCCGCCGTCCTCAGTGGAGGAGGCATCGCCTTCGGGCGCCGCGGTCGGGGTGTCGTAAACGTACTCGCTGCTGGTATCCACGCCGGATTCGGCAGCGGCTTCATTGACCTGTTCGTTGATGGAGGCCATGAACTGCACGTTGGGGTCGGAAGCGGAAACGCCGCTCACATCCAGCACGTTATCCACCACCTGGAGTTCGCTGGCGTCCACGGGACCGGTGTTCTCGCGGTAATAGGTGTTGAGCAGGTCGGCGGTTTCCTGACGGGCCACCACGACCACGTCGTTGTTGTTATAGGTGATGCCGCCCATATACACCGGCACCTGGGCCAGCATGATCTTGTCGCTGGAAACGCTCATCAGGCTGACCGCCACGCTGATCAGGTCGGAGATGCTCAGGCTGGTATCCACCATGCTCAGGTAGAAAGGCAGGTTCTTGGCGATATCCCACGGGGTCATGGAGCGCAGCTTGGCGAACATGGCGGCGTAGAAGTAGCGCTGGGTGTTCAGACGGCCCAGGTCGCTATTGGCGTAGCTGTGGCGGTTACGCAGCAAAAATTCCGCTGCGGCGCCGTCCAGGTTGCGGTAGCCCTGTTCCAGAGAGCTGCCCTGGTAGGACATATCCTGGGGAATATAGCAGTACACGCCGCCCAGAATATCCACCAGCTCCACCAGTTTTTCCAGACGGATGCTCACATAGCCGTCAATGGGGATCTGGAACTCCTTGCTGACTTCCTCGCACAGGGCATTGAGGTTGTTGTAACCGTCGGAGCCCTGGGTCTTGGCAATGGCGTTGATCTGGTAGTTGCCGGAATAGCTGGCGTCGGTGGTGACGAAGATGTTGCGGGGAATCTGCAGCATCTTCACTTCGCCGGTCTCGTTGTTGAAGTGCATCCACATGATCATGTCGGTCATGCCGTCATTGCTCTGGGAGTCTTCCCCGGAGCCGTCCTCGGTGGAACGGTCGATGCCCACCAGCAGGATGTTCATTTCCTTGCCGGCAAATTCCTTGGGGGTATTCAGCAGCTGGTTGAAGGTCAGGTTGCCGCCGGTTTCGGGGCGCAGGGCGTTCATGATCAGCGCCAGCGTGCCGCCGAAGATAAGGACCAGCACCAGCAGGGTGACCAGAACGACCTTCCACCAGGCTTTTTTCTTTTTCTTGCCGCCCTTTTTGCCGCCGTCGTCATTGCCGCGGCCTTTGCGGCCCTTGCCGGGACCCTTGGGGGGCTGTCCGCCGGCGGAAGCACCGCTGCTGCGGCGGCCGGAAGCGGAGGAAGCGCTGCCGCTGCGGGCAGAGCCGGAGGTGCCGCGGACGGCCTGGTCCGCGGGCTGTTCGCCCGCCTGTGCCGTCTGATTGGCCTGGGCCGTACGGGCCGCGCGGGCGGCCTGCCGGGCCTCATACTCGGCATCACCGTCAAAATCATAGGCGGGGCGCTCGCCCTGGGTGGACCGCAGGTCCAGGTGCTGTACCTGCGCACGGGCGCCGGATGCGGCCTGCTTGGCAGCCGCCTGACGGCGCAAGGCCAATGCCTGGCGCTGGGCCATGGTCAGCTGGTCTTCCCCGGGCTGGGCCGGAGCAGCCTGCGCCGGACGGGCTGCCGCCTGGCGGACAGGCTGGGTCGGCTGAGCCCGGTTGACGGTACGCTGCTGCGGTGCGGCCTGACGGACAGGCTGCTGGGCCGCATGCTGGGCAGGCTGATGGATGGTGCGCGGGGCATTTTGTGCGTTTTGTGCCTGACGGGCAGCCTGATAACGCTGCACATCGGCCGGCTGTACCGGCGTAAACTGGCGGCTGCGGCGGCTGCTGTCGGCAGCGGCCATACGGGCGCGGCGGCGGGCTTCTTCCAGCTGGCTGGAAGAGCCTGCGGCTCCCGATGTGCGGATGCTGCGCTGCGCGTCGCCGGCATGATACACCGTGCGCTGGGCGTCACCGGTGTTCAGTTTGCGTGGTTCGCTCATGGGCGTCCTCCCTTTTTGGTGGCGGGGTGCGGCGGGCATGGCCGGGGCATCCCTTTTGGGAATATCGTATGTTTATCCTTTTTCTGCAATGCGTGCCTGCAGGTCCTCGCAGGCAGCCACAGTCTGCGGGTCCAGGTCCCCGCCCTTCTTTTTCACAAAGGCGATGCTCTGCTGCAGGCTGTGCAGCAAAGCCAGGTCCAGGTCCTGCATTTCTTCCCGCCGCAGCTGTTCCACCCCGGGATAGTCCCGTTCGGCGCTGGTCGCGTCGGCCATGTAGATGATTTTATCCAGCAGGGTCATACTGGCCTTGCCGGTGGTATGGCATTCGATGGCGGACAGAATTTCCGGGTCCGTCACGCCCCATTTTGTGGCGCACAGGATGGCGGCGGCAATGCCGTGCCAGACCGGGACCGGTCGGGATGCGGCATTTTTAGCCATTATAGCATTGTCGGAAAAAATCTGCAACATTTCCTCTTGGGGCAGTTCCTTTGCGCTATCATGCAAAAGTGCCGCCAGAGCGGCCTTTTCCTCGTCCGCCCCGTAGCGTTTGGCCAGTTCCACAGCCATATTTTTTACATTTACGGTGTGCTTGTACCGCTTGCGGGACAGGCGCCCTTTTACCAGTTCCTGGGCTTCTTCACAGGTCATGGGTATCCCCCTTTTGTCAGAAAATATCGGTCTGCGGCAGGCAGGCGGTACCGCTTTACACCCGGTCGGCCAGGCCGTACAGGTTCTTTTGCCGGATGATGCGGCGCACGGATTCAGGCAGGACCCGGCGCAATGTGTCGGCATCCAGCGAACCGGCGCGAATCTGGCTGGACGCGCAGGGCACCGGCATGGCGTCGGCAAACAGCACCCGGCCGCCATAAGGGCGCAGGGCATCGGCGGCCGCATGCAGGTCGGCACTGTCGCCCCCGGCGCGGCTCTGCACCACCAGGGTGGCCAGGGCCAGAATGGTCTGCCAGCGATGCCACTGTGTAAAGGTGAGCAGCATGTCACTGCCCAGAGCCAGGTACAGGGCCGTTCCCGGGTTGGTGTCCCGCAGCATCTGCAGGGTGTGCACGGTATAACTGCGGCCCTGGTGGTCGATCTCCCACCGGCTGACCTCCACACGGGGGTCCACTTCGGTGAAGCAGCGGCACATGGCCAGGCGCACTTCGCCCGGGGTGGCGCTGGCCGCCTTGTGGGGCGGAATGCCCGCCGGCATGACCAGGACCTTATCCGGATGAACAGCCGCCATGACGGCCCTCAGATTGTTCATATGCCCCATGTGCGGCGGGTCAAAGGTACCGCCGTACAAAAGCAGCTTGCCCGCCGGTTCCATGGGTTCAGCGGGCCGCAGCCAGCAGCGCGGTGAAGTCGGAGTCCTTGTCCTTCTGCAGGAAGAGCACGAACTTGCGGCCGATGACCTGCACGCACTGGGCGCCGGTGGCTTCGGCCAGGATCTCGGCGGCTTCCTTGGCGGAATACTCGCTGTTTTCCAGGACCTTGAGCTTGATGAGTTCCCGGGCGGCCAGGCACTTGCCCACCGCCTCGATCATGGCGGGGCCGATCTCCCCTTTGCCCACCTGGAACACGGGGTCCAGGCCGTTGGCGGCGCCGCGCAGGGCAGCACGCTGTTTGCTGGTCAGAGTTTTCATATCAGAAATCCTTTCGGTGTTGGTTGTTTATTCGGCCAGAAAGGCAGGCAGCGCCTGTTCCAGGCGTTCCATGGCGCGGCCGCGGTGGCTGATGGCGTCCTTTTCCCCGTCCGCCAGTTCGGCGTAGGACCGCCGGGCGGTGTTGGAAACGGTGGTGCCGTCGGGCAGGCCCACCCGGTCGGGCACGAACAGCGGGTCATACCCGAAACCGTTGGTGCCGGTCAGGCCGAAGGCCACGGTGCCGGGGCATTCCCCTTCCACCGTCAGCTCCCGGCCATCGGGCAGCATGAGGCAGACGGCAGAAACGAACCGGGCGGCCCGCTTGTCCGCCGGGACATCCTTCATGGCTTCGAGCAGTTTCTGGTTGTTGGCGTCGTCATCCCCGTGCATCCCCGCATAGCGGGCGCTGTACACACCGGGAGCGCCATTCAGGGCATCCACACACAGGCCGGAGTCGTCGGCCACGGTGGCAAGGCCGGTGGCTTTGCAGAAAGCTTCCGCCTTGATATGCGCATTTTCGGCAAAAGTGGTGCCGGTCTCCTCCGGGTCCAGGTCCACGCCCAGTTCCCGCAGGCTTTTCACCTCGTGTCCGGCCCGTTCCAGAATACGGCGCAGCTCCTTGAGCTTGCCCTGGTTGTTGGTGGCAGCGCAGAAGATCATGCCTGTTCCTCCTCTTTCTTGGGCAGTTCGGGCAGCAGGGCTTCGGAGAAGTCGGTGGCGGAGAACAAGATCAGGTCATCGATCTTTTCGCCCACGCCCACAA
>DXNX01000018.1 GCA_019413245.1 Oscillospiraceae bacterium
CGGCGGGCTGGCAAAGTGGATGTGGTGCAGCGCCAGACCGCGGCGGGCCATGCAGTAAGCAGCCACCGGGCTGTCGATGCCGCCGGACAGCAGGTTCAGTGCCCGGCCGCTGGTGCCCACCGGCAGGCCGCCGGCGGCTTCCACCTTGGGGCCGTGGATGTAGGCACCGTTATCCCGGATCTCCACCATGATCTCCAGCTGGGGATTGTGTACATCCACCCGCAGGTAGTTGTGATGGGACAGGATATAGGCCCCCAGTTCCCGGCAGATCTCCGGGCTCTTCATGGGATATTTCTTGTCGGCACGCTTGGCTTCCACCTTGAAGGTGCGCAGGCCGCGCAGCTGTTCGCCCAGATAGGCCTCGGTGGTGGCGCAGATGTCCTCAAATTCCTTGCTGCAGCAGACGGCGCGGCTGAGCTTGACGATGCCGAACACCTTGGAGATGCGGCGGAACGCCTCGTCCACGTCCAGGTCTTCTTCCATGGGCTCGATAAAGACGGTGCTCTGGGCCGAATGGACCTTGAAGGGGCCCAGGTCTTCCAGGCGGTGGCGGATGCTTTTGGCAAGGCCGGCTTCGAACTTGCCGCGGTTCAGGCCTTTCAGGGTCATTTCGCCCTGGTAGGCAAGGATGATCTCTTTCATGCGATTCCTCTCATCGTTTTATCAGATATGCTGCAGTTCCTTCAGGCCGCTTTTCAGCCCTTCCAGCAGGGCATCCACATCCTCGGGGGTGTTGTCGGCGCAGAAGCTGACCCGCAGCGCGGTATCAATGGTGTTTTCGTCGCAGCCCATGGCGGTCAGGGTGTGGCTGGGCTCGCCCTTTTCGCAGGCGCTGCCGCTGGACACATACACATGCCGGTCAGACAGATAGTTGAGCATGGTCTGGCTCTTGACGCAGTGCTGGCTGAAGTTGAGGACTTCGGGCACCGCATCCGCCGGGGAGTTGATGGTCACTTCCGGGATCTCGGCCAGCCCGGCGCGCAGGCGCTCATTCAGCGCCTTGATGGCGGCGGTCCGGGCAGTCATGGTGCGGGCGCCTTTTTCGGCGGCCAGGCCCAGGCCCACGGCATAGGGCAGGTTTTCGGTGCCGGGGCGCACCCCGCTCTCCTGTCCGCCGCCCAGGATGGGCGCAGTCCAGTGGTAGCCGCTGCGCAGATACAGCGCACCGATGCCCTTGGGCGCGTGGACCTTATGGCCGGAAACCGCCAGGCTGTCCACGTTTTTCAGCGGCACCCGGATCCGCAACCAGGCCTGCACCGCATCCACATGGACGGCGCAGCGGGAGTTGCGTTCCTTGACGCCGGCGGCAAACCGGGCGATGTCCTGCTTGGCGCCGGTCTCATTGTTGACGGCCATGCAGCAGGCCAGCACGGTGTTCTTGTCCACCGCGTCCAGCATGGCACCCATATCCAGAGTACCGTCAGCCCGGGGCATGATCTCGGTGACGGTGAAGCCCTGGTCCCTCAGCGCCCGGATGGGCAGCTGCACACTAGGATGCTCAAACCCGGAGACCACGATCTTGTTGCCCCAGACACGGCGGGACGCCACGGCGCCCAGAATGGCCAGGTTGTTGCTCTCGGTGCCGCAGGCGGTGAAGTACAGCGCCTTGGGCTGGCAGCCCAGCGTTCTGGCCACCTTGCCCCGTGCCGCAGACAGTGCCCCGTGGGCCAGAATGGCCGGTTCATACAGGCTGGATGGATTGGCCCAGTGGTGCAGCATGGCTGTATGGATGGCTTCGGCCACATCCGGGTCCACCATGGTGGTGGCGGCATTGTCAAGATAATGCAGGTCAGCGTCAAAACGCATGGGTGTTCAGAACCTCTTTTCCAGGAATTGGAGTCTGCGCCGGCACAGCCGTGCCCAAAAATGCGCAAACCGATACAGAATAGATTATAGCATGGGCACCGCGGGAAACACAAGCGCGGGACCCAAAAAATCACAGTTTGACCGAAAAAAACGCCGGGAAAGGCAGGGTTCTGTCTTTCCCGGCGGAAGTGGGACCATACTTTATGGAAAAAGGATTACTCCCCGAAGTGCTCCACCACTTTTTTGAGCATCTGACGGATGGGCAGCTGGTAGGGGCAGCGGGTCTCGCAGGCACCGCACTCGATGCAGGCACTGGCCTTCACCGGCAGGGTAGCATACCGCTGGCGGGCCCAGTCCTCCAGGCCGTAGCGGGAGATATACCCGTCGAACAGGAAAGCGCTGGGGATCTGGATGCCCACGGTGCAGGGGGCGCAGTAGTTGCAGCGGCGGCAGAACTGGGTGCCCAGAGCGTCCCGCACCTTCTGGCAGGCGGCCTGTTCCTCCTCGGTGAGAGGCTCGATGTTGGCAGCGCCCTCCACGTTGGCGGCCAGCTCGGCAGGGTCGGCCATGCCAGGGATGGCCACGGTCACGTTGGGGTTGGACAGCACATACCGCAGGGCCAGGCGGCCGTCCTCGATGGCACCGCCGGCCAGGGGTTTCATATCAATGAAGCCCTTGCCCGCAGCGGCACACTTGGCAATGAGTTCGGCCCCCTGCTGTTCCACAATATTATAAGGGAACATGATGGTCTCGATCTCGTCCACTTCCAGGGCGCGCTCAAACACGGCGGCCAGATGGGCGGTCACGCCGATGTGGCCCACCTTGCCCTCTTTCTTGGCTTCCAGCAGAGCTTCCAGTGCCCCGCCGGGGGCCAGGATCTTCTCCAGGTTTTCCAGGCTGGGGTTATGGAACTGGTACAGGTCGATGTGGTCGGTGCGCAGGTTTTTCAGGCTCTCCGCCAGCTCGGAGCGCATCTCCTCGGCGGTGATGGCCCGGCACTTGGTGGCCAGCACAAAGGAATCCCGCAGTCCCAGTTCTTCCAGAGACTGGCCGATCCAGCTTTCACTGACGGTGTAGGCGCGGGCGGTGTCGATAAAGTTGATGCCGGCTTCATGCACCGCCTTGAGCAGGGCGCGGGTGCCCGGCTGGTCGATGCGCTGGATGGGAATGCCGCCGAAACCAAGGCGGGAGATCTTCAGGCCGGTTTGGCCCAACGAAACATACTGCATAAGTCACAGCCTCCGAATCATAAGGAAAATCGGGTATTTACTCCGCTATTATACCAGTTTTGCCGACTGTTGTCAGCCTTTTTTGTTGACATTGGCTTTTCCTTGCGCTAGGATAAGTCAAAAGACTTTTGTGGCGAAACGCCAGGGGGGTATTTGGGATGACGTATGGATTTATCGGATGCGGCAACATGGGCAGCGCTGTGGCGCGGGCCGTATGCCGTGCCACCGACCCGCAGAACGTGGTGCTGGCCAACCGCACCCCGGCCAAAGCGCAGGCACTGGCCGAAGAGCTGGGCTGCCGCACGGCCGACAACGCCGGCGCCGCCGGGTGTGATTTTGTCTTTCTGGCGGTCAAGCCCCAGATGATGGCCGGTGTTCTGGCCGACCTGGTCCCGGTGTTCGATGAACGCCGCAAAGCCGGGGAAAAGTTCATTCTGGTGACCATGGCCGCCGGGCTGACCATGCAGCGCATTCTGGAAATGGCCGGCGGACAGGGTCCCGTCATCCGTATGATGCCCAACACGCCGGTGGCTCTGGGCGCAGGCATGATCCAGTATTGCAGCCTTCATGTGGAGGATGCCGACCTGAAGGCCTGGCTGGAGGCCATGGCCCCTGCCGGTCGACTGGATGAGGTGCCGGAATCCCTGATCGATGCAGCCAGCTGTGTTTCGGGCTGCGGTCCCGCCTGGGCGTACCAGTTCATTGAGGCGCTGGCCGACGGCGGTGTGGCCGCCGGGCTGCCCCGGGCCAAAGCGCAGGAATACGCCGCCCAGATGGTGCTGGGCAGTGCCCGCATGGTGCTGGAGACCGGCATGCATCCCGGCGCGCTGAAGGACGCTGTATGCAGCCCGGGCGGTTCCACCATCCAGGGCGTGCGCCTGCTGGAAGAACGGGCATTCCGCGGTGCGGTGACCGATGCGGTGCTGGCCGCCTACGACAAAACCAAGGAGATGGGCAAAGGCTGAGCCTGCCCGCGGGAGTGTGTAAAACATGCGTATTGTTATCAAGATCGGCACCAGCACCCTGGCCTATCCGGGCGGACGGCTGAACATCCGCCACACTGAGGAGCTGGTCAAGACCTTCAGCGACCTGAAAAACGCCGGGCATGAGATCATTCTGGTGTCGTCCGGCGCCATCGGCATGGGTGCCGGCAAGCTGCAGATCGAACGCCCCACCGACATGGCCACCAAACAGGCTGCGGCCTCGGTGGGCCAGTGTGAGCTGATGTACACCTATGACCGACTTTTTGCCGACTACAACCACACGGTGGCCCAGATTCTGGTCACCCGGGAGGACTTCAACAACGCCACCCGGCTGATGAATCTGGAAAACACCATTTACCGCCTGCTGCAGCTGGGTGCCATTCCCATCATCAACGAAAACGACAGCGTGGCCACTGAGGAAATCGCCGTGGGCGACAACGACACCATGGGCGCCCTGGTAGCCAAGTACATGCAGGCCGATCTGCTGGTGCTGCTGAGTGACATCGACGGCCTGTACACCGCCGACCCGCACACCCATCCGGACGCCCAGCTGATCAGCACCGTGTCCGAGATCACCCCCGAAGTGGAAGCCCTGGCCGGCGGCGCCGGCAGCAAACTGGGCACCGGCGGTATGGCCACCAAGATCATGGCCGCCAAGCTGGCCACTTCCGCCGGTGTGGATATGGTGATCGCCAACGGCGCCAACGCCCTGGCTTTGTATGACATCGTAGCCGGACGCCCGGTGGGCACCCGTTTTGCGGGGCACGCCCGCCGCTGATTGTCCGGCCCGTAAAGGAGGTAAGACCCATGACCACCCATGAAATTTTGCTCCATGCCCAGTCTGCCCGCCTGCCTTTGGCTCTGGCGGACAGCGACACCAAGGACGCGGCTCTGGAAGCCATGGCCGTGGCGCTGGTAGCGGCGCAGCAGAGCATTCTGGACGCCAACCGACAGGACCTGGATGCCGCCCGCGGCCGGGTCAGCGACGTGATGCTGGACCGCCTGGCCCTGACCCCTACCCGCCTGGCCGATATGGCCAAGGGCATGCGGGAAGTGGCTGCCCTGCCCGACCCGGTGGGTGCGGTCCTGCGCAAGATCGTGCGTCCCAACGGCATCCTGATTGAAAAGACAGCCGTCCCCATGGGCGTCATTGCCATCATCTACGAAAGCCGTCCCAACGTCACCTCCGACGCGGCCGCCCTGGCCATCAAAGCAGGCAGCGCCTGCGTGCTGCGCTGCGGCCGGGATGCCTGGTCCACCTGCCACGCTATTGTGGAAGCCCTGCGCCAGGGACTGGCGAAAGTGGGTCTTCCGGAAACCGCCGTCAGCCTGATTGAGGACACCACCCATGCTTCGGCCAACGAACTGATGACTGCCGACGGACTGGTGGACCTGCTGATTCCCCGGGGCGGCGCCGGGCTCATCCGCGCCTGCGTGGAGAATGCCACCGTTCCCTGCATCCAGACCGGCACCGGTATCTGCCACATCTATGTAGACAAGGCCGCCGACCAGGAGATGGCCCTGAACATTGTGGAGAATGCCAAGACCAGCCGCCCCAGCGTGTGCAATGCGGCGGAAGTCTGCCTGGTGCACCAGGATATTGTCGCCGAGTTCCTGCCCAA
The DNA here is from genome assembly GCA_019413245.1 of Oscillospiraceae bacterium. Classification (GTDB taxonomy): domain Bacteria; phylum Bacillota; class Clostridia; order Oscillospirales; family Ruminococcaceae; genus Gemmiger. The sequence goes on from DXNX01000018.1 coordinate 5,641, forward strand.
GCTGAAACAGCGGCTGTGCACCGCCCGGGCCGAAGCCGGCCTGACCCCGGTGGAACTGCGGCTGGATGCCCGCGCAGCCGCCATCATTGACGGCACCCCTGCCGGGCCGAAGGATTTCGACACAGAATATCTGGACTACATCATGGCAGTGGGTGTGGTGGATGACCTGCAAGCAGCCATTGACCACATTGCCGTCCATTCCACCCACCACAGCGACGCCATCGTCACCGCCGACGAGGAAGCCGCCGCCCGCTTTACCACCTGCGTGGACAGTGCTGCGGTATATGTGAACGCTTCCACCCGCTTTACCGACGGCGGCGAGTTCGGCCTTGGCTGTGAGATGGGCATTTCCACCCAGAAGCTCCACGCCCGCGGCCCCATGGGTCTGGCGGAGCTGTGCACCTACAAATACATCGTGCATGGCAGCGGTCAGGTCCGCGGCGGCGCCGGCGCCAAACTGGTGCAGGGGTGCTGAGACTACTGTTCCCGCGATTTTTCTTTCTCGAATAAGCAAAAGAGTGCCTCCGGCAGCAGCCGGAGGCACTCTTTGCTTTTGAATGCTGGCAACAACCCGAATTTCTTCCTGTTCCTTTCGCTGATTGGGTACAAAACACCCCCGCCCGGATGAAATGTGTCCGGGCGGGGGTGTTGCAGGTTTTGGAAATAAAGCCTTCCGCTTATCAGCCCAGGTTCATATCCACGTTGGCGTTGATGCCGTTGACCTTGCCGGTGCTGGTGTACTGCCAGATGTTGTAGCTGTACGCAAAATCCAGCGTATCGCGGTACTGGGCAATCCAGATGCGGTACTTGCTGATGTTGGCAAAGTTCAGGGAGTTGTAGAACCAGCTGGCGTAAGAGTACACACCGGCGCTGTACCCGGCGTTGCGGATGGTTTCGCAGAAAGCCACGGCGCAGGCGGTACGCTGGGCGGCACTGATGCCGTCGGCACGGCCGGTATCACCGGCCACCTTCTCGGTGTCATAGTAGACGCCGCAAGGCAGGCCGTATCCCTGGACCAGGCTCAGGACCATGCTGGCTTCCTCCACGGCCTCGGCTTCGTTCACAGCCTGGCTGTAGAAGTAAACGCCAACCTTGATACCGGCTGCCGTAGCGCCCTGGATGTTGCGGCGGAAAGTGGAGTCTTCCACCAGCGCGCCGCTGCCGTAGCCGCGGTAGCCGCAGCGGATGATGGCAAAGGTGATGCCGTCAGCCTTGACGGCGTTCCAGTCGATGGTGCCCTGGAACTTGGAAACGTCGATGCCGCGCTCCTTCTGGCCCAGAACACCGGAGGCGCTGAAGGTGTACACATTGCCGTTGATGACCTGGGTGCCGGTGACCGGCTGATGGGTTGCGGGATCGTAATAGTACTCCTTGCCGTCAATGTTCTGCCAGCCGGTGTACTCGTAGATGGTTTCGGTCTTCACATCCACCGCAAAGCCGTAGTCCTTCAGCTTGCTGGCTTCGATCTGGTCGGGCCAGCTGGCATCCGCCGGAGCCTGAGACGGCTTAGGCGTAGCGGTCGGCGTCGGAGTAGGTGTAGCCGTCGGGGTGGGCGTCGGCGTTGCCGTCGGCGTCGGAGTGGGCGTAGCGGTCGGGGTAGGCGTCGGCGTTGCCGTCGGCGTCGGGGTGGGTGTGGCCGTCGGTGTCGGGCTCGGGGTGTTGGTAGCATCCGGAGAGGAAGTTGCGTCCGGTTCCCCGGTAGGCGTCGTGCTGGCCGTGGGATCGGGCGTGGCGGTTTCCTCATCCAGCAGAACGGGAACCTTCTCCTCCCCTTCGGCCAGAGGCATGATGCTGGCTTCACCGGACAGTCCCAGCGGCAGAATGGACACGCTGCCCGGAACCACGGAGGCGGTACGGGCACCGCTGTCACGGATGGCACCGGTCAGTTCCTGGGTGTCATCCTTATACACAGGCTTGTAACGGCTGACAGAGCCGTCGGTCAGCATCAGGTGACCGTCGCTGCTCAGGGTCGCGGTGTAGGTGGTCTTGGTGCCAACTTCCTTGGCAGAGCTCTCAGCATAAGTGACCGTATCGGTGATTTCTTCCGCAATGGGGGCACCGCCGCCTTCGCCGTAAGCAGAGTCTTCCTGGCTTTCCACGACCTCGCTGGACTGCACGATCTTATCCTTGACCGCCGCAATATCCGCCTTGTAGACAACCTTCTCATTGACGGTCACGGTTTGGGCTTCGGGCAGGACATAGCCTTCCACCTCGGACACGGCCACCGTATAGTCGCCGGGTTCCACATCTTCCGCCAGAGCGGTGCCGGTGGCGGTGTCCAGCTCATATGTAGTCTCGTTGCCGTCCTTGTCGGTGACCAGAACGTTCATCGGAACGCCGGTCAGCGGCACACGATCCGTTTCTTCGTTCTCTTCCCCTTCGGAAGTCTCTCCCTCGGTTTTTTCAGGCGCGGTTTCTTCCGTACCGGGCATCGTCAGGGCGTACAGCTGAACGCCGATGTCCTGCTGCACCACCGTGACTTCCATTTCGATCTGGGTCTGGGGTGTCGGTGTGGGGGTGGATTCCGGCGTAGCAGTGGGTGTCACCACCGGCGTGGGAGTGGGTTGTGCGGAGTCCGGAAGTTCAACACTGCTCATACCTGCTGCCATGGCGCCGATGCCAAGGCTGGCGCAAAGCAGGACTGCCGTACCGCCGGCAATCAGCTTATACAGGGGCAGGCGCGCCACCGTACTTCCGGAAAAGTACTTCATAGGGTTCTTTTTTGCCATTTTAATTCCTCTTCATCTTCGGTATATTCATGCAGATGCCTGCACTTTATCAAGATACAGTTCTAATCATACACGAAACAGATGTATAATTTCAAGCCCATTTCACAAGAAAGATGTAAAAGTTTTGTCGTAATTGCGTTACTATTTCCATGTATCTTACCATATTTTGGGTGTTTTTATCGTTCGTGCGGGCATTTTGGGCCACCTGTGGTATTGGGCAGGATTGCCTTTGTGCGGGCACGCGTGTTACAATGGGTTCACCCCTTCTGCGGGCAGATTTTACGGGAAAGGACGGGACCAGTATGCGGCCGGATGTCGCGGATTTCTACAACGGCATCAGCTTTGACGCCTATCGCCTGCTGGGCGCGCAGCCGGCCGGGCACGGATGGCGTTTTACCGTCTGGGCCCCTCACGCCCGCCGGGTACAGGTGACAGGAGACTGGAACGGCTGGAACCTGTGGAGCGCTGCCGAGCTCGCTGCTTGCGAGGACGGACTCTGGCGGGGTTTTGTACCCGCTGCACAAGAAGGCCAGCTGTACAAATACAATATTTTAGGGCCGGACGGCACCTGGCGGCTGAAACCAGACCCTTTTGCCTTCGGGTACGAGGCCCTGCCCGGGACCGCCGGGCGGCTGCTGCGGCCCGTTTATGAGTTTACGGATGCGGAATGGCTGACACTGCGGCGCTGGCTGCCGGACATTCCCCTCAATATATATGAGCTGCATCCTTCCAGCTGGCGGCGACACTGGGACGGACGGTATTATTCCGGCACGGAGCTGGCCGATGTGCTGATCCCCTATCTGCAGGCCCGGAATTTCACCTGTGTGGAACTGATGCCTCTGGCCGAATATCCCTTTGACGGCAGTTGGGGGTACCAGGGCTGCGGGTATTTTGCTCCCACCGCCCGTCTGGGCGGCTTTGCGGGGGTTGCAGTTCTCATCGACCGTCTGCATCGGGCAGGCATCGCCGTGCTGGCCGATTTCGTGCCGGTGCATTTTGCGCCTGACCCGGACCGCATGGCCCAATGGGATGGTGCGCCACTGTTTGAGGCCGGTCCCAGCGACTGGGGCAGCCTGCGCTTTGATCTGACCAGCGGACCGGTGCGCAGCTTTCTGCTGAGTGCGGCCGCCTTCTGGCTGTATGTTCTGCACTGCGACGGTCTGCGGGTGGATGCGGTGGGCCATGCCCTCTACCGTCCCCAGGCGGCCGGGGAAGCGCTGGCCGCCGCCGAATTCTTCAAGACCCTGACCGGTGGACTGCATGCCCGGTTCGGGTCGGTGTTTCTGGCTGCCGAGGATACCGCCGGAGCGTTGAATGCCGCTGTGCCCACCGAGCGCGGCGGGCTTGGGTTTGACGCGGTATGGGACAGCGCCTGGGCCCGGGACGTGCGGACCTTCTTTTCCGATCCGGCCGGCCGCAGGCATCATTTTTCCGCCCTGCTGCGAGACCCCGGTCCCGGAACCGCCGTCAATGCCCTGAGCCACGACGATAACACCTGGGACAGCGGGTCCGTCTGGTGGCAGCTGCCCGGCAGCGGCGAGGAAAAGTTCCGGCAGATGCAGGTGCTGTACCTGATGCAATACACCCGGCCAGGCCGCCCGCTGACTTTTATGGGCGGCGAATTCGGCCAGCCGCTGGCTTTTGATCCTTATAAAGAGATGGACTGGGCCTGCCTGGGGCACCCGCTCCATTCATCCATGGACAGCTATACCGCCGCCCTGGGCGGACTGTTCGCCGCGCACCCGGCTCTGCGCCGCGGCTGCTTTGCCTGGGTCCTGCGGGATTCCGAGCGACTGGGCATGGCTTATCTGCGGGAATCCGACGGGGAACGCCTGCTGTGCGTGTTCAACCTGGGCTCTTACCCGCTGGAAGCCACTCCGGACAGCTGCGGTGCCCGGAAGGCCGAACCGCTGTTTGTCGCCGGGGCGGCAGACAGCCAACCGCTGTGGGCGCAAAACGGACGTTTTTCCCTCCGCCTGCCGCCCATGAGCGGGGTCGTATACGCTTTGTCTTGACTTTTTCACCAAAATGTGTATACTATTTTTGGACATAAAAACAGGGGCGCCGAAAGGCTGAGATCCGCAAGGAGTACCCTTTAACCTGATCCGGGTAATGCCGGCGTAGGGAGTTGACGGGAACCAATCCCATCATACGGAAACTCGCGCGCCCGCATGCAGGTTTTGCCTGCCGGGCGCGCTTCTTGTTTTTATGGACTATTGATCGTTTTGAGGAGTGTTCCCCATGTCCAAAACCACATCCAAGACCCGTATCCTGGTCGAGTGCGCCCTGATGATTGCTCTCGGCACGGTGCTGGCCAACATCAAGATTTTTGAGCTGGCCAACGGCGGTTCCATCACCCTGTTCAGTATGGTGCCTTTTATTCTGGTGTCCTTCCGGCACGGCGTCAAGTGGGGCCTGTTCACCGGCTTCGTCAACAGCCTGCTGCAGATGCTGCTGGGCTTCTACGCACCGCCGGCTCCCGGCCTGCTGCCCCTGTTCGGCATGATCATGCTGGACTATGTGCTGGCCTTCACCCTGCTGGGCCTGGCCTGCGTTTTTGCCAAACCGTTCCACAACCGTCTGGTAGGCGTGGCCGTCGGAACCGCGGCTGTCTGCGTCATCCGCTTCTTGTGCAGCTTTTTGTCCGGCGTGCTGATCTGGGGCAACCTGTCCGACGGCCTGCCCGCCTGGACGTACAGCCTGGGCTATAACGCCAGCTACATGCTGCCCGAAACCGTTCTGACCGTGGTGGCTGTGGTTCTGCTGTACAAGGCAGCCCCCAAACTGTTTACGGCCGAGTAACTTCCTTTATTATAATATAACAGTCATACCCCTTCGGCCGGTGCGCTCTGTGTGCACCGGCTTTTTTCATGCCGGGGAAACTTGCGGCATCGGTTTGCAGATGCTACCATAATACAAACAGGAAAGGAGCTGCCGCCATGCCGTACACCCAAAAAGAAATTCTGGCCCGTCTGCAAGACATGGCCGAGCCGGAGTACGCCCGGTTTTCCGCCTCTCTCATCCCGGACCCGCCGCCGATTCTGGGGGTACGTCTGCCCAGGCTGCGGGCACTGGCCAAAGAGCTGGCCAAAGTCCTGCCCCGGGAACCCGCTCTCTGGCAGGCGCTGGAGGGGCCGTATCTGGAGCAGGCCATGCTTCACGGTATGCTGCTGGGCGCCGCCCGGCTGCCCGACGAGGAACGCAAGGAACGGCTGGAAAAATTTCTGCCCCGGGTAACGAACTGGAGCATCTGTGATTCCACCGCCATTTCCTGCAAATGGATGTCCAAAGCGCCGGATATCTGGCTGCCCTGGCTTACCGCCCTGGCCCGTCGAGATGAAGAATTTCCAGCCCGGTTTGGCATTGTCTGCCTGCTGGACCACTTCACCGCCACACCGGAAGGACGCCGCACCACCCTGGATGCCTGTACCGCAACCTCCTGTCCGGCTCTGTATACACGGCTGGGCGTTGCCTGGGCAATAAGTATTGTCGCCGTAAAAGAGCCTGAATTGGGCTTTACCTATCTGGAAAGAGATACACTGGATGATTTCACCCACAACAAGGCGATCCAGAAAATCTGTGAAAGTCTGCGCAGCTCCCCGGAGTATCGCGCACGCGTTCGAGCGCTGCAGAGAAAAGCGGAAAACGGCCGAAAAGGTCGTTAAACTTCTGACATTCTAAAAGCCCGGTTTGGCAAAATGACCAAATCGGGGCTTTTTTGTTAAAAGTGGGTCGATATCCGCGGTGAGAACAATCTCAAAAAAGTTGATTTTCTTATGAAAAAGGTTGAAAAAAAGTTTCAACTTTTCTATTTTTTGGGATTTCATCCCATTTATCCGGAAATTTTATTTCGACGAAAAATCATTTTTTCGTCATTCCGCCAATTTCGAGGTAAACATCTTTCATTTTTGTGACAAATATGTTAATATACATTTAACAAGCTGTTCAGTGGTCAGGAACCAGTGTCCAGTGAACAGGATTGGAACGCTTCCATATTTTAGGAGGAATGCTTTTATGATGAAATTCTTGCAGAAGCTCGGCAAGGCGCTTATGCTGCCCGTTGCCGCGCTGCCCGTCTGCGGCATCCTGATGGGCCTGGGCTATGCACTGGCTCCGGCTGCTATGGGTGCTGAAGGCGCCACTACCGGCCTGGCTTACACGGTCGGTTTCATTCTGATCAAGGCCGGCGGCGCCCTGATCGACAACATGGCCTGGCTGTTCGCCGTTGGCGCTGCCGTTGGCCTGTCCGATGACCATGACGGTACCGCCGCTCTGGCCGGTCTGGTCAGCTACCTGATGATGACCCAGCTGCTGAGCGTGGGCGTCGTCAGCGCTCTGCCTTTCATGAACCTGGTGGAAGGCACCTCTACCTACATCGCTTTCCAGAAGACCGCCGGCAACGCCTTCATCGGTATCCTGGCTGCGATCATCGGTGCTACCTGCTACAACAAGTTCAAGAGCACCCAGCTGCCTGACTGGCTGGCCTTCTTCAGCGGCAAGCGCTGCGTGGCCATCGTCACCGGCCTGGTCTCCATCGTTGTTTCCGTCATCCTGCTGTTCCTGTGGCCTCTGATCTTCAACGCTCTGGTCTGGGTCGGCGACGCCATCGTCGGCATGGGCGGCATCGGTGCTGGTCTGTACGCTTTCTTCAACCGTCTGCTGATCCCCACCGGCCTTCATCACGCTCTGAACAACGTGTTCTGGTTCGATACCATCGGCCTGGGCGACCTGACCCATTACTGGGCCGGTGAAACTTCCGCCGACGTGGGCTGGAGCCTCGGCATGTACATGTCCGGCTTCTTCCCCTGCATGATGTTCGGTATCCCCGGCGCTGCTCTGGCTATGGTCCACACCGCCAAGAACAAGAAGGCTGCTATCGGCCTGGTTGCTTCTGCCGCTATCTGCGCTTTCGTCTGCGGCGTTACCGAGCCCTTCGAATTCGGCTTCATGTTCCTGTGCTTCCCCCTGTACGTTGTGTACGCTCTGCTGTACGGCATCTTCGCCGTCATCACCTACTACGTTGGTTTCCGTGCCGGCTTCATGTTCTCTGCCGGTGCCACTGACCTGGTCTTCTCCGCTTCTCTGCCGGCTCATGCCAACACCTGGATGATCATTCCTCTGGGCATCGCCGCTTTCATCGTCTTCTACGTTGTATTCCGTTTCGCCATCACCAAATTCAACCTGGTCACCCCGGGCCGTGAAGATGAGGATGCCGAAGCTGCCGAATCCAACATCCAGCTGGCGAACAATGACTTCACCGCTATCGCTTCCGGCGTTCTGGCCGCTGTCGGCGGCAAGGGCAACGTGGCCAATGTTGACTATTGCGCCACCCGCCTGCGCTTCGAAGTGAAGGACAGCACCGCTGTCGATGAAAAGGCCGTCAAGGCTGCCGGCGCTGCCGGTGTCATCCGTCCCAGCAAGACTGCCTGCCAGGTCGTCATCGGCCCGAAGGTGCAGTTCGTTTACGATGAGCTGAAGAAGATGCTGTAATCTTCCCGCACAGCCGTTTCGGGGCGGAGCCGCTGGTTCTCTCCGCTGTATCTTCCGCCACGGGCGGGCGCATGCCCGCCCGTGGCATTTTTTGTGCGTATCTCCGAAACTCTTTGGTCGCACTTTCCTGTGCCCTCCCCCGGATGCTTCGTGAATATCGCACAAAAGAGAGTTTTCTCTCATTGCCTTTTTTGTCCCGAATTGCTATACTAAGGGTAGCAATACCATTCCTTTCCGATTCTGATTTTCCGGAGGTTTACGACTATGAAAATCATTCGTGCAAAAGACTACAAAGACATGTCCCGCAAGGCGGCCAACATCATTTCCGCCCAGGTCATCATGAAGCCCAACTGCGTGTTGGGTCTGGCTACCGGCGGCACTCCTGTCGGCACCTACAAGCAGCTGATCGACTGGTACAACAAGGGCGACCTGGATTTCGCCGAAGTGACCACCGTCAACCTGGACGAATACCGTGGCCTGCCCCGGGAGAATCCCCAGAGCTACTGGTATTTCATGCATGACAACCTGTTCAACCATGTGAACATCGATCCCAGCCACATCAACCTGCCCGACGGCACCAACATGGACGCCGCTGCCGAGTGTGCCCGCTATGACGATGTCATCCACAGCGTGGGCGGCATTGACCTGCAGCTGCTGGGCATCGGTCACGACGGCCATATCGGCTTCAACGAGCCGGGTTCCGCCTTTGAGCTGGGCACCCACTGCGTGGACCTGACCCAGGAAACCATCGAGGCCAACAAGCGCTTCTTTGAGAGCATCGACGACGTGCCCCGCCAGGCCTACACCATGGGCATCAAAACCATCATGCAGGCCCGCAAGGTCCTGCTGGTTGCCAGCGGCAAGGACAAGGCTGCCATCGTGAAGAAGGCATTCTTCGGCCCGGTCACCCCCGAAGTGCCCGCTTCCATCCTGCAGATGCATCCCGACTTCATCCTGGTGGGTGACGAGGAAGCTCTGAGCGAGATCTAAAATATCCCAACCATTCTCCCCTGCCCCGCCGGGGCGGGGGTTTTTAGCAGACAAGCGAGGAATGAACTATGATTATTCGCAATGCCAAGGTTTACACCCCGCAGCATACCTTTGCTGTGCAGGACCTGGTCATCCGCAACGGCCGCATTGTCCCCCACGCCAAGGCCGAGCCCGGCGAGCAGGTCATCGACGCCGACGGGCTGTACGCGCTGCCCGGTCTGGTGGACATCCATTTCCATGGCGCTGTCGGTCACGATTTCTGTGACGCCGACCCCGAAGGACTGCAGGCCATCGCCGACTTTGAGGCGAGCAAGGGCGTGCTGGCCATCTGCCCCGCCACCATGACCTTCAGCGAGGAGATCCTGAACGGCATCATGGACGTGGCTGCCGCCCACAAGAACGAGCGCGGTGCCGACCTGGTGGGCATCAACATGGAGGGCCCCTACATCAGCCCCAAGAAGGTGGGCGCCCAGAACCCCAAGTACGTCATGGGTGCCGACGCGGGCATGTTCCACCGCCTGAACGAGCGCTCCGGCGGCCTGATCAAGCTGGTGGACGTGGCCCCTGAAGAGCCCGGCAACCTGGAATTCATCAAGGAATGCAGCAAGGAAGTGAGCATCTCCATCGCCCACACCTGCACTGACTACGACACCGCCAAGGCTGCTTTTGCCGCCGGTGCCAACCATATGACCCATCTGTACAATGCCATGCCCGGTATCAACCACCGGGAGCCCGGTCCCATCATCGCAGCCCTGGAAGAAGGCGCCATGGTAGAACTGATCACCGACGGCGTCCACATTCATCCGGCGATGGTGCGCTTCACCTTCAACACCTTCGGTGATGACCATGTGGTGCTGATTGCTGACAGCATGATGGCCTGCGGCCTGCCGGACGGCGCTTACAGCCTGGGCGGTCAGGCCGTAACGGTGCGCGGCCCCCGTGCCACCCTGACCGAGCATCCCGATACCATTGCCGGCAGCGCCACCTGCCTGTACGACTGCATGCGCCATGCGGTGCGGGAGATGGGCGTGCCCCTGGAGAGTGCCGTGCGTGCGGCTTCCGAGAATCCGGCCCGCTGCATCGGCATCGACGCCGACTACGGCAGCCTGGCAGAAGGCCGCATCGGCAACGTCATTCTGGTCGATGCCGACCTGAATATCAAGACGGTCATCCGTCACGGCGAAGTCCTGGAAGGCTGATTTTCCGGACTTTGGCAAAATTTCCCGACCGAATTGCGTGTTTTTTGTTGGTTTCGCCGTTCTTTCCCCTTGCGAAACTGGAAGAAATCGTATATAATGGGAAGCAGAAATTCCAAAAACCAAGTTGATAAAGGGGGTTGTTGCCATGGCGATTTCGGAACCGACTGCTGTCTTTTCGATCCACGACGATAAAGACCAGGAGATCAAACAGGTCATGATGCTGGTGTACAGCGCGCTGGAGGAAAAGGGCTATAACCCCGTCAACCAGCTTGTGGGGTACATCCTTTCGGAAGATCCCACCTACATCACCACTTACAAGAATGCCCGCGCCCTGATCCGCCGCATTGATCGCGACGATCTGCTGCAGGCACTGGTGCGTGACTACGTCAAGCGCGGCTGAGTCCGTTCTATCCGCAACAAACAAAACCGGACCGGGAAATTTCCCGGTCCAGTTTTTGTTTTGTCTGTTTTCAGCGGGGACGCCGCTTGCCCATCTTTTTGCCTTCTTCGTTGATGGCCATCAGCATGGCCACCACCCATACAAAGGCGTAGACTGCCACCGTGATCATGGTGATGATGACCACCACCTTGAAGTAGGTGGAACTGAAGAACTCGCCCACGCGGGACATGGTGTACAGGACCTGGTTGCGTGAAACATTGCTGCCCGCAATGAGGTCCACCGTACCCACCTCTTCCCCCTGGATGGAAACAGTCACGGTGCCCACCACATCCCCCTGGGTGATGGGGGCTGCCAGGCTGTCCGGCAGGTGGAAAGTCTGCTGGGTCAGGGAGGCGCCGCCGTCGGCAGGCAGCAATGTCAGCATATCATCCACCGGATACAGCATAACGGTGTCCGCCTCGGTCGCATACCGCACCGGCAGTTCCGAGATGGGCTGGGTGGTATCCAGCGCCGCCGACACCGTAAAGGTGTCAAAAGCCCAGTCCATCAGCTTGGCTGTCTCAAACAGCGCCGGCTTATCGTCTATAGAAAGGGGGCTGTGCAGCACCACACAGATGTAGCTGATGCCGTCCTGTGTATGCCAGCTGGCGAAATTCTGCCAGTCGGACAGACTTCCGGTCTTGCCGCCCTTGGTGTAATCCCGGTAATAGGCAGTGCCGGAAACCAGCATCTTGTCAGTCGTCAGGATGTTGTAAGGCGCATCGTGGGCGGTGGATGCCGGCATCTGGTAGGTGGTGGCCCCCGCCACCTCCACAAAGGCATCATAGCTCATGGCCGCCCGCAGCAGCAGATACGCGTCCCGGGCGGTGACCACGTTGCCGGGGTCCAGGCCGCAGGGGTCGGTGAAGGTGGTGCCGGTACAGCCGATGGCCTTGGCCTCATCATTCATCATGGCCACAAAATTATCGATGCTGCCGCCGCCCATATAGTCGGCCACCATATAGGCCGCCTCATTGGCGCTGGGCAGAAGCATGGCGTACAGCAGGCTGCGCAGAGTGTGGGTCTCACCCCGCCAGATATCGGCCGTGGAGGCGTTCTTACCGTACAGGATATCGTAGATATAGCCGGGAGCGGTCACGGTGATGGTATCCAGCTGATCCTGATAGGTCTTGAGCATCAGGATAATGGTCATCAGCTTGGTCAGACTGGCAGCCTCCATGGAGGTTTCGCTGTTCTTTTCATAAACCACCAGGTTGGTGTCCAGGTTGACCACATAGGCCGCTTCCGCAGAGATCTCAAAGTCCGGGTCATAGCCCGACATAGCCGAAGCCGGCACCGCCAGCAAGCAGGCCAGAATCAGCACCGTCAGGCCCACGGCCAGACATTTTTTCAGGCGATGTAAATCCATATGACGTTCCTTGGTTCACAGGTCATGCGGGCTGCGCGCCCGCGGATACGAATATAGTATACCAAAAAGTTGGGCCAGGCACAAATATCCTGGGTCAATTCATGGCACCTGCCGTGGCAAACAGCCGTTCCACCTCGTCCGAAAGCTCCCGGTGTTCCGGCAAAGCCAGATTCGGATCTTTGGTCAGCAGGTCCTTGGCCTCCTGCTGGGCCACTTTCAGGGTACGGGTATCCTGGACCAGGTCCGCCACCCGCAGGGTGGGCAGGCCGTGCTGGGCTTCCCCGAAGAAATCCCCGGGGCCGCGGTGTTCCAGGTCATACCGGGCCACCGCAAAGCCATCGGAGGTATGGCAGAGGAAGTGCAGTCGCTCTTTCACCGACTCGTTCTCATTGTCCGAAATAAGGATGCAGCAGGAATCCGCCGCGCCCCGTCCCACACGCCCGCGCAGTTGGTGCAGCGCGGACAGACCGAAGCGCTCGGCATTCTCGATGACCATGACGGTGGCGTTAGGCACGTCCACCCCCACCTCAATGACGGTGGTGCTCACCAGCACATCCAGTTTGCCATCCTTAAACTGCTGCATGATCTCGTCCTTTTCCTTAGGCTTCAGCTTGCCGTGCAGCAGACCGATACGCCGGTGGGGCAGCAAAGCGCAGGCGGTGTCCTCGTAATATTTTTTGACCGCCTTCATACCCGCATCCAGTTCGTTTTCCTCGATGGCCGGGCAGACGATGTACACCTGGTGACCGGCTTCGATCTGCTGGTCCAGATAGCCGTACATATCCCGCCGCTTTCGCCCGGTGATGAACCAGGTCTTGATGGGTTTTCGGCCGGGCGGCAGCTCGTCCAGCACCGAAATGTCCAGGTCCCCGTACAGCAGCAGGCCCAGGGTCCGGGGAATGGGCGTGGCACTCATGACCAGCAGATGAGGGCTGCGGGCTTTGCCCACCAGCACACCCCTCTGGCGCACACCGAAGCGATGCTGTTCGTCCACAATGGCCAGCCCCAGGTTCTTGAACACCACCTTATCGGTGAGCACCGCATGGGTGCCCACTACCAGACCGGCCCGGCCGTCCTCGATGGCAGCCAGGGCAATCCGGCGCTCGGCAGCTTTCATGCCGCCTACCAGCAGGGTCACATTCACTCCGAAAGGCTCCAGGCGGTCCGCCAGGGTAGCAGCGTGCTGCCGGGCTAGGATCTCGGTAGGAGCCAGCAATGCACTCTGCCAGCCGTTCTGGGCCGCATACCAGATGGCCGCAGCCGCCACCAGGGTCTTGCCGCTGCCCACGTCGCCCTGCAGCAGGCGGTTCATGGGCGTGTTGCGGCAGAGGTCGGCGGTGATTTCCTGGGTAGCCCGGCGCTGGGCCCCGGTAGGCTCATAAGGCAGGCTGCGCCAGAAGGGTTCCATATCCAGTGGACGCATGGGCGCGCCCGCCGCACGGCGGCCATGGCTGCGCAGCAGGAAGATGCCAAGCTGCAGGATATACAGCTCCTCAAAAATCAGGCGGCGGCGCGCTGCAGCAGCTTCCTCGGTGCTGTGCGGCGCGTGGATGGCCCGCACAGCCTCCGCCTTGGACGGCATGCGGTAGCGGGTCAGCAGCTCCGGCGGCAGCGGGTCGGGCAGTTCAGCGGCCGCCGGAAGAGCAGCCTCCACGCACCGGGCAATGCGGCCGGAGGGCAGCCCCTCAGTGGCGCCGTACACCGGCAGCAGCGGCGATGCGGACACCTGAGCCTCGGTGCGCACCAGCGGATGCAGGATCTCCCGCCGGGTCATGGTGCCGCCTACCCGACCTTCAAAGTAATAGGTCTCCCCTATTTCCAGGTTCTGGGCCGCATAGGACGCATTGAACCAGGAAAGGTTCAGCGTACCGCTGTCATCGGCGGCCAGCACACGGGTCAGTACACGGCCGCCCCGGATGCGGCGGTCCGGCTCTCTCTGCAATACGGTGGCCCGCACGCAGCAGTCCACATCGTAGGGCGCAGAGGCCACAGTATACGGCTGGGAATAGTCGATATACCGGCGCGGATAATGCAGCAGCAGGTCCCGCACGGTAGAAATGCCCAGTTTTTCAAATTTCTTGGCAAAGCTGGGCCCGACGCCCTTGAGATATTGGATGGAACCGTCCAGCGGCGGCATATGCGGGGCCTCCTTTCTTACAGAGTGGGGAAATTTTATCCGATGTTAAAAAAGGACGAACCTGGCTTTTGGCACAAATTCGTCCTTTTTTGTGTTTATAAACCGTGTTATTCGACCGAGATCATGTAATAGTACACCGGCTGGCCGCCATGGATATGGCTGACCTCAATGTTGCCGCCGCACTTGGACTGCACCAGTTCGGTGGTGCGCTCGGCGTCGGCGTCATCCACGTCGCAGCCGGAGATGACGGTAATGAACTGGGTGTCCTTCTTGCGCATGGAGCGGGCCAGACGGTAGGTCATCTTGGTGATGTCGGAACCGGTGGCCACGATTTTGCCGTTCTCCAGAGCCATGATCTCACCCTTCTTGATGGGCTTGCCGTCAAACTCGCTGTCGCGGGCGGCGTAGGTGATCAGGCCGGTGGCCACCTTATCGGCAGCGGCCATCATGTTGACGGCGTTCTCATCCGGCGTGGCATCCGGGTCAAAGTTCAGCATGGCGGTCATGCCCTGGGGCACCGTGCGGGTGGGCAGGACCAGCACCTTGCGGTCTGCCAGTTTCTGGGCCTGTTCCGCCGCCATGATGATGTTCTTGTTGTTGGGCAGAACCAGCACCGTCTGGGCCGGCACGCTCTGGATGGCAGCCAGGATGTCCTCGGTGGCCGGGTTCATGGTCTGACCGCCGGACACGACGGCATCCACGCCCAGATCGCTGAAGACGGCACGCAGGCCCTCACCGGCAGCCACAGCCACAAAGCCGTAGGTGCGCTCCGGGTCAACGGCGGCGTACACGAACTCTTCACCGGCGGCCTTGCCCTCAGCTTCCGCCTGCTTCTCCAGGCCCTTGCCCTGCTTCTGGCGGGCCAGGAACTGCTCGTGCATGTTCTCAATCTTGAAGTTGGTCAGGTAGCCGTACTTGATGGCCTCGCTGAGCATCATGCCGGGGTCGGCGGTGTGCACATGGCAGTTGGCCACGTCATCGTCCTCAATGACCACCACGGAATCACCGTTGGATTCCAGGAAAGCACGCAGCTTGGCCACGCTGGCGTTCTCGTTCTTGTGCAGCAGGAACTGGGTGCAGTAGCCGTTCTTGATGTCCTCGACCTTCATCAGGTCATCGGTAAAAACGCCCTTGCCGGCGGACTCGCTGTTCAGCTTCGGCTTCGGGGCCACTTCCTCACCGGTGACCATACCGCGGCCTTCAAACACCTGCTGCATGCCTTCAAACACCAGCATGATGCCCTGACCGCCGGCATCCACGACGCCGGCCTTCTTCAGCACAGGCAGCTGGTTGGGGGTGTCTTCCAGAGCAGCCTGACCGGCAGCCATGACCTCGGCCCACAGAGCGGGCACTTCGGTGGCAGTGGAAGCAGCAGCAGCCTCGGCAGCCAGACGGGTGACGGTGAGGATGGTACCTTCGGTGGGCTTCATGACGGCCTTGTACGCAGCCTCCACGCCCATCTGCAGCGCGTTGGCCAGGTCAGCGGCCTCGGCGTTGGTCTTGCCCTGCAGCGCCTTGGAGAAGCCGCGGAACAGCAGGCTGGTGATCACGCCGGAGTTGCCGCGGGCGCCGCGCAGCATGGCGGAAGCGGCAGCCTTGCTGGCTTCGGCCACGGTGCAGGTATCGGGCATGGCCTGCAGTTCCTGGGTGGCAGCCCCGATGGTCATGCTCATATTGGTACCGGTATCGCCGTCCGGCACGGGGAAGACGTTCAGCTCGTCCACCCGGACGCGCTGGTTGGCGATGTTGTTGGCGCCGGAAAGAATGGCGTCACGCAGTGTTTTACCGTTGATCATGTATTCTTACACCTCGTTGTCTTACACTCTGTTCTGTTGGGCGGGGGTTCAGTCCGAGATAATGTCATCCACAAACACGTCGATGCGGGCCACTTTCAGCCCGGTGGCGCGCTCGACCTCGTCCTGTACGCGGTGGGTGATGCTCTGGGTGATGGATGCAATATTCAGACCGTACCCCACCTTAATATGCAGCGCAATGACGAGCTTGCCGTCCTTTTCGGACACGCTGACGCCCTTTTCCGGCAGACTGCCGTTGCGCAGGGTCTGGCGCACGGTATTGGCAGCCGGATTCTGCCCCATCGCGGCGATACCGTAGCAATGACGGGCCGCCTGGGCCACCAGGCCGGAGAAGTATTCGTTGGTAAGCGAAATATGCCCATAGGGATTGACTTTTGTGATCACAAGCCGAACCTCCTTTATTTACGAGATCAGCGGCAAAGCGCCCTGCGGAAACGCCGCCGGTGATTTGCGCCGTATAATTATAGTTTATTATACACTATTTGGCGCCATTTGAACAGGGGCATTTTTGTCAAACGAGGAAGAAATCCCATGAAAAGATGCCCAAAAACGTCCTGTATTTTTGTCAGGCGGATTTTACATTCCATTCACAAAATTTCCATTCCGTCCGCGTATACTGGATTTAAGGGAAGCGGCAGCTTCCCTTCCCTACCGTCAATGACCCCTATTATTTCCCCATAAGGAGACCCCGTTATGAACCTGCTGTTTTTCCTCACACCCAAGCAGGATGTCCTGTTCGTGTACGAGGATTTCACCCTGCGCCAGACCCTTGAAAAGTGGACCAACCAGCGTTTTGCCACCATCCCGGTATTGCGCCGCAACGGCGAGTATGTGGGCACCATCACCGAAGGCGACATTCTGTGGGGCATCAAGAACCTGCACGGGCTGGACCTGGACGCCAGCGAAGATGTGCCGATTTCCAGCTTTCCCCGCCGGCGTGATTACAAGGCTGTGCCCGTCACCACCGATATGCGTGCGCTGCTGCACGCCGCCATCGATCAGAACTTTGTTCCGGTGGTGGATGACCGTAATGTCTTTATCGGCATGGTACGCCGTACCGTGATCCTGCGTCATTTCACTGAGCAATATGAGCTTTCCGCAGAAAACGGCGGCAAATTGCCCCCACCTAAAACGCGCCGCGCTGCCACGCAGCGTGCCTGACATCTGCCCAAAATGTGGGGCGTGCCCTTTTCCGGCACGCCCTTTTTTGCGGAGTGTATCTAAAAACCAACGGAGGATTACCATGGAAAACCAACATGCATCTCTTTTCGGCACCAAAAAACTTGGGTTCGGCATGATGCGCCTGCCCATGTGCAAACAGGCCGACGGCACCGAACTGGTAGACACCGAGCAGGTCTGCCGGATGGTGGACGAGTTTCTGGACCGCGGATTCTGCTATTTTGACACCGCCCACGGGTATCTGGACGGCAAAAGCGAACTGGCGGTGCGAGACTGCCTGACCAGCCGCTATCCCCGGGAGCGCTATCTGCTGACGGACAAGCTGACCTCCTCCTTCTTCAAGACGGAGGCTGACATCCGGCCGCTGTTTGAAAGCCAGCTCAAAGCCTGCGGCGTGGAGTACTTTGACTTCTATCTGCTCCATTCCATCACAGCCGACAACTATGACCATTACCGCAGCTGCCACGCCTTTGAGGCAGTGCAGCAGCTGAAAGCCGAAGGTCTTGTCCGGCATGTGGGATTCTCCTTCCACGACAAGCCGGCACTGCTGCGGCAGATCCTGACCGAACACCCGGAGATTGAGGTGGTCCAGCTTCAGTTCAACTATGCCGACTATGAGGACCCCGGCGTACAGAGCCGGGCCAACTATGAGGTCTGCCAGGAATTCGGCAAGCCGGTCATCGTGATGGAACCGGTGAAGGGCGGACGTCTGGCCGACCTGATTCCGGAAGCCGCTACAGTCCTGGAGCAGCTGCACGGCGGCAGCGCTGCCAGTTATGCGGTGCGGTTTGCGGCCTCCTATGAAGGCATCGGCATGGTCCTCAGCGGCATGAGCACCCTGGACCAGATGCGGGACAACCTGAGCTACATGCAGGCGTTCACCCCGCTGTCCGGCGCCGAGCGGGCTGCCATCTCCCAGGTGTGTACCCTGCTGCACCGGCAGGACACCATCGCCTGCACCAACTGCCGGTACTGCGTGGCGGGCTGCCCCAAACAGATCCTGATTCCCGATCTTTTTGCCTGCCTGAACGCCAAAAAGCAGTACAAGGACTGGAACAGCGATTTCTATTATGAAGTCAACACCAACGACCACGGCAAGGCGTCCGACTGCGTGAAATGCGGGCAGTGCGAGCATGTATGCCCCCAGCATCTGCCCATCCGGAAGCTGCTGGAACAGGCGGCCGCTATTTTTGAAAAGGCAGAGAGCTGACCGTCAATCGAATTTTGAGGGGGCGTTTTCCCCTTCCCCGTTTTTTCGGCAACATACAAAAATCAAAGGCCGCTGCCCTTTGCGGGGCAGCGGCCTTCTTAACTGTATGAGGGAAAAAGCTTACTTCAGTTCGACCTTAGCGCCGACTTCTTCCAGCTTCTTCTGCATCTCTTCGGCCTCAGCCTTCGGAGCCTGCTCCTTCAGCTTGGCGTCAGCGGTCTCAACCAGCTTCTTGGCCTCCATCAGGGAAGCGCCGGTCAGCTCCTTAAC
>DXNX01000180.1 GCA_019413245.1 Oscillospiraceae bacterium
CTGGCTCCCTTCGGCAGCGGCAACCCGGTCCCGCTGCTGCTGGTGGAAAACGCCGTCGTGGATGGTCTGTGGCCGCTGGGCAGCGAAGGTCGCCACACCCGGGTGCGCCTGCGCCAGGGGGATGCAACTTGTTTTGTTTCTGTGTTCGGTACGGCGCCACAGGATCTGGTCTACCAGCCCGGTGCCGCCGTGGATGCCGCCGTGGAAGTGAGCATTTTCCAGGGGCGCAGCGGACCGATGGTTTCCATCCACTGCAAAGCCATGCGTCCCGCCGGTCTTGGCAACGAACCGGCCCGGCAGGCAGCGGCGTTTGACGCGGTCTGTGCCGGAACCGAGCTGCCGCCCGACCGGGCCGAAGCCTTCTTGCCTGACCGCAATGATACGGCCACTCTGTACCGCCGTATCCGGGCAGGCGGAGTCCCGGCGGATGACCTGCAGCCCGTGTTTGCGGCGGCCGGGCCGCAGAATACCGGTAAGACTCTGGCCAGCCTGACGGCGCTGTACGAGCTGGGGTTGGTGGAACAGCAGAACGGGCTCTGGATGCCTGCTGCCGTTACCGGAAAGAAAAATCTGGACGATGCTCCTATTCTGCAAAAACTGCGCGCCATGACGGCAGGGCAGAGGGAATGACCCGGCCGCTGCGCGATGAATACAAAACCGAAACCAGGGGGAGGAAACGCCATGGATAACGAAGTCAATATGCCCATTACCTATGAGCAGCTCAAACAGGATATGACCGACAGCGGACGGCCGTATGACTTTGCGATGATCGACCGCGCCTATGCGCTGGCTGAATCGGCCCACAGCGGCCAGCGGCGCCGCAGCGGCGAACCGTATATCTGCCATCCGCTTTCGGTGGCCCAGATCCTGGTGGAACTGGGTATGGACAGCGAGAGCATCGCGGCGGCCCTCATGCATGATGTGGCCGAGGACACGGCGGTGGGCATTGATGAGATCCGCTCCAAATTCGGGGACGAAGTGGCCCTTCTGGTGGACGGTGTCACCAAACTGACCCAGATCAAGTTCTCCAACGTGGAGGACCGCCAGGCCGAAAACCTGCGCAAGATGCTGCTGGCCATGAGCCAGGACGTCCGGGTCATGATCATCAAACTGTGCGACCGCCTGCACAATATGCGTACCGGCGATGCCTGGCCCGAGCAGAAGCGCCGGGACAAAGCCCTGGAAACCATGGAAGTGTATGCGCCCATTGCGCATCGTCTGGGCATTTCCAATATCAAGGAAGAACTGGAAGACCGCAGCCTGCACTATCTGGACCCTGTAGGCTATGAGACCATCCGCTCTCTGCTGAACAAGCACGGCGATGATTTCCTGGAAGATGTCTGCCAGACCATCCGTACCCACCTGGAGGATAACGGCATCGAGAATGCGGCCATCCGCCACCGGGTCAAGAGCATCTACGGCATCTACCGCAAGATGTACATGCAGAATAAGGACTTCGAGGAAATTTATGATGTGTACGCCGTGCGTATCATCATCAATACGGTGGCCGAATGCTACACTGCGCTGGGCCTGATCCACGATATGTACCATCCGCTGCCCAACCGGTTCAAGGACTATATCTCCACTCCCAAACCCAACGGGTACCAGAGCCTGCACACCACCGTGATCGGCCATGAGGCCATTCCCTTTGAGGTGCAGATCCGCACCTGGGATATGGACCGCATGGCGGAATACGGCATTGCTGCCCACTGGAAATACAAGGCTGGCATCTCCACCAGCAACGAAAAGCTGGAAGAACGTCTGGCCTGGGTGCGCCGCCTGCTGGAAAGCCAGCGCTCCAGCGTGGATGCCACCGACCTTCTCAGTGACATCAAATCCGACCTTCTGCCGGAAGAAGTCTTTGCCTTCACGCCCCGCGGCGACGTGATCAACCTGCCTGCCGGGGCCACTGTCATCGACTTCGCCTACGCCATCCATTCGGCGGTGGGCAACCGGATGATCGGCGCCAAGGTCAACAATCGTATCGTGCCCATCGACCACAAGGTCGTTACCGGCGAAATTATCGAGATCATCACCGGTCCGGAAAACCGCGGCCCGTCCCGGGACTGGCTCAACATCGTCAAGACCAGCGAGGCCAAGAACAAGATCCGCAACTGGTTCAAGAAGGAACGCCGGGAAGAGAATATTGCCGAAGGCAAGGATGCGCTGGAACGGGAAATGCGCCGCAACCTGATGACCGTTCCGCCGGAGCAGTACGACGACTTTATGGCGGCGCTGGCCAAGCGCAACCACTGCAACACGGTGGAGGAAATGTACGCCACCATCGGGTACGGCGGCCTGCAGATGGCCCGCGTTCTGCCCAAGCTGAAGGACGAATACAACCGCCTGAAGGCTTCCGAACCCAAGCCTGTCACGGTGGATGTGAAAAAGGTCCATTCCACGGCCGGCGTGGTGGTGGAAGGTATCGACAACTGCCCCATCAAATTTGCCAAGTGCTGTTCGCCGCTGCCCGGTGATGAGATCGTCGGCTTTGTTACCCGTGGTTTCGGCGTGTCCATCCATAAAAAGGACTGCGGCAACGTGCGCGAGAGCATGAAGTCGCCCGAAAATGCCGGCCGCTGGGTCCGCGCCTACTGGGCCGACAATGTGCGGGAAGACTACAAGGCCACGCTGGAACTGGTCTGCATGGACCGCGCCAACCTGGTTTCGGATGTGGCACTGGCACTGGGCGATATGCGCGTGCCCATCTATTCCATGGATGCCCGTGCCGCTGACCAGGGCCGTGCCCGCATGTCCCTGACCATCGGCATCAACAATACCGAACACCTGAACAATGTGGTCCTGCGTCTGCAGAAGGTGCGGGATGTGGTTTCGGTGACCCGTATCTGAGGATTATGACGAATCAGTTTCAAAAGAAACCGGCTGCCCTGTATCTGTTGCCCGCGCTTCTGGGCGCTGTTGCCGGTATTGCGGTGTTTCTGTGGGTCTATGGCACCGCACCGCTCCATGTGAGTTGGGACAACTGGATCCTGGGCGGTTATGATGAGCTGGATGTCCAACAGCATTACGCCGGCTGGCTTTTGTTCCGCAATTCCAGTTGGAGCTTCCCGCTGGGAATGGCGGATACCATTGCCATACCGGACGGAACGGCCATCTCTTACACGGACAGTCTGCCCTGGGTCAGCATCTTTCTCAAACTGCTGCGGGGCATTCTTCCCGGAACCTTTCAGTGGTTCGGACTGTATGTGCTGGGCTGCTTTGCTTTGCAGGGAGCGGCAGGCGGCCTGTTGTGCGCCCGTGGTCTGACCGGACGGGGACAGGCGGCAGTTACCGGCCTTTTGGGCGGAGCGCTGTTTGCCTGCCTGCCCACTTTGTGGGAACGGGCCTTCCGCCATACGGCGCTGGCCTCCCAGTGGCTGTTCCTGTTTGCACTGTATGTGTACCTGGAAAGCCGCGATGCCCTGCGCCGCACCGGCCGTGCACTGCGGCTGCGCTGGTGGCTGGTGGTGCTGGCATTTGCCGCAGTGGGCATCCATCCTTATTTCCTGCCGTTGGTCATGGTCTGTGCACTGCTGTGGTGCGTGGACCGTGTGCGCCTGAGCGGCGCCTGGAAAGGTGCTGCTGTGGATTTCGTCGCTGCACTGGCGGCTGCCCTGGCAGGCGGTGTACTTTGCGGGGCTATCGGCACCGGAAGCTCCCTGAGCCGGGATGGCTACGGTGAGTTCTCCATGAACCTGAATGCCCTGTTCAATCCCTATTCCCGGGGACAGTATACCTGGTCCCGGCTGCTGCCGGTGCTGCCCCAACAGTCCGGTCAGTATGATGGTTTCAATTATCTGGGTCTGGGCGTTCTGGTGCTGCTGGCGGCAGCTCTGGTTGTGGCGGCTGTCATGGCCATTCGCCGTCCAAAGGAGGTCAAAGCCTGGTGGGGCCGCAACTGGCCCGTGGCGCTGGTCTGCCTGCTGCTGACCCTGTTTGCGGTCAGCAACCGTGTGTTTTGGGGCAACGCCGGGTTCACGGTGCCGCTGCCTGGCTGGCTGCTGAACCTGTGCGGCATTTTCCGCTCCAGCGGCCGTATGTTCTATCTGCCCGCGGCCTGCCTGGTGGTCTGGGGCGTGTATACCCTGCGGGGAGCCTGCCGTCATTTGCCGCATCCGGCAGTAGGCAGCTGTGTTTTGCTGGCTGCCCTGCTGGCCGTGCAGGTGTGGGACTTGTCCGCAGTGGCAGCTGAAAAGCATAACTACTTTACAGAGACGATTTCCCATCCGGTAGAGAACGTGGCCTGCCATCCCATGACAGTCGGGATCGGGGCCGGGCGCAGCGCGCTGCTGGCAGCCGGAGAGGTGCGGGATGACCGCCTGCGCCTGCTGGCCATTCTGGCCGGCAAGGAAGGCCTGCCCACCAACCTGGATATTGCGGTATCCGGCAGCCATGAAGCGGCGGCCCAAAGCCGAGCCGATACGGCGGCGCAGCTGCTGAACGGGGAATATGACCCTACAGCGGTGTACGTCACTACCGATGAAGCTGTGTGGAACCAGTGGCAGCAGATTTTTGCCGATGACCCGGCCCCCACATTCTTTGTGGCGGATTCCTGCTACTTTATGCTCTGCCTGGAACCATGAGCGGTTCCGGACAATACCTATAAATAAGTAAGGAGTACATTATCATGCGCGCTGTGATTCAACGTGTATCGGGGGCCTCGGTGGTCGTTAACGGCGGTGAGCCCCGCGTCATCGGCCCGGGACTGGTCATTCTGCTGGGCGTCTGCGACGGAGAAGACGCCGCCATCGTCCCCAAACTGGCCGCCAAGTGCGCCAATCTGCGCATCTTTGCCGATGAGCAGGGCAAGCTCAACCGCAGCGCGGTGGAACTGGGCCTGTCCGTGCTGGTGGTGTCCAACTTTACCCTGTACGGCGATACCTCCCGCGGCAACCGCCCCAGCTTTATCCGAGCAGCCAAGGGAGAAGCCGCTGAATCTCTGTATGAAGCTTTTCTGGCCGAACTCCGCAAGCAGCCCCTCAAGGACCTGCAGCACGGAGAATTCGGCGCTGATATGCAGGTGGCACTGACCAATGACGGTCCCGTGACCATCATGATCGATACCGACGAATGGAAAAAGTGAGGTAAGACCCAAATGAAACTGCTGCATATTTCCGGCCCCTGGCCGCTGTGTACCAATAC
>DXNX01000181.1 GCA_019413245.1 Oscillospiraceae bacterium
GGATTCAATTTCCGCCCGGATTCCTGCGATAACGCCCCGCAGCAGGTCGGTTCCCACATGGGGCTTCTGCCGCCAGGCAATATCCTGAGGTGCACCATGTTCCAGAAATGTTTTGGTCACATAGGCACACAGGGCATCCCCGGTACGGGTGGTGAGTTTGCCGTCCGAGAAGGTTCCGGCACCCCCTTCCCCGAACTGGATATTGGCTTCCGGATTCAGGGCACCGCCGGCTTCAAAATTCTGCACAGCCTGCACCCGCTGTTCCAACGCAGGTCCCCGCTCCAGCACCAGAGGGCGGTAGCCGTGGCGGGCCAGCAGCAGAGCTGCGAACAGTCCGGCCGGGCCCAGCCCCACCACCACCGGGCGGTGAGAAAGAGGATTCTGCCCCTGCGGGAAGTGAAATTCCGGCTGACGTGTGAAACAGACACAGGGCGAGGCCCCGGCCAATGCCGATTCCTCACCCTCGTCGTTGAGCGTGATGGCAACGGTATAGACCAGCACGGGGGTACCGTGCCGGGCATCTACCGAGAGTTTTGCGATACCGCCGCCTGCCGCCGCACCGGCGGGCAGGCCCAGTATCTTTCGTGCCCGGCGCACGGCCTCAGCTCCGGGGTCGGAGCAGGTCAGCGGCAGGCGGATATTGCGTACCAAAAGCACTTTCGGATACTTTCTCCTTGTCTTTTTTACTTGGTGGTAATGGCGCACTGCACCGTGTAGCTGCCCACCGCAAAGATGCGGCTGGACGACGGGATCTGGATATTTACCGGTAGCGTCTGCTGGCCTGCCGTGACCGAGATGCTCTGGCAGTCCACCTGCGCCAGCACGTTGTCCGCCGAAAGTTCGGCGATTTCATCCGCCGGGCCGTACAGCGTCACGCCGCTGATGCGGCTGGTCAGAACGTCCACTTCGACATCACTGGGCACATTGATGACCCGGATGTTGGACACGTTCAGGGTCGTGCTGTCCATGTTGGTGGTATCAAAGGTCAGGGTCACGGTGGTGATGCCATCCTGGGATACAATGCCGTCGGGCAGTTCCACCGCCAGCTGGTAGTCCCGATCAAAGGCAAAGCTCTGCCCCAGGTCCAGGCTGGCCACACTGAGTTCATTCAGTTTGCTGATCATGCGCGCCGGACCGGCCACCCGCAGGGTACTGCGGTCCAGAGAGTATTTCAGGCTGGACGTATCGAACCCGGCCGGCAGGCCGATGAAGTCAACGGTCAGGGGCAGTTCCCGCACCTGCAGCACGTTCAGTGTCACGGCTGCGGAATCACTGTCCATGGTGGTGTACTGCGGCGTGACCACATTGCCGTTCACATCCCGCATTTCCAGTACCGAGTCCAGCGTGACGGAGTCATCCAGCTTATCCTCCGAGGAGACCGTGGCCACCACCGAGTCGATCTGTTCCAGCTCACTGGTGGGACCGGTCAGGGTGACTTCCGCCGGGACACAGGAAGCGCTGTTCAGAATGAATCCGTCCGCGATGGCGATATTGGAGGTATCAGCAGTGACACGCACCGTCTTTTCGCTGACGTTATCAAACACAACGGTGACGGTGGTGGGGTTTTCGACGGTGAGTTCAATGCCCAGATTGTCATAATCCGAGGTAATGAACCGTGCCCCCAGTTCCAGGGTCACAGTACCGGCCCCCCGCACAGTGGAATACTTGGGGTAGACCATGATGTCACTTTCCCGGATACCACCAATGATGGTGCCGCTGCCTTTGATGCGCACCGACACATTGGAAATGTCCGGGGTTTCCACGATGTCCAGACCCAGACTGGTGTATGTGCTGGACTGGTAGGTATAGGTAATGGTATTGACGGTAACCGTTTTGTCGCTTTCCTGGTCAAAGTACATGGTCACGATCAGCCAGGCCAGGATGGCACAAAACACAGCCGCGCACCACAGCACCGCCGGATAGTCCCAGATAGTACGTTTTTCCCGTGCCTTGGGCGTCACCGCGGACTGATCATTTTTCTTTCTGTTTAGCAGCATGCTTTTCGGCACCTCCTTTGCCAAACAACCGGGTCCACACAGGCACTTTCTGCTCTTCTTCCGATTCGGGCGGGATGATTTCTTCCTGCAGCAGATTGAACAGGTTCTGGCGATCCAGGCGACGGATCAGAACGCCGTTTTTGGCCAGGGAGATGATACCGGTTTCCTCGCTGACAACGATGACGATGGCATCGGAGTTTTCGCTCATACCCAGACCGGCACGGTGACGGGTGCCCATATCCTTGCCCATTTCCAGGTTGTTGGACAGAGGCAGCACGCACCCGGCCGCCACGATGCGGCCGTCCCGGATGATCACGGCACCATCATGCAGAGGGGTACCTTCATAAAAGATGGTGCCCAGCATTTCGGGAATGACGTTGGCCGACAGCGGCGTACCGGTGCGGATAATCTCTTCCAGATTGTTGTTGCGTTCCAGCACCATCAGAGCCCCGGTGCGGGTGTCGGACAGCTGTTCGGCGGCATCGCAGATGGCCACCACAGCGCTCTGCCACACAGCCCGCAGGGACGGGTCGGTACGGCGGATGCTGAACAGCCGCCCGGTCCAGTTGGCGCTCTGGCCCAGACGTTCCAGCGTGCGGCGCAGTTCCGGCTGAAACAATACCACGGCGGCAATAAAGCCCACCTGCAGGAAGTTGTTCAGCAGCCAGCGCACAGTACGCAGTTCAAACAGGTACGCCAATGCAAAGCAGACCAGTGCCAGCATAAGGCCGCGCACCAGCTGGCCCGCACGGGATTTGCGGGCGAAGAGGAACAATTCATAGAAACAAAAGGATATAACCAGAATATCAACCAGATCACGCACACCGAAGGTACGCAGGTTGCTGATCACACCTCTGAAAAAATCGTAAATGCCGAGCATGCCGGTCACAGCCTCCTTACAGCCGCCGGGCAAAGGGCGGGGACGGTTCTCTTTTTAAGTATAACACACCGCAAGACCGGTGGAAAGTTTGCCGGAATCTCAGGATTCCAGCAGGGCCACGGCGTGGGCGGCAATGCCCTCGCCCTGCCCGGTAAAGCCAAGGTGTTCCTCGGTGGTGGCCTTGACGCTGACCTGGTTCACATCCACGCCCAGCGCTCCGGCAATGTTGGCGCGCATGGTCTGGATGTGCGGTGCCAGCTTGGGCGCCTGACACAGGATGGTGGCATCAATGTTGCCCACGGTGTAGCCGGCTTCGTTGACAAGGCGGCCCACTTCCTGCAGAAGACGCAGGGAATCGGCTCCCTCATACCCGGGGTCGGTATCCGGGAAATGCTTGCCGATGTCGCCCAGGGCTGCCGCCCCCAGCAGGGCATCCGAGATGGCATGCAGCAGCACGTCGGCGTCAGAATGGCCCAGCAGGCCTTTTTCGTAGGGAATGTCCACCCCGCCCAGAATCAGCCGCCGGCCTTCGACCAGGCGGTGAACGTCATACCCGTGTCCGATGCGCATGGTGCTCTCCCCTTTCAAATCCTCTTTTGTGGTAATTTTCAGATTGGCGTAATCTCCTGCCGTCAGCACGACCGGCAGACCCGCCAGTTCAAACAGGCTGCAGTCATCCGTGACCAGGTCGGCCTTTTCTCCCGTCACCGCGGCCAGGGCCCGGTGATACAGGTCCCGCTTAAAGCACTGCGGCGTCTGCACCGCAAACAATGTGCTGCGGTCGGGGGTACTGCACACCCGGTTTTCGGCATCCGCAATTTTGATGGTATCCTTGACCGGAACAGCGGGCGCCGCCGCGCCGGTCTTTTCGGCCGCCTCAATGGCCGCCGTGATGACGCTTTCGCTGACAAAGGGGCGGGCCGCGTCATGGATGGCCACGATCTCGCCGGATGCCGCCGCCAGACCGGCGCGGACGCTCTCGGCGCGGGTGGCCCCGCCGGGCACCGCCGTACAGGGCTTGGAACAGGCGGCTGCCAGCTCCCGGCAGGTTTCCAGATTGGCCCCCGCCACCAGCACGATATCGTTGACCCGGGGATGCTGCTCAAAGGCCCGCAGGCTTGTCTGCAATACAGTCAGCCCGCCGGGCAGGCGGTGGCTGAGTTTATCGAATCCCATGCGCCGGGATGACCCCGCCGCTACCAGGATTGCCGTTACGGTTTGCGCCATGTCCGGCGCCCCCTTTCGGTTGCATGTTTTTGCGGGGCGGCACAGTGTACACAACCCCCAGTTTGACCATGCTACCATTATACAAGCATCCAACGGAAAAATCTACCGCTTTGGGGCGCATTGAAAAAGTTTTGAAATAAAAAAGCCTCCCGGTCGCAGCGGGAGGTATTACAGTCCAGTATACTTTTGACAAATCAGGCGCGGCGGCGCTTGTCCAGGCGGATCTTGTCCGCGATCATGGCAATGAATTCGGAGTTGGTGGGTTTGCCCCGCAGGCTGTGGATGGTGTAGCCGAAATATCCGTTGAGGGTATCCACATCGCCCCGGTCCCAGGCCACCTCAATGGCGTGGCGGATGGCCCGCTCCACGCGGGAGGCAGTGGTGCCGTTGCGCTTGGCAATTTCCGGATACAGGCGCTTGGTCACAGCGTTGATGTACTCGTGGTCCTCCACCGCCAGCAGAATGGCATCCCGCAGGAACTGGTACCCTTTGATGTGGGCAGGCACACCCACCTGGTGCAGGATCTCCGTGACCGTGAGTTCGTCGCTGTCCTGGCTGAACGCCTGGGGACGTGCCGGCGTGCCCGCCGCTTTCAGCACACGGCTGACCAGCACCGTTTCGTCAAACGGTTTGACAAAAAAGAAGGAAAAGCCGTTATCCAGCAGGTCCTGCTCGATTTCTTCGCTCTGGAAGGCCCCGGTCACAAAAAAGGTGGTGTGGGTCCCGGTGGTGTCCTGGGCTTCGTACCGCTGTTTCACCGTGATGGCATCCAGATCCGGCATGAAAGCGTCCAGCAGCACCGCCTGGGGATGGGTGTCCAACAGTGCTTTCAGCGCTTTGCTGCCGTTTTTCTCGCACACCGTCACCGCAACGCCCTTGTCCTCCAGCGCCTGGCGGCACAGCGCCGTGGTCTGCGCGCCGGTATCGGTCATCAAAAACTTGATCTTGTCCATTGTGATACACTCCTCATTCATCAGCGGCCAGCCGCCCGGCCGCGCAGGTTTCTCTCGAC
>DXNX01000182.1 GCA_019413245.1 Oscillospiraceae bacterium
AGTACCCCAACTTCGTGGGCAACTACGGCAACGCCTGGTGGAAGCAGAAGGAGGAATTCGAGTCCTTCCACGGCCCTATCCTCATGACCACCAACTGCATCGTGCCGCCCAGGGACAGCTACAAGGACCGCCTGTACACCACCGGTGCCGCAGGCTATCCGGGCTGCAAGCATATTCCCGGCGGCGTCGGGGAGCCCAAGGACTTCTCCACCATCATTGAGCAGGCCAAGCACTGCCCGCCCCCGGCGGAGATTGAAACCGGCGAGATCGTGGGCGGCTTTGCCCACGCCCAGGTGCTGGCCCTGGCCGATCAGATCGTGGACGCCGTCAAGAGCGGCGCCATCAAGAAGTTTGTGGTCATGGCCGGCTGCGACGGCCGCGCCAAGAGCCGGGAATATTACACCGAATTCGCCAAGGCCCTGCCCAAGGATACGGTCATCCTCACCGCAGGCTGCGCCAAGTACAAGTACAACAAGCTGGACCTGGGCGACATCGGCGGCATTCCCCGCGTGTTGGACGCCGGCCAGTGCAACGACTCTTACTCTCTGGCGGTCATCGCCCTCAAGCTGAAGGAAGTCTTCGGCCTGGAGGACATCAACGACCTGCCCATCATCTACAACATTGCCTGGTATGAACAGAAGGCGGTCATCGTGCTGCTGGCCCTGCTGTACCTGGGTGTGAAGAACATTCATCTGGGACCCACACTGCCCGCCTTCCTCAGCCCAAATGTGGCCAAGGTCCTGGTGGATAACTTCGGGATCGCCGGTATCGGCACCGTGGAAGGTGACATGAAGCTGTTCTTCGGTGAAGCTGAATAAGCGAAAAACAGACGTGTCATCGTGGCGCAGTCTGATTTCTCCCCACACAAAAGCCCTGCCTGCCCGGCGGGGCTTTTGCTTTTGCGCAGTGCAGATACAAAGGCTCCCGAAATTTCCTTTTAAAACCTATTGACATGGTAGGATATATGCGATACAATAAGCCTACAAAAATAGTAGGAATAAGGGAGGGCACCCCCCATGAGCAGAATCTATACATCCGCCGACCAGCTGATCGGCCGCACGCCGCTGCTGGAACTGACCCGCATCGAGCAGGAACTGGGCCTGAAGGCCCGCCTGCTGGCCAAGCTGGAGGCCTGCAATCCGTCCGGCTCGGTGAAAGACCGCATCGCCAAGGCCATGCTGGACGACGCCGAAGCGGCGGGGCTGCTCAAACCGGGCGCCACCATCATCGAACCCACCTCCGGCAATACCGGCATCGGTCTGGCGGCGGTGGGAGCGGCCCGGGGATACCGGGTGATGCTGGTCATGCCCGAAACCATGTCGGTGGAGCGCCGGGCCCTGATGAAAGCCTACGGCGCCGAGCTGGTCCTCACCGAGGGAGCCAAAGGCATGCGGGGCGCCATCGAGAGGGCGGAAGCGCTGGCTGCCGAAATCCCCGGCAGCTTCCTGCCCCGCCAGTTCCAGAACGCTTCCAATCCCCGCATCCACCGGGAGACCACCGGCCCCGAAATTTACGAGGATACCGATGGCCAGGTGGACATCTTTGTGGCCGGCGTGGGCACCGGCGGCACCATCACCGGGGTGGGTACCTACCTGAAAGCCCGCGACCCCGGTATCCGGGTGGTGGCGGTGGAACCGGCCGGTTCGCCGGTACTCTCCCAGGGAAAGGCCGGTCCCCACAAGATCCAGGGTATCGGCGCCGGGTTTGTGCCTGATGTGCTGGATACCGGCATCTATGACGAGATCATCCCGGTGGCGGAACAAGACGCCTTTGCCGCCGGCAGACTGCTGGGCCGCCGGGAGGGCGTTCTGGCGGGCATCTCCTCCGGTGCGGCTCTGTGGGCTGCCGCCGAGCTGGCCCGCCGCCCGGAAAACGAAGGCAAGACCATCGTGGTGCTGCTGCCGGACACCGGCGACCGGTACCTGTCCACGCCGCTGTTTGCGGAATGAACCCCGCCCGCGGCTTTCATAAAGGAGAACTTCCATGATCTATCTTGACAACGCGGCCACCACCCGCCTGAGTGATACCGCTCTCCGGGCCATGATGCCCTATCTGCAGGAACAGTATGGCAACCCGTCCAGCCTGTACGCTTTCGGCCAGCAGGCCCAGGAAGCCCTGACCGCCGCCCGCGGCACCGTCGCCCGCTGCCTCAACGCCGCCGACCCGCGGGAGATCACCTTCACCTCCGGCGGCAGCGAGGCGGACAACCAGGCCCTGCGCTCGGCGGCTTATATGGGCGCCCGCAAGGGGAAAAAGCACCTGATCTCCACCGCCATCGAACACCACGCCGTGCTCCACACCCTGGCCGCTCTGGAAAAGGAAGGCTTCTCGGTGACGCTGGTGCCGGTACCGGAAAACGGCATCGTCCGCCCGGCGGACATCGCGGCGGCCATCCGCCCCGATACCTGCCTGGTCAGCGTGATGTTTGCCAACAACGAGATCGGCACCATCCAGCCGGTGGGTGAGATCGGCGCCCTGTGCCGGGAAAAAGGCATCCTGTTCCACACCGACGCCGTCCAGGCGGCGGGACACCTGACCATTGACGTGCAGGCCCAGAACATCGATCTGCTCTCCCTGTCCGCCCACAAGTTCCACGGCCCCAAGGGCGCCGGGGTGCTGTATGCCCGCAAGGGCTTGGTGCTGACCCCGCTCATTCAGGGCGGCGCCCAGGAACGAGGTAAGCGCGCCGGCACCGAGAACGTGCCCGCCATCGTGGGCATGGCGGCGGCTTTGGAGGAAGCCTGCCTCCGCCGGGAAGAGAATGCCGCGGCCATGGCCCGCCTGCGGGACAAACTCATCGAGGGACTTTCCCGCATCCCGCACTCGGTCCTCAACGGGGACCGGGAACAGCGCCTGCCCGGCAACGTGCACTTCTGCTTCGAGGGTATCGAGGGCGAATCCATGCTGCTGCTTCTGGACGATGCAGGCATCTGCGCCTCCTCCGGCTCGGCCTGTACCTCCGGGTCCCTGGACCCCAGCCATGTGCTGCTGGCCATCGGCCGCCCCCATGAGATCGCCCACGGTTCCCTGCGCCTGACCCTGTCTCCGGCTACCACCGAGGCGGAAATCGACCGCACCGTGGAGGAAGTGACCCGGGTCGTTGCGTACCTGCGCGGCATGTCCCCCGTGTGGCGGGACCTGGAAGCCGGCAAAACACCTTTTGTGATTCAGTGAGGTATCTACTATGGCTCTGTACAGTGAAAAAGTGATGGACCATTTCCGCAACCCCCGCAACGTGGGCGTCATCGAAAACGCCGACGGTGTAGGTGAGGTGGGCAACGCAAAGTGCGGCGACATCATGAAGATTTATCTCAAGATCGAGAACGACATCATCCAGGACGTAAAGTTTGAAACCTTCGGCTGCGGCAGCGCCATTGCGTCCAGCTCCATGGCCACCGAGCTCATCAAGGGCAAACCGGTGTCTGAGGCCATGACCCTGACCAACAAGGCGGTGGCGGAAGCCCTGGACGGTCTGCCGCCCCACAAGATGCACTGCTCGGTGCTGGCGGAGGAAGCCATCCAGAAAGCCCTGCAGGACTACTACGCCCGCAGCGGTGCCACCCCGCCTGCCTGCTGAACCTTTCCCTGCCAACCAGAACGCCCCCGGCATACCGCACACGCGGCTGCCGGGGGCGTTTTTCATTGTTTCATGGCACTGCGCAGCTGGGCGCGGTATTCCTGGGGCGTCACCCCGTACATCTTGTGAAAGGTTTTGAGAAAACTGCTGTAATTGGGGAACCCGTTCTCCAGGCAGGCGTCCAGGATGCGCTTGCCGTCGGCAATGTCCCGGCGGCAGCTCTGCATCCGCAGTTCGGTCAGGTAGCTGTACACGCTCTGCATGGTGTATTCCTTGAACACCCGGGACAGGTGCTCCCGGCTTACATAGGCGTATTTGGCCAGACGGCTCACATTCAGGTCCGGCTCCCGGAAATGCTGCTGCAGGTAGGTGGTGATCAGGGCCACCAGAGAGTTGGTGGACTCCGGACGGCCCACGCCGTCCTCCCGGATGATCTGGCAGATGGTCAGGGTCAGCCCGGTAAGGATGCTGCGGTACATCAGCTCTTTTTCGTGATCGTCCCCGATGCCGGCCGCCACGGCGGCCCGTTCCACCAGACTGCGCACACCCCATTTGTGGACCGGTCCTTCGTGGAAGATCATCAGCTGGTCGGGAATGGCGGCCGATTCCTCCGGAATGTTGGTCAGCCGCAGGGTGTCCCGCCAGAAGGCGTCGTCGATCTGGATGATCAGGCGGTCGTAGGTATCGTAAAAGCCGGTGTGCACGGTCCCCGGCGGAATCAGCATCAGTTCGCCGGGGTGCAGGTCGTACCGGCTGCCGTCCACATGGTACAGGGCCTTGCCGCTGACCATGTAGATGTATTCATGGTATGGGTGGGAGTGGGTCACCGACTGGTGTACCTCCCGGTTGGAGTACCACCCCACCACCACCTTGTCCAGCGGCAGGCGTCGGTTGGCCACTTCCTGGGTAATATTCTGGTCTGCATAAGGGGTCATGTACGATTGCATCCGGTATCCCTCCTGATACAGGGCGTTTTTCTGCCAGCAGTATATCACAAATTGCGAGGTTTGTGTCACAAAATAAGACGAATTGGGCGTGGTAATTTGATATTATTTGTACAAAGATAAACGATATGACGCAGATGCACAATAAATATATAATATTTTTGTGCAGTATGCACATAGTAATAAATGGCAAAACGTGATATTCGGCGGCACAAAGAGGTGCGGCCGGGAAAGGACGGTGGCCCGATGGCGGCTGTACAGTACGAAGGGCGGATCGATCATACGGAAGATTCCATCCACGCTCTGTTCAACACCCAGTACAATACCTATCATCTGGGGCGGGTGGTGCTCACGGCGGTGGCGGGCGTTGCGCTGGTGGCGGCCGGGCTGTTTGCCGCTGTTCCCATGTGGGGGCAGGGGCTTCTGCTGCTGGCCGGGTGCCTTTTGTTTGTGGGGCGGGATTTCCCCGCCACCCTGCAGGCGGAAAACGCGCTGGATGCCCGGCACGGGGCCTTGCCCAGCGATGTGTGTACC
>DXNX01000183.1 GCA_019413245.1 Oscillospiraceae bacterium
AGAAGTCCGTTGCCAACGGCATCGACATCCTGCGTATCTTCGACGCTCTGAACGACCCGCGCAACCTGCAGACCGCCATCAAGGCTGCCCGCAAGGAAAAGGCCCACGTTCAGGCCTGCATCAGCTACACCCTGAGCCCGGTACATACCAACGAATATTTTGTTGAGTATGCCAAGCAGCTCGAGGAGAT
This sequence comes from Oscillospiraceae bacterium, assembly GCA_019413245.1. GTDB lineage: Bacteria > Bacillota > Clostridia > Oscillospirales > Ruminococcaceae > Gemmiger. Next base: position 191 of record DXNX01000183.1, read on the forward strand.
GGGCGCCGACTCCATCTGCATCAAGGATATGGCCGGCCTGCTCAAGCCTTACACCTGCTATGACCTGGTCAAGGCGCTGAAGGAAGCTGTCAGCATTCCCATCGACATCCACAGCCACTACACCGCCGGTCTGGCTTCCATGTCCATCCTGAAGGGCATCGAAGCGGGCGCCGACATCATTGATACCGCTATGAGCCCGCTGGCTCTGGGCACCTCTCATATGCCCACCGAGAGCCTGGTCGCCGCCCTGCAGGGCACCGACTATGACACCGGTCTGGATCTGGCCAAGCTGAACGTGGTGCGTGAGCACTTTGCCAAGCTGCGCGAAAAGTACATCGCCAACGGCCAGATCAGCCCGAAGGTCCTGGGCGTCGACGCCAACACCCTGCTGTATCAGGTCCCGGGCGGTATGCTGTCCAACATGATTAAGCAGCTGAAGGACGCCGGCAAGGAAGACCAGCTGGACGAAGTGCTGAAGGAAATCCCGCGTGTGCGTGAGGACGCCGGCTATCCGCCGCTGGTTACCCCCACCAGCCAGATCGTGGGCACCCAGGCTGTGTTCAACGTCATTCTGGGCGAGCGCTACAAGATGGTCACCAAGGAGTTCAAGGGCCTGGTCCATGGCGATTACGGCAAGACTCCCGCTCCCATCAAGCCGGAATTCAGCAAGATGATCCTGAAGGGCGAAGAACCCATCACCTGCCGTCCGGCCGACCTGCTGGAGCCCGAAATGGACAAGATGAAGGCCGAAGCCGCCAAGTATGTCATTCAGGAAGAGGACGTGCTGACCTACGCCATGTTCCCGCAGGTCGCCCCCAAGTTCTTCGAAAAGCGCAATGCCCGTCTGCACGGTGTGGACGCCCAGCATGCTGACTACGAGAACAAGGCCCATCCGGTCTGATTGACCTTGTAATATAATTCAAAAGCCCCTGCGCCGAAAACGCGCGGGGGCTTTTTTTACCCTTTTGCCATTCTTTCCGGCGGGGCTTTCGTCTTGCCAAACCGCAGTGCGGGTAGTATAATAAATTGAATACCTATCAGGAAAAATTTGCTGTGGAGATGTGAGGAGTTCAGGTATGGTTCTCAGCATGACAGGCTATGGCCGGGCCGAGCAGACGCTCAACGGCCGCAACATCACGGTGGAACTGCGCAGCGTCAATGCGCGCTTTTTCGAGTATTCGTCCCGTATGCCGCGCACTTGTTCCTTTTTGGATGATAAGCTCAAAGCGCTGGTGGGGGAGCGTGTTCACCGGGGTAAGGTGGAACTGAATCTGACCGTCCAGAGCGTTGCCGCGGCCGATACCGTCGTGCAGGTCAACTGGCCTCTGGCCGAAAGCTACCGTCAGGCCCTGAGCGCCATGGCTGAACGGCTGGACATCAAGAACGATGTCACCGTCACCTCTCTGGCCCGCTTCCCGGATGTGCTCACCCAGACGGCGGCTCCGGCCGACCCGGATGCCCTGTGGGCAGACGTGGCAGCCGTGGCCGGTCAGGCAGTGGAAGCCTTCCTGGCCATGCGTGCCACCGAGGGCGCCAAGCTCAAGGAAGATGTGGAGAACCGCCTGCAGGTGGTGGAAGACCTGGTGGGCCAGATCGAGCAGGGAAGTGCCGGCCGGGTGCAGGCGTATACCGAACGCCTGTACGCCCGTCTGCAGGAACTGCTGGCTGACCGCAACATCGACGAAAGCCGCATCCTGACCGAGGCTGCTCTCTTTGCGGACAAGACTGCCATTGACGAGGAGACCGTGCGCCTGCACAGCCATGTGGCCCAGTACCGGGAGATCCTGAACCTGAACGAGCCCATCGGCCGTAAGCTGGACTTCCTGACCCAGGAGCTGAACCGTGAAGCCAACACCATCGGCTCCAAGTGCCAGGACGCTGCCCTGACCCGCTTGGTGGTCGCCCTCAAGTCCGAAATCGAAAAGATCCGCGAACAGATTCAGAACATCGAATAAGAGGCCCGGTATGAAACTCATCAACATCGGGTTCGGCAACCTTGTCAATGCCGACAGGCTGATTGCAGCGGTCAGCCCGGAATCCGCGCCCATCAAGCGTATCGTACAGGATGCCCGGGACCGGGGGGCTGTCATTGATGCCACCTATGGCCGCCGTACCCAGTCGGTGCTGATCATGGATTCCGACCATGTGGTGCTTTCGGCCTTTCCGCCGGACACCATCCTCGGCCGCACACAGGAGGAAACCACACCGTGACCTGGCGGTGTGTTCATACATGGAAGAGTAAATTATGGGGGATGCTAAAGTTATGAAAGGTGAAAAATATCTGTTTGTTGTGTCCGGACCTTCCGGCACCGGCAAGGACACCGTTGTGGCCAAACTGCTCAGCGAACACCCGGATGTGAAAAAGACCGTGTCCGCCACCACCCGTCCCATGCGGGAAGGGGAAGTGGACGGCGTCAGCTACCACTTCCTGAGCAAGGAACACTTCAAGGAAGCCCTGGAAGCCGATGGCATTGTAGAGCACACCTGCTACTGCGAAAACTACTACGGCACCCTGCGTTCGGAGATCGAGCGCCATATGAAGGCCGAAGAACCGGTCATTCTGGTCATTGAAGTGGAAGGCGCCGGCAACATCAAGAAGCTGTACCCGGGCGCTACCACCATCTTTGTGCTGCCCCCGGATATGAAGGAACTGGAGCACCGTCTGCGCTTCCGCGGTACCGAGACCGAGGAAGTCATCCAGAAGCGTCTGAAGCGTGCCGAGACCGAAATTGCCCGCTCTGCGGACTACGACGAGCATGTGGTCAACGATGTGGTGGAAGATTGCTCCAATCGCATCTATGACATCATCCGCCATCGTCTGGCCCAGGAAGACTGATTGCGACCACCGGGGGAGGGGAGAGCGCGTTTGCCCACAATTGCAAAGGTGGCCGTGAACGACGCCACCATCCATTTTGACAAACTGTATTCCTACCTTGTCCCGCCGGAACTCAGCGGGCAGCTGTGGCCCGGCGGCATCGTTCTGGTGCCGTTCGGCCGGGGGGATAAGCCCCGCATGGCGGTGGTTCTCCAGATGGAGGAAGCCGCCGACCCGGACCCGCGCCTGAAAACGCTGCTGGCTGCCGCGCCGGAGGATGCCCGCCTGACCCCTGACCTGCTGGACCTGGTCCGGTTCCTCAAGGACCGGTACTTCTGTACCTGGTACGAAGCCGTCAAGGCCATCATCCCCTACGGGGCACAATACTGCCCCGGCACCGAAAACGGAAAACCGGTGGTGCAGAGCCGCCTGAGCCGTCCGGTGGAAACAGTGTATACGCTGGTAGGAGGACTTCCTGAAAAGCCGAAACCCGGCCCCCGTCAGCAGATGGCGGTGGACCTGCTGCGCAGCGGCCCCATGAGCCGCCGTGCCCTGGAAGAACAGGGAGTGGGGCGCTCTACCCTGGACGCTCTGTGCAAAAAGGGCGTTTTGCAGGCGAGCGAACGATTCAAATCGCTGGACCTGTTTGCGGATATTCCCTTTGACCCGCGGCCCATTGAGCTTTCCCCCGAACAGCAGGTCGCCTATGACCAGCTCAGGACCGACCTGGATACCCGTCAGCCCAAGGCGGCGCTGCTTTACGGCGTCACTGGCAGCGGCAAGACGGCGGTGTTCCTCAAACTCATTGAGCACACCCTGGCCCAGGGCCGCCGGGCGCTGGTGCTGGTGCCGGAAATCGGCCTGACGCCCCAGATGATCCGGCGGCTGAAAGCCGTGTTCGGCAGCCGTCTGGCCGTGCAGCACAGCGCTCTCAACAACACCGAGCGCCTGCTGCAATGGCGGATGATTCAGCAGGGCAACGCCGATATCGTGGTGGGCACCCGCAGTGCGATTTTTGCACCGCTGAAAAACATCGGCCTGATCATTCTGGACGAGGAGCAGGAGCATACCTACCAGAGTGAATCGGCACCCCGGTATTCGGCCCATGAGGTGGCCAAAAAGCGGGCCGCGGCGGAAAATGCCCTGCTGGTCTTTGCTTCGGCCACCCCGCGCATCGAAACGGCGTACGCCGCCCAGACCGGACGGATGCGCCTTGTCACCCTGCGGGAGCGTTACGGCGGCCGTCCGCTGCCCACGGTGGAGTTTGCCGATATGCGGGCAGAACTGTCCGCCGGAAACCCCCGGGAGGTCAGCACCCGCCTGGCCGGAGAACTGGCCGAGAACCTGCGCCGGGGAGAACAGAGCATTCTGCTGCTCAACCGCCGCGGCTACAACACGGTGGCCATGTGCAGCGACTGCGGGCAGGTCATCAAATGCCCCAACTGCAGCGTGCCGCTGGTGTACCATAAGAATCGCCAGGTCCTGATGTGCCATCACTGCGGCCACCAGGTCCATCCTGTGCCCACCCGCTGCCCTGAATGCGGCGGCAAGCTGCTGTACAGTGGCTTTGGCACCCAGCGTGTGGAGGAGGAACTCCACGAACTGCTGCCCATGGCCCGTATTTTGCGTATGGACCAGGACTCCACAGGGCAGAAAAACGCCCACGAAACCATGCTGACCCAGTTTGCCCGGCAGGAATACGATATCCTGCTGGGAACCCAGATGGTGGCCAAGGGGCTGGACTTCGAGAAGGTCACCCTGGTAGGCGTGCTGGGTATCGATTCCATGCTGTTCAGTCAGGGGTTCCGAGCCTATGAGAGCGTGTTCAGCCTCATCACCCAGGTGGTGGGCCGGGGCGGCCGCGCCGAACTGCCGGGCCGTGCCCTCATCCAGACGGCGGTGCCGGAACATCCGGTGCTGCAGCTGGCAGCCCGGCAGGATTACACCGCCTTCTATCGGGAGGAAATCGCCCTGCGGCGGCTGAGCTTGTACCCGCCGTTCTGTGCCCTGTGCGTCGTGGGCTTTACCGGCGCACAGGAAG
>DXNX01000184.1 GCA_019413245.1 Oscillospiraceae bacterium
CACCATCCGCATCCCGGTGCACATGGTGGAGACCATCAACAAGGTCAAGAAGGTTTCCAGCCAGCTGCTGCATGAGAACGGCCATGAACCCAGCGCCGAAGAGATCGCCGAGCGTCTGGACATGCCGGTGGACAAGGTTCGTGAGATCATGCGCGTGGCCCAGGAACCCGTCAGCCTGGAAACGCCTATCGGCGAGGAGGAAGACAGCCACCTGGGTGACTTCATTCCCGATGACGATGCGCCGGTGCCGGCGGAAGCCGCCAGCCAGACCCTGCTGAAAGAGCAGCTGGCGGATGTGCTCAAGACCCTGACCCCCCGTGAGGAGAAGGTCCTGCGCCTGCGCTTTGGCCTGGAAGACGGCCGTCCCCGCACCCTGGAGGAAGTGGGCAAGGAGTTCAACGTTACCCGTGAACGTATCCGCCAGATCGAGGCCAAGGCCCTGCGCAAACTGCGCCACCCCAGCCGCAGCAAGAAACTTCGCGATTTCCTGGACTGATTTTCATACATGCAACAGCCCGCAGCCGCTTCACAGCCTGCGGGCTGTTTTTTGTTGCACTGAAAAAATGTCAAGAGCCAGGATACACAAATCCGGTACAGGATGAATGGTCAAAACGACGGAGGAACACCTTTTCGGTGGTTTGTCAAGCGGCAAATGCGTGTGGAAAACCAGCAAATTGACGGAAATAATCACACTGGCCCGGGCGTTCGATGACACAAGGCGAAATGGCGAAGAAATGTAAAAAATGCGAAGGAACGGCCACAATTTCCAGAAAATGCTTGACAAACCACCCGGTATCTTATATACTGAATCAGTATCACAAAAATGGAATAGAGCGCCCTGAAGGAACCGCGCTGTTTGGGTCGAAACAAAAACTTTGTTAAAAATGACGAAGATGACCCGCGGACAATCCCTTTGTGTGGTCAGCTTTGTCTAATTCAACGGAATAGGAGTGGTCGCATTTTATGGTAAAGGTCAAGCCCGTACACAATGGCCGCACGACCAGAATGAGCTTTTCCCATATCAACGAAGTGATCGGGATGCCCAATCTGATCGAAATCCAGAAAAACTCGTACAACTGGTTCCTGGAAGAGGGCCTGCACGAGGTCTTCCATGACATTGCCGCCATTGAGGATTATACCGGCAACCTGGTCCTGGAATTCATCGATTACCGTCTGGACAAACATCCCAAGTATACTATTAAGGAATGCAAGGAGCGCGACGCCACCTATGCCGCGCCCCTGTACGTCACCGCCCGTCTGATCAACAAGCAGACCGGCGAAGTGCAGGACCAGGAGATCTTCATGGGTGACTTCCCGCTCATGACCGACTCCGGTACCTTCATCTCCAACGGCGCCGAGCGTGTTATTGTTTCTCAGCTCGTGCGTTCTCCCGGTGTGTTCTATTCCTCCTCCAAAGACCGTGCCGGCAAGGACCTGTTTACCGCGACCATGAACCCCAACCGCGGTGCCTGGCTGGAATACGAAACCGATTCTTCCGACGTGTTCTATGTCCGTATCGACAAGAACCGCAAACTGCCCATCACCACCTTCCTGCGTGCTCTGGGCTTGGGCAGCGATGACCAGATCCGCCAGTTCTTCGGTGAAGGCGAAGCCAAGATCACCGCTACCCTGGAAAAGGATACCACCCACAACACCGAAGAAGGCCTGCTGGAGTGCTACCGTAAGCTGCGTCCCGGCGAACCCCCGACGGTGGAAAACTCCCGCAGCCACATCAACGCTCTGTTCTTTGACCCCCGTCGCTACGACCTGGCTCGTTTCGGCCGCTTCAAGATGAACAAGAAGCTGGCGCTGGCCCGCCGCATTGCCGGCTACCGCGCTGCCGAGGACATCATCGCTCCTCTGACCGGCGAACTGCTGGCAGCCAAGGGCGAGAAGATCTCCAACGAGAAGGCTGCCGAGATCGATGCCGCCGGCGTGACTCGCGTCACCGTCTGGGTGGAGCGCAAGAACGAAAACCCCGTGCCGGTCATCGTCATCTCCAACGGCTGCGTGGATGCCCAGCCCTTCTTCAGCTTCAATGTGGAAGAGTGCGGCATCAACGAGCGCGCCTCCTTCGCAGAGATCCGCAAGATCCTGGATGCCACTTCCGACCCCGAGGAGCAGAAGGAACTGCTGCGCCGCAACCATGACGTGCTGATCTACCGCACCGTCACCGTGGACGACATCTTCGCTTCGGTCAGCTACCTGATCGGTCTGGACCATGGCATCGGCACCACCGATGAGATCGACCACCTGGGCAACCGTCGTGTGCGCAGCGTGGGCGAACTGCTGCAGAACCAGTTCCGCATCGGCTTTGCCCGTATGGAGCGCGTTGTGCGTGAGCGTATGACCCTGCAGAATCAGGAATCTGTGGACAAGATCACCCCGCAGAGCCTGGTCAACATCCGTCCCGTGGTTTCCGCCATCCGTGAGTTCATCGGTTCCAGCCCGCTGTCCCAGTTCATGGACCAGAACAACCCTCTGGCCGAACTGACCCACAAGCGCCGTCTGTCCGCTCTGGGCCCCGGCGGTCTGTCCCGTGATCGCGCAGGCTTCGAAGTCCGCGACGTTCATTACACCCACTACGGCCGTCTGTGCCCGATTGAAACGCCTGAAGGTTCCAACATCGGTCTGATCTCCTACCTGGCTTCTTTCGCCAAGATCAACAAGTACGGCTTCATTGAGGCGCCCTACCGCAAGGTGGACAAGGGCACCGGCCATGTCACCGACGAAGTGGTCTATATGCCCGCCGATGTGGAAGACGAATACATCGTGGCTCAGGCCAACGAAAAGCTGGACGAAAACGGCTGCTTCGTGCGTGCCCGCGTTTCCTGCCGTCACCGCAATGACATTCAGGAATTCCCCCGTGAGCTGGTCGACTTCATGGATGTTTCTCCCCGGATGATGGTTTCCGTCGCTACCGCCTCCATTCCGTTCCTGGAAAACGATGACTGTAACCGTGCTCTGATGGGCTCCAACATGCAGCGCCAGGCTGTGCCTCTGATGGTCACCCAGCAGCCCATCGTCGCCACCGGTATGGAATACAAGGCCGCTACCGACTCCGGCGTCTGCGTGCTGGCTGCTCATGCCGGCACTGTCGAGGCCGTGGATGCTGACAAGATCGTTGTCCGCTGCGAAGACGGTACCACCGACACCTACGAACTCATCAAGTTCATGCGCTCCAACCAGGGCACCTGTGTCAACCAGCGTCCCATTGTGGAACTGGGCGACCATATTGAAGCCGGCGAAGTCATTGCCGACGGCCCCGCCACCAAGAACGGTGAGATCAGCCTGGGCAAGAACGCTCTGGTCGGCTTCATGACCTGGGAAGGTTACAACTACGAGGACGCCGTCCTGCTGAACGAAAAGCTGGTCCGCGAGGACGTGTACACCTCCATTCATATTGAAGAATACGAATCCGAAGCCCGTGAAACCAAGCTCGGACCCGAAGAAATCACCCGTGACATCCCCAACGTGGGCGAGGACGCCCTGAAGGATCTGGACGAGCGCGGCATCATCCGCATCGGTGCCGAAGTCAAGACCGGTGATATCCTGGTCGGCAAGGTCACCCCGAAGGGCGAGACCGAACTGACCGCCGAAGAGCGCCTGCTGCGCGCCATCTTCGGTGAGAAGGCCCGCGAAGTCCGCGATACCTCTCTGCGTGTGCCTCACGGCGAGTACGGCATTGTTGTGGACGTCAAGGTCTTCACCCCCGAAAACAGCGACGAGCTGCAGCCCGGCGTGCGTCAGTGCGTACGCTGCTACATCGCCCAGAAGCGCAAGATCAGCGTGGGCGACAAGATGGCCGGCCGTCACGGAAACAAGGGTGTTGTGTCCCGCATCCTGCCGCAGGAGGATATGCCTTTCCTGCCCGACGGCACCCCGCTGGACATCGTGCTGAACCCCCTGGGCGTTCCGTCCCGTATGAACATCGGTCAGGTGCTGGAAGTCAACCTGGGCTATGTGGCCAAGGCTCTGGGCTGGAAGGTGCAGACCCCCGTCTTCGACGGCGCCCACGAAAGCGATCTGCGTGACTGCTTCGCCGAGGCCCGCGAAAAGTGGCACGGTGAGAACGCTCCCGAATATCCCACCAAGCTGGACCGTCTGATGGGCACCAAGGGCCACATCATCGATTTCAGCAAGATCGACCTGACCGATGACGGAAAGACCACCGTTTACGATGGCCGTACCGGCGAAAAGTTCCCCTCCAAGGTCACTGTCGGTTATATGTACTACCTCAAGCTGCATCACCTGGTCGACGATAAGATCCATGCCCGTTCCACCGGTCCTTACAGCCTGGTCACCCAGCAGCCTCTGGGCGGCAAGGCGCAGTTCGGCGGCCAGCGTTTCGGCGAAATGGAAGTCTGGGCTCTGGAAGCTTACGGTGCCGCTTACACCCTGCAGGAAATCCTGACCGTCAAGTCCGACGACGTGGTGGGCCGTGTCAAGACCTACGAAGCCATCGTCAAGGGCGAGGACGTGCCGAAGCCCGGTATCCCCGAAAGCTTCCGTGTCATGCTCAAGGAACTGCAGAGCCTGGGCCTGAACATCGTTGTGCAGGACGTCGACGGCAACGAAGTTGATATCCGTCAGGAATATGACGATGATGAAACCAGCTTTGAAAATGACGATCTGGGCGAAAACGTTCTGCTGGAAAGCGAATTGCAGGACGATTACAGCGTGAAGGACGCTGACGAAGGCTTCGACAACGACCTGGACGAAGACCAGGAGCCGAATGCCGAGGACCTGGCCAGCATCGAGAGCGAAGATCTGTTCGACGGCGAGTAATGCCGGAGCCGTGTCCTGACTACCTGCCACATCTGAGTAAATGAGAGGGTTCGCTGAATGGAAAATAAAGAGTTCGATTCTATTAAGATCGGCCTTGCGTCTCCGGATCAGATCCGTGCCTGGAGCTACGGCGAGGTCAAAAAACCTGAAACCATCAACTACCGCACCCTGAAGCCGGAGCGCGACGGCCTGTTCTGCGAGCGCATCTTTGGACCCACCAAGGACTGGGAGTGCCATTGCGGCAAGTACAAGAAG
>DXNX01000185.1 GCA_019413245.1 Oscillospiraceae bacterium
CAGGGTGCCGGCAGCCAGGGTCGGGTTCTCAAACACGCCCATGGGGCCGTTCCACACGACGGTCTTGGAAGCCTTGACGGCGTCGGCGAACAGCTTCATGGTAGCGGGGCCGATGTCGCAGCCTTCCATGTCGGCCGGGATCTCGGTGACGGAGCAGATCTTGGTCTCGACGGGAGCGTCGATGGGATCAGGGAAAGCAGCCACGCAGGCGGTATCAACAGGCAGCAGCAGCTTGACGCCCTTGGCCTTGGCCTTTTCCATCATTTCCTTGCAGTAGTCCAGCTTGGAGTCGTCGCACAGGCTGGTGCCGATCTCGTAGCCCTGGGCCTTCAGGAAGGTGTAGGCCATGCCACCGCCGATGATCAGGGTGTCGACCTTTTCCAGCAGGTTGGAGATGACATTCAGCTTGTCCGCGACCTTGGCGCCGCCCAGGATGGCGGTGAAGGGACGGACGGGATCGTTGACGGCGTTGCCCAGGTACTTGATTTCCTTTTCCATCAGGTAGCCGACAGCGGTATCCTTGATATAGTCGGTGACACCGGCAGTGGAGCAGTGAGCGCGATGGCAGGAGCCGAAAGCGTCATCCACATAAGCCTCGGCCAGAGAAGCCAGTTCCTGGCTGAAGGTGTCGATGTTCTTGGTTTCTTCCTTGCGGAAACGGGTGTTCTGCAGCAGAACCACATCGCCGTTGCCCATGGTGGCCACGGCAGCCTTGGCCTTGGGGCCGACAACGTTGTCGTCATCGGCGAAGGTGACGGGCTGGCCCAGCTTTTCAGACAGGCGCACAGCAACGGGAGCCAGGCTGAACTTTTCTTCGGGGCCGTTCTTCGGCTTGCCCAGATGGCTGCACAGAATGACCTTGGCGCCGTCATTGATCAGCTTCTGGATGGTCGGCAGAGCCGCGTTGATGCGGTTGTCGTTGGTGATAACGCCGTCCTTCATCGGGACGTTGAAGTCGCAGCGGACAAGAACGCGCTTGCCGGCGTAGTTTTCATCGTCGATGGTCTTTTTGCCCAAACCCATGGTAAAAATCTCCTCTCGATCCGTTTTGTTGCGGAATTTCTGCAATTGCGGTTTACCTGGCGGCGGGGCGCAGTATCCCCTTTCGCTATGTTTTTATTATACGCATAAACGGGCCGCAACGCAAGGGGAAATTGACACATTTTTAACGGTTTTGACGCACGGGGCCAGAGATGACGGTGCCGCGGCCCATTTTTTGTGGGTTTTGGCGCTTTTCCGCCGGGGCAAAACGCGCTATAATGCAAGCAGAAATTTGTATCCGGCCACACCGGAACAGGACAGGGAGGCTGTTTTTTATGGAGCACTGGCTGAAAAAAAGCATTTTCTATGAGATTTATCCCCAGAGTTTCTTTGATACCAACGGCGACGGCATCGGTGACCTGAACGGCATCATCCAGAAACTGGATTACATCCGCACCCTGGGCTGCAACGCCCTGTGGCTGAATCCTTGTTTTCTTTCGCCGTTCGGGGATGCGGGCTACGACGTGGAGGACTACTGCCAGGTGGCGCCCCGCTACGGCACCAACGACGACCTGATCCGGCTGTTTGAGGAAGCTCACCGCCGGGACATGCATGTGATCCTGGACCTGGTACCGGGGCACACCTCCATCCGGCATCCCTGGTTTGCCGAGTCCTGCAAGGTGGAAAAGAACGAGTATTCCGGGCGGTACATCTGGAGCGATTCCATCTGGCACGACGTGGCAGGCTACGGCAACATCACCGGCTCTCTGCGGGGGCTGTATCCCCGGGACGGCTGTGTGGCGGTGAACTTTTTCTCCAACCAGCCGGCGCTGAACTACGGCTTTGCCAACCCCACCGAGCCCTGGCAGAGCGCGGTGGACTCCCCCGAAGCGCTGGCCACCCGGCAGGCCATGATGGATGTGATGGACTTCTGGCTGTCCCGCGGGTGTGACGGGTTCCGCATCGACATGGCCGGCTCCCTGGTGAAGAACGACCCGGACAGCAAGGAGACCATCAAGCTGTGGCAGCAGGTGCGCCGGTTCATGGACGAAAAGTACCCCGACGCAGTGATGCTGTCCGAATGGGGCGAGCCGGACAAATCCCTGATGGGCGGCTTCCACATGGACTTTCTTTTGCATTTCGGGACTTCCCATTACATGGACCTGTTCCGGTGCGACCACCCCTTCTTCAGCCGGGAGGGCAAGGGCAACGCCCGGGCCTTTGTGGATACCTATGAAAACAACTACCGCCTGACCAGCGGCAAAGGGCTGATGTGCATTCCCTCCGGCAACCACGATATGGAGCGCCTGCGCCATTGGCTGGACCCGGAGGAGATGAAGATTGCCTTCACCTTCCTGCTGTCCATGCCCGGTGCTCCCTTCGTGTACTATGGGGACGAGATCGCCATGCGGTACCTGCATCTGGATTCGGTGGAGGGCGGCTACAACCGCACCGGCTCCCGCAGCCCCATGCAGTGGGACCACGGGAAAAACTACGGTTTCTCCGACGCCGAGGCGGACAAACTGTACACCACCCAGGACGGCACTGCCGACGCCCCCACCGTGGCCGACGGCATGAAGGAGGCCGGGTCCCTGTGGCATACGGTGCAGACCTTGTGCGCCGTGCGCAAGGGACATCCGGCCCTGCAGGCGGACGGCGCCATCGAATTCGTCTACTGTGAGGCCGACGCCTACCCGCTGGTGTATCTGCGCACCGGCAGCGGGGAAAAGATCCTGGCAGCGGTGAATCCTTCCGGCAAGGAAGTCAGCTGCCTCTGTGCCCTCTCCACTGCCGGACAGCCTCTGTTTGCCCTGGGCGGCGAAACCAGGCTGGAAAACGGCACCCTGTCCATGCCCGCCGAAAGCGCCGTGCTGCTGCCGGTGGAATAAGGTTCCGCCTTTTCCACACCATACATACCATAAAAACCGCCCCGGAAGGTTTCGGCCTTCCGGGGCGGTTCACTTATATGTTTTGGGTTCTGCGCGCTCAGTACAGCTTGGCGCCGGCGGGGATGTGGTCATCCACCATCAGGCAGTGCAGCTTCTCCACGCCCTCCTCGTGATGGACAGCGGAGATGATCATGCCGCAGGAATCAATGCCCATCATCTTGCGCGGGGGCAGGTTGGTGATGGCAATGAGGGTCTTGCCCACCAGTTCTTCCGGTTCGTAAGTGTCGTGAATGCCGCTGAGGATGACGCGATCGGTGCCGGTACCGTCATCCAGCACGAACTTGAGCAGCTTCTTGCTCTTGGGCACAGCGGTGCATTCCTTGACCTTCACGGCGCGGAAATCCGACTTGGCAAAGGTCTCGAAGTCCACAAAATCGGTGAACAGCGGTTCGATCTCCACCTTGGAGAAGTCGATGGGGCCCATCTCGGCACGGGGGGTGCCGGTGGACGCCACCGGTTCAGCAGCGGGGGCAGCGGACTGTTCTTCCTTGTCGGCGGGCTTCTTGCCGTCGTCGATGGGCTTCATGGTGGGGAACAGCAGCACATCGCGGATGGAAGCGGAGTCGGTCAGCAGCATGACCAGACGATCCACGCCGAAGCCCAGGCCGCCCGTCGGGGGCAGGCCGTACTCCAGAGCGGTGACGTAGTCGTAGTCCACCTGGGCCTTGCTGGCGGGTTCCAACTTCTTGCGCTCCTCGACCTGGCGCTCGAAGCGGCCCTTCTGGTCGATGGGATCGTTCAGCTCGCTGAAGGCGTTGCCGAACTCGGTGCAGTTGATGAAGTACTCGAAACGCTCGGTGAAAGCCGGGTCGTTGGGCTTGCGCTTGGCCAGCGGGCTGATCTCCACGGGGTAGTCATAAATGAAGGTGGGCTGAATCAGCTTGTCCTCCACAAAGGCGTCGAAGAACTCGGCCAGGATAGCGCCCTTGGTGGGCACTTCGGGCAGTTCCACATGGTGTTCCTTGGCCAGGGCGATGGCTTCCTCATCCGAAGCCACGGTGGTGAAGTCCACGCCGGAATACTTCTTGACGGCTTCCAGCATGGTCAGGCGCTCCCAGTGGGACAGGTCGATCTGCTTGCCCTGATACTCGATCTGCAGGGTGCCGCAGACCTTCTGGGCCACCGTCTTCATCATCTCTTCCACCAGGTCCATCATACCGTGGTAGTCGGTGTAAGCCTGGTACAGCTCAATGGTGGTAAATTCGGGGTTGTGCTTGGGGTCCATGCCCTCGTTGCGGAAGATGCGGCCCACCTCATACACACGGTCCATACCGCCCACGACCAGGCGCTTCAGGTACAGCTCGGTCTCGATGCGCAGCACCATGTCCATATCCAGGGTGTTGTGATGGGTGATGAAGGGACGGGCGGAGGCGCCGATCTCAAAGGGGGTCAGGATGGGCGTTTCCACTTCCAGGAAGCCCTTGTTATCCAGGAAGGCGCGCAGTTCCCGCAGGATCTGGCTGCGGCGCACGAAAGTCTGCTTGACTTCCGGGTTGACGATCAGGTCCACATACCGCTGGCGGTAGCGGGCTTCCCGGTCGGTCAGGCCGTGGAACTTCTCGGGCAGGGGCAGCAGGCTCTTGGAAAGCAGGGTCAGCTCGGTGATGCGCACGCTGAGTTCGCCCATACGGGTGCGGAACACTTCGCCTTTGCAGCCCACGATGTCGCCCACATCCAGCTTCTTGAAAGCGGCGTAGGGCTCATCGCCCAGCACGTCCCGCTTGGCAAAGATCTGGATGTCCCCTTTGGCGTCGCGCAGATGGGCAAAGCTGGCCTTGCCCATCACACGTTTGGACATCAGACGACCGGCCAGGGTAACGACCTTGCCGGTCTCGCTCTCGGCGGGCAGGTCTTTGAATTCGGCCTGCAGGTCGGCGGAGAAAGCGTCCTGCGGATACTTGGTGATGGTAAACGGGTCATGCCCGGCAGCCTGCAGGTCCGCCAGCTTCTGGCGGCGCACAGCCTGCTCGGTGGCGGCGTTGACGGGGGTGTTCTGCATGAGAAGATTCCTCTTTTCTGTAAGTCATGACCCCCGGCTAAGCCGGGGGCTTGTGTAAGCCCTAGAAGGGCATCGTACCGGCA
>DXNX01000186.1 GCA_019413245.1 Oscillospiraceae bacterium
GGCCAGGGCGCTCAGATAGTAGTTGGTGCTCTGGATCTGGGGGTAGCTCATGCCGTCACCGATAAACAGGAAAATGTACTTGGGGGTTTTGACGGCGGATTCCGGGGTGGCTTCGGTAGCGGCGGCAGGGGTGGCTTCGCTGGTCGTAACTTCGGTGGAAGCCGGAGTGCCGCAGGCGGCCAGGCTGGCGGTCAGGGCGGCCGCACCCAGCAGCGCCAAGGCGCGCTTGGTCAGGTTCTGCATACGTTTCTACTCTCCTCGTTCTTCTCATCATACAGAGATCGCTGCCGGAAATTTCCCGGCGGGGCAGCGGTTCGTTCCGCTTGCCGAGGCCTATTATACGCGTCCGGGCGGTTCTGCCGAAACCATGCCGCCGCAAAATCAGGGTAAAAAATCCGCCAAGAACCCGGGGGCAATGTAAAGGCGAAAACTCGCCGGACAAGCGGAAAACGGCAGATTTTTCCCGTTCCGCCGACGGAAAGGCCTGCCGGACTTTCGGACGGAAGAATTTGACATCCTTTTTACAAAAGTGGTGACTTCTCCGGCGAAACATACAAAAAGTCCGGACTTCTCTTTCGCAAAAACACAAAAGAGAGGCCCGGACTGTCAGTTCCGTGCAAAAAAGCCGCCGGTATCCATTTACCGGCGGCTGCTGTCTATAAAAAATCAGCCCAGCTTGAAGCTGTCTTTCAGGGTCACGATGCGGTTGTACACATGGGGGTCATGACTGTCGGGGGTGAAGTAGCCCATACGAACGAACTGGAAGCGCTCACCCGGCTGTGCATTTTCCAGGCTCTTTTCCAGTTTGGCGTGGGGCAGGACGGTGACGCTTTCGGGGTTCAGATAATCCTTGAAGTCGGCGTCATCGGGAATGCCGTTCATGTTCGCCTCGGTAAACAGCTTGTCGTACAGGCGGACTTCGGCGTCCACGCAATGCTCACAGCTGACCCAGTGGATGGTGCCGCGCACCTTGCGGCCGTCGGCAGGATTGCCGTTGCGGGTTTCCAGGTCGGCTTCGGCATGGATGGCGGTGATGTTGCCCTCGGCGTCCTTGTCCACACCGGTGCAGCGCACCAGATAGGCGCCCATCAGGCGGACTTCGCTGCCCAGGGTCAGGCGCTTGAACTTCGGCGGCGGGACCTCGAAGAAGTCGCTGCGGTCAATCCACACTTCCTTGGTGAAGGCCACCGGACGGGTGGTAGTGTCGTTGGCTTCCCGGTTGGGGTTGTTGGGCAGGTCGAAGTACTCGCAGCTGTCGGCGGGGTAGTTGTCGATGATCAGCTTGACGGGGTCCAGGACCGCCACGCGGCGCTGGGCGCTCAGTTCCAGCTCGGCGCGCAGAACAGCTTCCAGCTGGCGCATGTCCACCAGGCTGTCGGCCTTGGAGATGCCGGCACCGCGCACAAACTCAAAAATGCTGGTGGGGGTGTAGCCGCGGCGGCGCAGACCGCACAGGGTGGGCATGCGGGGGTCGTCCCAGCCGTCCACAATGCCCTTTTCCACCAGTTCGCGCAGATACCGCTTGCTCATAACGGTGTTGGTCACGTTCAGGCGGGCAAATTCACGCTGTTTGGGGAACTCGCCGCCAAACACGTTCTGGATGACCCAGTCGTACAGGGGGCGGTGGTTCTCAAACTCCAGGCTGCACAGGGAGTGGGTGATGCCCTCGATGGCGTCCTGAATGGGATGGGCAAAGTCGTACAGGGGATAGATGCACCACTTGTCACCCTGGCGGTGATGGTGCACATGCTTGATGCGATAGATGGCCGGGTCACGCAGATTCATGTTCGGGCTGGCCAGGTCGATCTTGGCACGCAGGGTCTTTTCACCGTCGGCAAACTCACCGGCGCGCATGCGGCGGAACAGGTCCAGGTTCTCTTCCGGCGTGCGGTCACGGTAGGGGGAAGGACGGCTGGGCTTGCCGGCATCGTTGCCGCGGTATTCCTGCATTTCTTCCCGGGTCAGGTCATCCACATAGGCTTTGCCTTCCTGGATGAGCTTCTCGGCGTATTCGTAGCACTTTTCAAAGTAGTCACTGCCGTAGAAGATGCCGCCGTTGGGTTCGGCGCCCAGCCACTTCAGGTCGCGCAGGATGCTCTGCACATACTCGTCGTCCTCACGGGCGGGATTGGTATCGTCGTAGCGCAGGTTGAACTTGCCGCCGTAGGTCTTGGCCATCATATAGTTGATGTAGATGGCCTTGGCCGAACCGATGTGCAGGTAGCCGTTGGGCTCCGGCGGAAACCGGGTGTGAATCTCCTTGACCTTGCCCTCGGCCAGGTCGGCATCCACGATCTCGGTCAGAAAATTGGAAAACTTTTCGTCAGACATAATGACACCCCAAATCGAATGTTACAATTCCCATATTTTACAATAGTTGGCGCAATAACGCAAGCCCTCAGCGGTAGTCGATCTCCAGGGTGGGCAGACCGTTGAGGGTCCAGTCGGCCAGATTGCCGTCCAGATACTCATAATACCCCTGGGCTGCGATCATGGCGCCGTTGTCGCCGCAGTATTTCAGCTCGGGCAGATACACCTTGGCGCCCAGCTTCTGTACGCCGTCGTTCACCAGCTGGCGCAGCCGGCCGTTGGCTGCCACACCGCCCGCCAGGCAGACGGTCTTGGCACCGGTATCGGCCGCGGCAGCCAGCAGTTTCTTGGCCAGGATCTGGGCAATGCGCTCCTGGAAGCTGGCGGCCATGTCGGGCACGCTCACCGTTTCACCTTTCTGTTCGGCGTTGTGGACCTCGTTGATGACCGCGGTCTTCAGGCCGGAAAAACTCACGTTGTACTTGCCCTGCACATGGGGCACCGGCAGGCGGTAGGCGTGGGGGTCGCCGGTGCGGGCTGCCTGGGATACACTGGGGCCACCGGGGTAGGGCAGACCCAGTGTTCGGGCCACCTTGTCGAAGGCTTCGCCGGCGGCATCATCCACCGTACGGCCCAGGATCTGGTACCGGCACCAGTCCTGCACCAGCACGATGTGGCTGTGGCCGCCGCTGGCCACTAGGCACAGGAACGGCGGTTTCAGATCCGGATGGGTCAGGTAGTTGGCTGCAATATGCCCGCGCAGATGGTGCACCGGCACCAGCGGTTTGCCGGTGGCATAGGCCAGCCCTTTGGCAAAGTTGACCCCCACCAGCACCGCGCCGATCAGCCCCGGCGCAAAGGTCACGGCCACGGCGTCGATGTCGTTCATGGTCAGGTTGGCATCGGCCAGGGCCTTCTCGGCCACGGCGCTGATGTTTTCCGCATGACGGCGGCTGGCAATCTCCGGCACCACGCCGCCGTACAAGGCTTGCTCGGCCACGCTGGTGGCAATGACATTGGAACAGACTTCCCGCCCGTCCTTGACCACGGCAGCCGCGGTTTCGTCACAGGTGGATTCAAAACCAAGTATATACATACAAATCCCAGTCCTCTTTTAATATCAGTGTGCTTCCAGCCAGGTCTTGCCGGTTCCCACCTCGGCGGTCAGGGGCACGCGGTACCGGACCACCTGCTCCATCTCCTGCTTCAGCAGGGCTTTCACCGTTTCCACTTCCTCCTGGGGAGCTTCCACAATCAGTTCGTCGTGTACCTGCAAAAGCAGGCGGGCACGCAGCCCTTCGTCCCGCAGGCGCTGCCATACATGGACCATGGCCAGCTTGATGATGTCCGCAGCCGTGCCCTGAATGGGGGTGTTGCGGGCCATCCGCTCGCCGGAACTGCGCACCTGGAAGTTGGAGCTGGCCAGTTCGGGCAGGGGACGACGGCGGCCGAAGAGGGTCTCCACATAGCCCTTTTCCTTGGCGTGGGCGATGCAGTCTTTCATATATCCGTCCACGCTGGGGAAGGTGTTCAGGTAGGTTTGCAGGAACCGGTCGGCTTCCTTGACCGGAATATTCAGGTCCTTGCTCAGGGAGAAGGCGCCCTTGCCGTACATGATGCCGAAATTGATGGCCTTGGCGGCGCTGCGCAGCTCATGTGTGACATCTTCCTCCGGGATGTGGTAGATCTTGGCTGCGGTGGAGCGGTGAATGTCCGCCCCGGAAGCAAAGGCCTGGCACATGGCTTCGTCGCCGGTGATATGGGCCAGGATGCGCAGTTCGATCTGGGAGTAGTCGGCATCCACCAGGGTGCAGTCTTCCCCGGCCACAAAGTAGCCGCGCAGGCGGCTGCCCAGCTCGGTGCGGATGGGGATGTTCTGCAGGTTCGGCTCGGTGGAGCTGATGCGCCCGGTGCGGGCTTCGGTCTGGATAAAGGTGGAATGGATGCGCCCGTCCGGCCCCAGCGCCTTCAGCAGCCCTTCCACATAGGTGGAAAGCAACTTGGCGTAGGTGCGGTATTTCAGAATGTCATCCACCACTTCGCTGTACGGACGCAGGCTTTCCAGTGTTTCGGCGTCGGTGGAATAGCCGCTCTTGGTCTTTTTGCGGGGCGGCAGGCCCAGCTTGTCAAACAGAGCTTCGGCCAGCTGCTTGGGGCTGTTCAGATTGAATTCGTACCCCACAGCATCGTAGATGCGCCGCAGAATCCCGTCCAGCTCTGCCCGCAAACTGTCCCCGAACGCACGGATGCCGTCGGCATCCACCGCAAAGCCGATGCGCTCCATATCCGCCAGTACCCGGGCCAGGGGAAGCTCCATCTCGGCCAGCAGCTTGTGCTGGCCCTGCTCATCCAGATGCTTGGCCAGCGTATCGCACACGGCAGCCAGCACGCCGGCGTCGGGGTATTCCTCACAGACAAAAGTGGGCTTGACCCCGTATTCCGCCGCCAGAGGGGCCACCTGGTAATCGCTGGCAGAGGGGTTCAAAAGATACGCCGCCAACTTACCGTCAAACCGGATGGCGGCCCCTACGCCGCCGTGTTCCAGCGCCAGACGGTACAGCGACTTGGAATCAAACACGAACAGCTCAGCGCTGCCGTCCAGCAAGCCGGGCAGGCGGCTTTCATCCAGCGCAAACACGGCATCGCCCTGTACAGCGTACCAGGAGCCGCCCTCCTTGCCGG
>DXNX01000187.1 GCA_019413245.1 Oscillospiraceae bacterium
ATGTTATCTTCTATAAAAGATGTTTATAATTAAAATTGATGAAAAGCCCGCGGTCAGCCCGCGGGCAGCGTATCGGGAGGTTTTCCTGCTATGAATACCACACAGCTTGAATGTTTTATGGCCGTGGCCAATTACCTGAACTTTTCCCGGGCGGCGGAACAGCTGCGCATCACCCAGCCGGCGGTCAGCCACCAGATCAACACCCTGGAGGACGAGCTGGGGGTCAAACTGTTCCGGCGCACCAGCAAGAGCGTGAGCCTGACCCAGGAGGGATTCCAGTTCACCCAGTATGCAGGGGAGATCCTCAAACTGTCCGAACTGTCCAAGGCCCGCATGAAGAAATTCCGCACCGAGGTATTGTCCAGGGTGGTCATCGGCTGCCGCAACACCACCGAGCTGCGGGTGCTGCGCCCGGCGCTGGAACAGCTGCGCCTGCAGGACCCCAATCTGATGCCGGTGCTGCGGCTGATCCCTTTTGATTCGGTAAAAAACCTGCTGGCGGATGGGGACCTGGACATGATTTTCTCCTTCCGCGGTCCGGGCCGCAGCGCCGGGGAGGAACCGGGCCAGAAGTTCTGCGCCCTGACCCAGTGCCGGGCGGTCTGCGTCTGCAACCGGGAGCACCCCCTGGCCGGGTCCGAAAGCCTGCTGGTCCGGGAGATGTCCCGGGTCGGGCGTATCGCAGTCTGCCGGCCGCCCATCTGCCCGCCGGCGCTGTTTGCCATCCAGACCCGGGCTGTGGGAGGCCGCGGGCCGGAGCAGATTCTGTTCTGTGATAACCAGGACGTGGTGGGTACTCTGGTGGAAACCGGCTACGCCTTTGCGGTCATGGCGGATTTCCCGGCCGCCCGGCGGGAGGGGCTGTGCTACATCCCGCTGCCGGAATTCGAACCCCTGACCTTCGGGGCACTGTATCTGGCCGGCAACCGCAACCCGGCGCTGAAGCGCTTTCTGGAACTGCTGCAGGCAACCTTGTCTGCCCCGGACTCAGGACACATCGGAAAGAACGGCGGCATATCCTTATAATAAGGACGGCGCACGGAACGGGAAGCTGCCCGCGCCGTGCGCCGTCTGCATATGGAAATAAAAAAAGCCCGGCCCCCCCGGCGGGGGACTGGGCGGCGGGCAGAGTGCCCATACTGTCACTGTGCGTTTTTGGCCCGGCAGGCGGGGCAAAGATAATGGATGGTCAGCTGATAGCTGCGCACCTCGGTACCGATGGCGTTTTCAATCTCCTTGACCAGCCCCACCACCGGGATGTCCTGCAAATCTCCGCACCCGTCACAATACAGATGTCCGTGCGGGGCCGAGGTCTTGTCGTACCGGTCGGGACCCTGCGGCAGTTCCAGCCGCGCAATTTCCCTGGCCTGTTCCATCAGTTTCAGGTTGCGGTACACCGTGCCGCGGGCAATGGTGGGCATCTGCTGACGGGCCAGGGCGAAAATCTCGTCGGCCGTCATGTGGCGGGGACTTTGGCGCATCAGGTCCAGTATCAGGCGTCTTTGACGTGTCATGGCAGTCCCGTCCTTTCTGCTGAGAATGGGATACAATAAGATTGTATCCTATAAATACTGTACCGTATGAAAGCCGCCTTGTCAATGTGATTTTATCATATTTTAGCAGATTTCACAAATTTGACTGCCAAAAAACGGCGGAAACGGGCTTGACATCCGCCCGGCGAATATGTATACTCTAATTAAGACAAAGTCTTAAACGATTGCAGAGATATACCGATGCACAAACATACCATTATAAAAAGGAGAGATTGTCGTATGGAACTCAAAGGCAGCAAGACCGAAAAGAACCTGTGGGAAGCTTTCGCCGGTGAAAGCCAGGCCCGCAACAAATACACCTACTTCGCCTCCAAGGCCAAGAAGGAAGGCTACGAGCAGATCTCGGCCATTTTCACCGAGACTGCCAACAACGAGAAGGAGCACGCCAAGATCTGGTTCAAGCTCCTGATGGAAAACGGCGAGATCCCCGACACCCTGACCTGCCTGAAGATGGCGGCCCAGGGCGAGAACGAGGAACACACCTCCATGTATCCCCGCATGGCTGCCGAGGCCAAGGAAGAGGGCTTTGACGAAATCTCCGCCCTGTTCTCCATGGTCGCGGGCATTGAGAAGGAGCATGAGGAGCGCTACAAGGCCCTGGCCGCCAACATTGAAGCCGGCAAGGTCTTTGCCCGTGAGACCGAGCAGGTCTGGCAGTGCCGCAACTGCGGATTCATCTACATCGGCACCCATGCGCCTGTCAAGTGCCCGGTGTGCGCCCATCCTCAGGCTTACTTCGAGCTGAAGTCCAAGAATTTCTGATGCCCTCTGCGGCATAAAAATGCCCCCGGTGCCTTCTTTGGCGCCGGGGGTATTTGTTGTGAAAAAATCAGCGGATGGCCTCCTCCAGCCAGGCATGCAGATGGTCCCGCAAAGCCGCGAAAGCCCGGGCGGTGTCCGGGTTCTCGGTCCGGAAGTCCAGCAGCTGCCACAGGTAGCCCTGCCGGCTCACTTCCCGCAGACTCTCGGGGTACACCAGCTCATACACCAGGGAAGCGTGGCCCACCACGTTGTCCACGGGGGTGCGCTTCAACGCACGCAGCACCGCATGATGGGCGTAAAAGGCGTCCAGCACGGCGGGGGTCACGTCGGCGGTGCGCAGGGCCTCGGTGGTCACATTGTAGATTTCCTCCAACGGCGTTTCCACGTTCACTCGCAGAATATCGATCTTGTCCGCATCCCGCAGAATGTTGCACAGCTGCCGGGTGGCTTCGTCCAGTCCTTCGGGCAGGCGGTAGGCGCTGTGCCACCGCACGGCGGTGCGCAGAGGAACGTCGGCGGAGTCGTCATCCAGATAATCCCGGATATGCCCCTGTACAAACAGGACTTCCTCACTGCAGGCAGCGTGGTCGATGGATCTGGCGTCCTCGAAGGTGCCGTACCGGCGCAGCTGTTCAAACCGGCCCACGTCGTGCAGCAGTCCCGCCAGCCAGGCGGTGTCCGTGTCCCCTGCGGACAGGGAAAGGCTGCGGGCAATCTGCTCACACAGAGCGGCTACCCGGTAGGTGTGCTCAATTTTCAGGCGCACTTTGGGGTCGGTGGGGTCATAGGCCCGGGTGTATTCGGCAAAGGCGCGGCGGGCGCGGTCACGGTCAAGCATCATGGGAAAACATCCTTTCCGAAATAAGGGACTTTTTTGCATTATAACACTGACATGCCGGAATGAAAACCCGTCTGCAATGCACAAAAACAAAGATACTGCAAATCTTTTTTTGAACAAAGTGCCCGTTTTTCCTTGACAAATGCCGCCTGCACAACTACTATGGAAGTAAGAAACCGCGCTGAAACCGCGGGAAAGGACGGAAAATACAATGAACAGCAAAGGCGAAGCCAACCGCAGCGTTCGGGCTACCCGCCGGCGTCTGTGCGATGCGCTGGTGTCTTTGCTGGTGCAGAAACCGGTGCGGGACATCACGGTGCGTGAACTCACCCGCCTGGCCCGCGTCAGCCGGGGCACATTCTATTTCCATTACCGGGATATTTATGAATTGCTTGACCGCCTGGAACAGGAACAGGTGGACCAGCTCAACCTGTTTATGGACGCCCTGCTGCCCCGCCTGGACAGCGACACCACCCCCAAGGCGCTGCTGGCCCTGTTTGAGTACCTGGACCAGAACGATGCCATCTGTGCCGCCCTGCTGGGCCCCAACGGAGACCCGGCGTTCGTACAGCGGCTGCAGACGGTGATCTCGGAGCGGTGCCTGGGGTATATGGCGCCGGACGGCGGCACCGCCCGCCAGCATTACCTGACCTCCTTTGCGGTGCAAGGGTGTTTTGGTGCCATTGCCTTGTGGCTGCAAAAGCAGAAACCGGAATCGGTGGAACAGATGGCCGCCATCACCTGGCAGGGCATCCGGGCTGTGCAACGGCAGATCGCGGCAGAAGAATAAATGAAATTTTATTGCTTTTGCGCAAGGTTTCATGTACAATGAAACTATCAACTCGCCCGTTGTGCGGGCCAGCAAAGTAAGGAGAGACCATCATGGGATTTTTTGACATGTTCAAGAAGAAGGCAGAGCCCGCTCCGGCAGGGCCGATCATGGTCGCGGCGGATGCCAAGGGCTCCATTGTGAAGATGGAGAACATCCCCGACGAAGTGTTTGCACAGGGCATTCTGGGCCAGTGCTGCGGCATTGAACCCTCTGTGGGCGAAGTGTACGCCCCCGTCGACGGCGAGATCACCCAGGCTCCCGATACCCTGCATGCGCTGGGCATCCAGGGCACCAACGGTGAGGAAGTCCTGATCCATGTGGGCGTGGATACCGTGGAGATGAAGGGCGACGGCTTTGCCGCCAAGGTCAAGCTGGGCGACAAGATCAAGAAGGGCCAGCTGCTGCTGACCATGGATCTGGACAAGATCAAGGCTGCCGGCCATCCCGCAGTTGTCATCACCGTCATCACCAACACCGACGATTTTGCCAGCGTGGATCTGGTGGCCGACGGTGAAGTGGAGCCGGGTGCCGACATGCTCAAGATCACCAAGGGCTGAGCCGGAACACACAATCAAAACTGAACCTTTTTCCTGCGGGGAAAGGGCAGGGGCGCGCAGGCGCCCCTTTTCTTTTGGAGACCGGTATGCTACAATGGTCCCGAAACTGAACAATAAAGGATGGTTGAAACTATGAGTGCGATCCTGGCAGTATGCAGCGAAGCGTTCTGCGCCATGGTCAGCGACGGCCGCATGGTGGAGGAGCCCATCGTGAACGGCGAGCCCAAGATCATCACCAACGACCTGCCCAAACTGCGCAAGGTCAATAAGAATATCCTGGTCGGCTTTGCGGGGGACACCATGGCCGCCGTGCAGATCATCAACGCGCTGGACGAATACGACACCCGCTATATCACCCTGGAAAAAGCGGTCCGCGTCATGGCCGAAAAGGCCCGCACTGTGGAGATCCAGCCGGTGGGGGTGCGCATTCTGGTG
>DXNX01000188.1 GCA_019413245.1 Oscillospiraceae bacterium
CGGGTGGGAGGCGGCGGCACCGGCAAATTCCAGTTCCATCAGGGCCGCCAGGACCCGGGGCATGGGCAGGCCGGACTCGGCTGCCGCCTGGGCGGGGGTGCGGGGCACCGGGCCCAGAGCGCCCAGCACGGTGCGGGCGTCCTCGCTGAGGGGGACTTCTTCCGCCGCTGCGGCGGCCGGCGCATCGGCGGCTGCCGCCTGCATCTCCAGCGCTTTCAGCACGTCGGAGGCCTCGCATAACGGTCGGGCCTTACCCTCCCGCAGCAGGTCGTTGGTGCCCTCGCTGGTGGGACTGTAAATGCTGCCCGGCACGCTGAACACCAGCCGCCCGTACCGGGCAGCGTGGGATACGGTGTTCAGGGTCCCGCTGCGGCGGCGGGCTTCGGTGACGCAGACTGCCTCCGAAAGCCCGGCGATCAGCCGGTTGCGGGCCAGAAAAGTCCCGGTGGTCTTGCCCTTGTAGTCGGGCGGATATTCGCTGACCACCGCCCCGCCCCCTGCTTCGATCTCACGGCGCAGGGCGGCGTTGGCGGCGGGGAAAGTCTTGTCGATACCGGTGCCCAGAAAGGCCACGGTGGGGGTGTCTGCCTCCACGGCAGCACGGTGGGCCTCGGCGTCCAGGCCGTCGGCCAGACCGCTGACCAGCACCGCCCCCGCCCGGGCCATATTCACGGCCAGGTCATGGCAGGCCTGCTGGCCGTAACGGGTGGGACGGCGGGTGCCCACCATGCCCACATACCGCCCGCCGTTGAGACAGGCAATGCTGCCGGTGACATACAGCACCACCGGCATATCGGGCAGGGTGCGCAGGCGTTCGGGATAGTCAATGTCCTGGGGGGTAAGGATCTCCACCCCCAGCCGGGCACAGGTTTCCAGCCGGTCCTGCAGATCGGCGGGCCGGAGGGCTTTCAGCCGGGCCAGCGCCGTGGGATGCAGGGTCCTGGGCAGGGGTTGTTCCCGGCAGATGCGCTCATACAGCGCCCGGGGGTCCGGCCACTGCCGCAGCAGAGCCTGGGCCTGCCGGTATCCGGAACCCAGGCCGTCGGCCAGCCACATCCAGTACAGCGCGGTATCCATTGTACATCAAACTCCTCTGAAATGCCACAGCAAAACGCTGCCGGCCACACCGGCGTTCAGGCTTTCCACCCGGTCGGTCATGGGGATGCGCACGGCGGCGTCGCAGGCGGCCACGGCCTCGTCGGTCAGGCCCTGGCCTTCGCTGCCGATGACCACGCACACCCCGCCGGGCAGGTCGGTGCCCACCGCATCCAGGGGCCGGGCCTTATAGAGGGCCGCCGCCAGGCAGGTGACGCCCCGGGCCCGCAGTTTTCCCAATGCGGCGGGCAGGTCGGAGCAGATGCCGATGGGCATCCGGCCTGCCGCCCCCATGGAAGCCCGCAGGACTTTGGGCGAGAAGGGCGCAGCGCACCCGGGGCCCAGCAGTACCGCATCAAACCCGAAGGCCGCGGCACTGCGCAGCAAGGTCCCCACGTTGCCGGGGTCCTGCACCCCTTCCAGGGCCAGGATACGGCGGGCGGTTTCCAACAGGGGGACCGGGTCGGTGGAGGGTGTCTCAAACAGGGCAAACACATCCTGGGACGAGCGGGTCCCGGCCAGTTTTTCGGCCACATGGGGGGCGATCACGGTAGTGCGGTCCCCGAAGGCGGAAAGCGCCGGGGTATGGGCCAGGGCAGCCTCGGTGGCATACAGCTCGGTGAGAGTACAATCCTTGGCCAGTTCCAGGCAGAGTTTGGGGCCTTCGGCAAACAGAAGCCCCGCCGCGGCACGCTGCTTTTCGGCATCGCGCAGGGCACACACCCGCTTGATGCGTGCATTGTCCCGGCTGGTGATCACAGGTAACATGTCCATAAAAATGCTCACAATTCCAAAAAAGACGCACGCGCATGTGCGCGGGCGTCTTCAGGTGGTTTCTGTTTTCGATTACAGGGCCTTCTTGGCGGTCTCGACCAGAGCGGTGAAGCTGGCGGGATCGTGAATGGCCATCTCGGACAGCATCTTGCGGTTCAGTTCGATGCCGGACTTCTTCAGGCCGTTCATGAAGGTGGAGTAGTTCATGCCCTGGGCACGGACCGCATTGTTGATGCGGGTGATCCACAGGTTACGGAACTGGCGCTTCTTCAGCTTGCGGCCGACGAAAGCGTAGTTGCCGGACTTCATCACGGCCTGCTTGGCCATGCGGAAATGCTTGGACTTGGAGCCGTAGTAGCCCTTTGCCAGTTTCAGGGTCTTGGTGCGACGCTTGTGCGTCATGGTAGCGCCTTTGATACGAGCCATTGTATTCTATCTCCTTTTATACAGTCATATTCAAACCGGTGTTTCGTGCGGGGTGGGCAATCAGCCGCCGTAGGGCATCATGCGGCGCACGGTGGCCTCGTTGGTCTTGTCCACATAGTGGTTCATGCGCAGACCGCGGGTCAGCTTGGTGGTCTTCTTGGTCAGGATATGACGGCGCTTGGACGCATTGCGCTTGATCTTGCCGGAACCGGTCATCTTGAAGCGCTTTTTGGCGCCGGAGCAGGTCTTCAGTTTGAGCTTTGCCATTTTGTTTTTCCTCCTAATATTGGGTTACTTGGTGGGCGCGGGCGACATGAACATCATCATGCTGCGGCCTTCCAGCTTGGGCTGCTTGTCAACAACGCCCTTGCCTTCCAGCTGTTCTGCAAAACGACGATGCACGTCAAGGCCCAGGTTGGTGTGCGCCATCTCACGGCCGCGGAACCGAATGGAAACCTTGAGTTTGTGGCCCTGTGCCAGGAACTTGGCCGCCTGGTTGACCTTGGTGTTGAAGTCGTTGGTATCGATGTTCAAAGAAAGACGGATTTCCTTGACTTCCACGACTTTCTGGTTCTTTTTGGCTTCCTTTTCACGCTTCTGCATTTCGAAGCGGTACTTGCCGTAGTCAAGGATCTTGCACACCGGGGGCTTGGCCTGCGGGGCAACCTTGACCAGATCCAGGTCCTGATCCATAGCCATGCGCAGTGCGTCGCGGGGAGACATGATGCCCATCTGGGAGCCATCGGCCCCGATCAGGCGAATCTCTTTGTCACGAATGCGCTCGTTGATCTCCAGTTCCTTGGTAGTGTTAGTGCTGGCGATTGGAATACACCTCCCATACAAAACGTAAAGTGAATAACAAAAGCGGCTGCCGTAAAAAGCAGCCGCCGAACAGACCATACATGCCAAAGCGGACACATAGTGTCCCACGCTTCGGAATATTATGACCCGGAGCCTTTCGGCCCGCAAGGTGAACGGCGGCAATCTAGCCGGACGCTGCTTTTTTTACAACCGTTATCTTACCACGGGTTTCCTGCCTTGTCAAGCACTTTTTTGACACGGACGGGCCGGAACGGGGTTTGTGGTTTTATTTTTTCTTTTTTGGGCAAACATCTTTTAACCCGCGGGTAAATATGGTATTATTATAAGCTGAAATGTTATGCGTTTCAATACATGAGGGGATGTAATCTGTATGGTTGAAGATAAGCAGATCCGCCTGGTTTTGTTCTTCGGCGGTGTATCCAGTGAACATGAGGTCAGCTGCGTGTCTGCGGCGGCCTGGCTGCGGGCGCTGCGTCAGCCGCCCTGCGCCGGGCGCTATGCCGTGACGGCGGTGGGCATCACCAAGGAAGGCCGCTGGCTGCGCTACACCGGCCCGGCCGAGCGGGTGGAGGACGGCAGCTGGAAGACCGACGCTGCCAACTGCGCCCCCTGCGCCCTGAGCCCCGACCGCACCATGCGCGCTTTGCTGGTGAAGGAAGCGAGCGGCTGGGCCGAACACCCGGTGGACGTGGCGGTGCCGGTGCTCCACGGCAAGAACGGCGAGGACGGCACCATCCAGGGCCTGTTCGAGCTGGCAGGTCTGCCCTATGTGGGCTGCGGTGTGCTGGCCAGCGCCGTGTGCATGGACAAAGCGGTGGCCAACACCGTGATGGACGCTTCCGGCGTGCCCCACTGCGCCTGGTGCTTTGCCCTGCGCGCCGATGTGGAAGCCGACGCTGACAAGGTGCTGGACATGGTGGAAGCCAAACTGCCCTACCCCATCTTCGTCAAGCCGGCCAACGCCGGTTCCAGTGTGGGCATCACCAAGGCCCGGGACCGCGCCGAGCTGCGCAAGGCCATTGATGTGGCCCTGGCGGAGGACGACAAGGTCGTGTTTGAGGAATTCATCGACGGACAGGAAGTGGAGTGTGCGGCCATCGGCAACCCCGACGCCCCCGACACCGTCTTCACCACCCGTCCCGGCGAGATTCTGGCCGGTGCGGAGTTCTACACCTACGACGACAAGTACAAGAACGGCGTTTCCCAGGTGCTGATTCCCGCCCGTCTGGAGGAAGCCAAGCTGGATGAGGTGCAGGCCCTGGCCCGCCGGGCGTATCTGGCCCTGGGCTGTGCCGGGCTGTCCCGCTGCGACTTCTTTGTGCAGAAGGGCACCGGCCGTGTTTTGTGCAACGAGTTGAACACCTTCCCCGGCTTTACGGCCATCAGCATGTATCCGAAGCTGATGGAGCGGGAGGGTCTGAGCTTCTCGGCGCTGGCGGACCGTCTGATTCACCTGGCGCTGACCAAGCGGAAGGGAGCCTATTGATGGATACAAGGCCCATCGGAGTATTTGACAGCGGCCTGGGCGGTCTGACCGCCGTGCGCCAGCTGCGCCGGGTTCTGCCCGGGGAAGACATCGTCTATTTCGGTGACACCGGCCGGGTGCCCTACGGCAGCCGCGGCCGCCAGACCATTCTGCAGTATGCCCGGCAGGACATCCGGTTTCTGCTGAGCCAGAACGTCAAGTTCCTGATGGCTGCCTGCGGCACCGTCTCCTCCACCTATCCTTCGGAGGAAGCCTCCCGCCTACCCGTGCCCTACACCGGCGTGGTGGGAGCGGCGGCGCGCAAAGCGGCCACCCTGACCCGCAACCACCGGGTGGGGGT
>DXNX01000189.1 GCA_019413245.1 Oscillospiraceae bacterium
AGCCTGCTCAAAATCGATTTTAAGCGCATAAGGATTGCGGGGCGCAAAGGCATCGCCGCGGACTTCGTGGAAGAGGTTGGGCGGGGTGCCTTCAATGGAATAGAGGGGTTCTCCTTTCACGCCCAGCTGGGGCAGGCTGGAGAGCAAGGCCCAGGTATAGGGGTGGCGGGGGTCATAAAAGACTTCGGCGCAGCTGCCCACTTCCACGATATCGCCGGCATACATGACCGCAATACGGTCGGCCACGTTGGCCACTACACCCAGGTCGTGGGTGATGTAGATGGTGGTCAGGTCGTATTTTTTCTGCATCTGCTTGATGAGCCCCAGAATCTGGGCCTGGATGGTCACATCCAAGGCAGTGGTGGGTTCGTCGCAGATGAGAATCTTAGGCCGGCAGGCCATGGCGATGGCAATGACCACGCGCTGGCGCATACCGCCGGAAAATTCATGGGGATACTGTTTGGCCCGGCGCTTGGGGTCAGGGATCCCCACCTCCGCCAGCAGCTCACACACGGCCTCGTCCGCGGCAGCACCGCGGAGATTCTGGTGCAGTTCCAGGGCTTCCTTGATCTGCCAGCCGATGGTCTTCAGCGGGTTCAGGCTGGTCATGGGATCCTGCAGCACCATGGCAATCTCCCGGCCGCGGATGGCCTGCCACTGTTTGTCGGTGGTGAAAGCGGCCAGGTCCTGGCCGTTGTACAGAATCTTGCCGCTCTCGATATAGCCGTTCTGGTCGTTCAGCCCCATGAGGGTCTTGACCAGAACACTCTTGCCGGAGCCGGATTCACCTACGATGGCCAGGCTTTCGCCCTTGTACACATCCAGGGAAATCCCGCGGATGGCGTGCAGCACCTGCCCGCGCAGGGTAAATTTGAAGTTGAGGTCCTGAATGGAAAGAAGGACCGAATCGCTCTTTGCCATGATTGCGTCCTCCTTACACATGGTTTTTGGGGTCGGCGGCATCGGCAAACGCATTGCCCACCACATACAGGCTGATGGTGATGATGGCCAGCACCGCCGTGGGGAACAGCAGCTGATACCGCAGGCTGGGCTGGCTCATGAGCAGGCGGCCTGCCTGGACCAGGTTGCCCAGAGAAGGAATGTCGGTGGGCAAGCCGATACCGATATAGGTGACAAAGACCTCGTTGCCGATGGCCGACGGAATGGCCAGGGACATGCGCAGTGCAATGACCGACACCAGATACGGCAGCAGGTTTTTGGTGACGATGCGGCCGGTGGTGGTACCCAGGCATCGGGAAGCCAGGTTGTAGTCCCGGTCACGGATGATGACGATCTGGTTGCGGATGAAGCGGGCCATATCCAGCCAGCCGGTCAGGCACAGGGCAAAGATGATGGTACCCACGCCGGGGTTCATGATGTAGGAAACCAGAATCAGCACCAGGGTCTGGGGCACGTTATCAAAGATATTGTACAGTTCGGTGAAGAAGGTGTCCAGCTTGCGCACATAGCCCCACAGCACACCGATGAAGGTACCGAAGATAGCCTCAAAGCAGGCAACGGCCAGACCGATGCCCAGGGAGGTGCGGGTGCCGGCCCAGGTGCGGGCCCACAGGTCCTGCCCGATGGAGTTGGTACCGAACCAGAACTCCGAGTCGGGGGCGCGGTTAATGATCTGCACGCCGGTGAGCGGGTCGTTGTTGATGGTTTTGGGGTCGTGCTGACCGGGCAGAAGCGGCTGAATAAAGGTGAACAGCAGCACCACCGCGATCACACAGAGGAAAAACACCGCCACTTTGTTTTTAAAGAAGGCGTGCAGAGTCGCACCCCAATAAGAATAGTTGGAGTAGCCGCCCCGCTCGGCCCGGGAATGGTCGAAATCGGCCGGGGTGAACAGTTCCTCCTCCGGCAGGTCCGCGTAGGCCGCGGCGGGGTCAATCTGCTTCTGCAGGTCGTTGTTGAGCGACATTTCCAGCTGCTCGGCTTTCATTCTGCGGAATGTCATCAGCGTGCCCCCTCCTTTCCGGTGAAACTGATCCGCGGGTCAACCATGGCCATGAGAATATCGCCGAAGAGCAGGCCCAGTACCGAAACGGCGGCGTAGATCAGAACCAGCGCCTGCACCATGGTATTATCCTGCAGCTTGATGACCTGCACCAGCAGGCCGCCCATGCCCGGGATGGAGTACAGGCTCTCCACATACAGAGAACCCATGAGAGTGAACAGGATGGAGTTGGGAATGTACTGTACCAGTGGC
Organism: Oscillospiraceae bacterium; assembly: GCA_019413245.1. Taxonomy (GTDB): domain Bacteria; phylum Bacillota; class Clostridia; order Oscillospirales; family Ruminococcaceae; genus Gemmiger. The sequence continues at coordinate 2,216 of DXNX01000189.1, forward strand.
ACCACTGCGTTGCGGAACACATGGTCACGGCTGATGCGGGCGTTCGGCACGCCCTTGGCCCGGGCCAGGCGGATATAATCCTTGTTGGCTTCATCCACCATATACCGGCGCAGCCACATGGCATAGTACGCAATGTTTCCGATGGAAAGGGAGAAAATGGGCAGAATCCAGGTGGCCGTATTGCGCGTGTTAAACAGCATGGAAACGCCCAGCAGTTCGCTGCCGTACAGCTGGATGAGCAGATGGTAGACCGCCGAAGGCACCGCCTGCACAATGACGATGAGCACGGTGCCGATCTTGTCCCACACCTTGAAGCGGGTGCGGGTAGAGCGGGCCATCAGGATGCCCAAAGGCATGCCCACCACCAGCGATACCACAAAGCTGATCAAGCCGATCTCAATGGAGATGGGCGCTTTCTGGGCGATGATTTTGACAATGGAGTAGCCTTCCCGGTACTTGTTGGAGGTACCCAGGTCTCCATGCAGAATCTGCACAAAATAGTTCAGTACCTGTTTGGGAAGCGGCTCGGTCAGTCCGAGCTGCTGCAAACCTGCCTTGATCTGCGCGTCGCTGAGTTTGTCAAAATTGTTGAAGTAGCCCTCAATCGGCATCTGGCGCAGCAGCACAAAGACGATGACGATGACAATGCACAGGGTCACCAGCGCGTGCAGCACACGCTTGAGCATGTACTTGGCCAATGGGTCCTTCCCCTTTCCGTTTTGGTTTAGTATCCTACCGGCGTTTTACGGCCTTGCGGCGGGGTCCGTGGCCATACACGGGCCCTGCCGCAAAACCGCATGCGCCGCGCCGGCACACTGAGCACCGGCGCGGCGAATCCTGCGGTTTTGAAGTTATGATTTATTCTGGCGTAGCAGCGATAGCCTGGGCACGGGCTTCTTCCCACTCTTTATAAGCGGTTTCGAATTCGTCCATGCTCATGGAAGTATCATACAGATGCTGGTACTTGTACCGCTGCAAAGCCACACCATAGGGGGCAAACTCCCCTTCCATGGGGTTCAGGTCGCAGATGACATATCCGTCACCAGCAGAAACGCTGAACGGAATGGCAATGGCATGGTCGATCAGCATAGCCTCGGCCTCGGCAAAAGCGGTATAGCGGGCAGCTTCGTCATCATAGATGGCCTTGGCTTCCTCCACCTTGGCGCTGTATTCGGCAAACAGAGCCTGGGTTTCGGGGTCATCGCTCAGATCCCAGTAACCGTAGCTGTTGTCCTTCACAAACGGTTCGGTCCAGGTCTGCGGATCGGCGTAGTCGGCGCCCCAGTTGCACTTCATCAGTGCATAGTCGCCGCTGCGGCGCACCGCGGACAGGAAACCGGTCTCGGGGCCAGCCTGCACAATGATGTCGATGAAGTCAGAACCGAGGACACCCTCGATCTGCTGCTCCACGACCTGGCATTCCTTATCCCAGTTGGTGGTGCTGGGGTTGTAGGGCATGAGGACCTTGATCGGGAACGTAGCGCCTTCTGTGGTCAGTTCCGCTTTGGCGGCATCCCGGTATTCAACGGCCTTGGCGGCGTCGAAACTGTCCCCCTGGGTGTAGGGCAGCAGGGCGTCGTACTGGGTGTAGTCCTTGCCGTTGCCCACCGCAAAGTTGGCGGGGGTGATGGTGTTGTTCAGCAGGTCGGACGGGTTGTACGGCTCGCTGACGGTCAGGGCCTTGACACGGTCCAGCGCTGCCATGACAGCCTTGCGGAAGTTTTCGTTGTTGACGGCCAGCTTCCAATTTTCCGGCTCATACTGTTCATCAAAATGCGGGTCGAAGTTGAAGCTGTAGAAGTAGCTGAAGGAAACATCCGGGCGGGAACCGTGCACCAGGCTGGTGGTGCTTTCATCGGCCAGCATGGCATCCAGCAGGTCGGAGGGCACAGCGGCGTAGTCGCTCTCGTCCGCCTGATACATGGAAACGCTGACGTTGATGGCCTCGGCATTGTAGGTCTGGCGGATCTCGTCAATAAAGACATTGTCCTTATCCCAGTACGACTGGTTCTTGGTCAGCACGCGCTCCTGCTGAGGCAGGTAGCTGGACAGGATGTAGGCGCCATTGTACAGCAGATTTTCATTGTCCAGACCGAACTGGTCACCGCACTGCTCCAGGAAAGGACCATACACCGGCATATAAGAGGTATAGGACAGCACGCTCAGGAAGAAGGGGCAAGGCTGGTCCAGGGTGTACACCAGGGTGTAATCATCCACGGCCTTGACGCCGATGCTGTCGGCATCCACCGGGTCCACCACTTCAATGGGGTTGCCCTCGTCGTCCACGGCGTTCTCGCCGGTAGCCAGGCCCAGCGTTTCCAGGGTCAGCTGATAGGCGGTGTAGTCGTAGTAAGCCTGGGCGTTGTGCACCACGGCACCGGTGGAGTACATGTACTGGTTGTCTGCCGCGTTATGGGCGTCATTGACGTACTTGGCGGTGGAAACCCAGTCGTTGGCTGTCACATCGGCCACCTCGTTGCCATCCTTATCCACCCACTTGACACCCTGGCGGATGTGGAAAGTCCACTCGGTCATATCGTCGTTGCTCTCCCAGCTTTCGGCCAGGGAGGGAATGACATTGCCGTAGGAGTCATACTCCACCAGGCCTGTCTCTT
>DXNX01000019.1:0-8934 GCA_019413245.1 Oscillospiraceae bacterium
ACCTGCGCACCGAGCATGAGGGCATGTTCAGCGAGCAGGGCATCCCCATCAAGGCCCTCATCGCCCGCAAGGGTCCGGACAGCACGGTGACCTGGGTGGAACCCAAGGAGCTGGCCCGCCGTCTGGACGGGGAGGAAGAGGAATGATGGAAACAGCAGGCACGCTGCTGCCGCTGTACACCCTGCCCCAGTACCTGTGCTTCTTTTTTATCTATTCCATCCTGGGCTGGTGTACCGAGGTGGCTTTTGCGGCGGTGAATACCCGCCAGCTGGTCAACCGCGGATTTCTCAACGGTCCGTTGTGCCCCATCTACGGATGCGGCATGGTGGTGCTGCTGGCCGTGCTGGGACCGTGGCAGAGCAGTATCCCGGCGGTGTTTGTGGCCGCGGCGGTTCTGGCCACACTGGTGGAGCTCATTGCAGGATACGCGCTGTATAAGCTGTTCCATGCCCGCTGGTGGGATTACACCCAGTTCCGGGGCAACCTGGGCGGGTTCATTTGCCCGCGCTTCTCTCTGCTGTGGGGGCTGGGCGGCATCGTCATGATCAAACTGGTCCACCCGCTGGTGGCAGGGGCGGTGCTGTCCATCCCGGCCACCGCCCTGAACATCGCGGACGGTGTTCTGCTGGCAGGATTTGCGGTGGATGTGGGCATCTCCTTTGCCCAGGCCGCCGGTCTGGAACGCCGCCTGCGCCGCCTGAAGGACTTTTCCGCCGCCATGCGCCGCCTGAGCGACGCCATGACCGAGGCCATCGGCACCCGGGCCATGACCTTCGATACCCTGCTGGACGAACAGAAGCTCCAGCTGATGCTGGCCGCCATGGAAGGCCGGGAGAACACCGCGCCCCTGCGGGAACAGCTGCTGGATATGGCGGACCGGGCCCGCACCGTGCGGGCCGAGGTGGAGCGCCTGGCCATGCAGAAACATTTCGGCGAAGGCCGCCTGCTGCGTGCCTTCCCGCATATGAAGGCCCCCAGCTATGACGAAGTGCTGGGCCGCCTGCGGTCGGCCACCGCCCGGCTGGCCCGCACCGCCCGGGACCTGAAAGACAAGGTCTCCGGTCAGTAAAACAGCCAAAAAGCCCCGGCCCCGCGTCCTTTGCAGGAACGCGGGGCCGGGGCTGTGTGTTTGTGTGTATGAGAAAAGAAGACGAAATGGGAATTACTCAATGGCGATCAGATTGCTCTGCTGCGGCAGCTTCGGCGCGGCCTTCGGCAGATGGATCTTCAGGATACCATCTTCGAACTTGGCGGAGATGTCTTCCGGCTTCAGCTGTTCGCCCACATAGAAGCTGCGGCTGCAGGAACCGGCAAAACGTTCACGGCGGATGTAATGGCCGTTCTTGTCCTGATCATCCTTGTCAAGGCCCTTGGAAGCCGCGATGGTCAGGTAACCCTGATCCAGCTTCAGGTTGACTTCTTCCTTCTTGAAGCCGGGCAGGTCAATGTCCAGCTCGTAGGCGTCGTCCGTTTCGCGGATATCGGACTTCATCAGGTTCTTGGCGTTCTTGCCGTACAGCGGATTGCGGCTGCCGTAGAAGGGACGCAGACCGTACATATCATCAAACATATCATCAAACAGATCTTCACCAAAAATGCTAGGCAACATAAGTCATAACCTCCATTCAAACCGGCCCCTGGCCGGCTTTCAACGCTGCCCGCCCGGTGCCTTTCCGGCTTCCGGGCGTTTGCCTTGGTGGGGAGCTCTTTGTTTCTCTCTCAAGGTCTGACTATACTATATCACCAACTTTTAGCACTGTCAAGCGTAGAGCGCTAAATTTCATATAAAGTTAACAAATATACAACTCGTATAAAATGGAGGGGGGGGACGGGCGGCCCGACTGTACAGAGGGGAAAGGGAAATCGGGTGTCCGGCACGGGGAAGCTGTCAACTCTTTATGACGTATCTGTGCCAAAAATCAAGCAAAAGCCCGGCGGCCAGAACGGCCGCCAGCAGGGCGGTGCCGGGCTGGTTGCACCACAGACCGGTCAACCCCCAGGGCCACAGAGCGGCAATGAGTGCTACCGGGAACACCAGCGCCACCGCCACCGAAAGGATGGACGCCTGCAGGGGCTTTTCCACAGCTGAAAGAAAACTCTGGGCCGCAAAGCTGAACCACCGGGTCAGATATCCCAGACTGAACAGCCGCAGGGCGGGAATGGCCATGGCCAGTACATCGCCGCCGCTGCCGCCCACGAACAGGGAGGCGGTCGGCGCGGGAAAGGCCAGCAGCAGGGCGGCCGCCGCCAGGGAGATCATAGCGCTGGCCGTAAAGCAGCGCTTTTCAATGGCCAGCACCCGGTCCCGCCGCCCGGCACCCCAGTTGTAGCCCACAGCGGGCTGCAGGGAATCGCACATGCCGTACAAAAGCGGCAGCACAAAGCCGTCCACATACATCAGGATGCCGTACACCGACACCGCCGCCGCGCCGCCCAGGCGCAGCAGCACCATATTCATCAGGATGGAGGTCACACGCCCGGCGATGTTGCTCAAAAAGGTGGGGCAGCCGCAGCTGAAGATGCTGTCCACCAGATGCCGGGTGAACCGGGGCCGCCCGAAGCGCAGGGGCATCCGCCCGGCCAGAAACGGCCCCATGGCCAGCACGGCGCAGATGGCCATGCCCAGGCAGGTGCCCAGGGCTGCCCCCGCAATGCCCAGACGCAGTACATATAAAAAGAAAAACTCCAGCCCTGCGCACAGCACCGACATGAGCACGTTCAGCCACATGCTGGTTTTGATGCGCCCGCAGATGCGCAGGTAATTGTCCGCCGCAAACACGATGCTGACCAGCGGCGAGAACAGGGCATACACCCGCATGTAGGTCACGGCCTGGGAAAGCAGTTCGCCCTCGGCGCCCATCCAGCCCAGCAGGGTGGGGGCCAGCAGGTACAGCACCCCGCCGGCCAGGGCACCCAGCCCCACCACCAGCAGACAGGCACAGGTGAACAGGTTGTTGGCCTCCTGCGGGCGCTTTTCCCCCAGCCGCACCGAGATGGGTACCGCGGACCCCACGCCGATGAGGTCGGCCAGCGCAAAATTGATGATGACCAGAGGCATGGCCAGGTTCAGGGCTGCGAAAGGAGTGTCCCCCAGGATCTGCCCCACAAAGATGCCATCCATGAGCTGGTACAGCGAAGAGGCCAGCATCCCCACCGACCCGGGCAGTGCTGCCCGCAAAAACAGGCGGTGGGGCGGTGTTTCCAAAAACAAAGTCTTTTGATCCATACGTCCTCCTGCACAAGGTTCCGGAATCTGTTCCGTGCCCGGCAGGGATGAAAAAACGCCGGATAAGGTGCAGGCATTTCAGCCTGTCCCTTATCCGGCGTGTCATTTCTCAAAAAACGATTTCGTTCCGAATGACTTGCCCTCCGAGCAATAGCCTTACCATAGCATAGCTTTCCGGCAAAGTCAAGGGGAAAAATCAGTCCCGGCTGTACAGGTCCCGGGTGTACACTTTTTCCGCCACATCGTCCAGTTCCGGGGCGCGGCGGTTGGCCAGAATCACATCACACTCCCGCTTGAAGGCGTCCAGGTCCCGCTCCACCCGGCTGCCGTAAAAGTCGTCCTGGGGCAGGGTGGGCTCATACACCACCAGGGGCACGCCTTCGGCGCGGATGCGCTTCATCACGCCCTGGATGCTGGACTGGCGGAAGTTGTCGCTGCCCGCCTTCATGGTCAGGCGGTAGACGCCCACCACCTTGGGGTGCCGGGCCAGCACCTGCTCGCTGATAAAGTCTTTGCGGGTGCGGTTGCTCTCCACAATGGCGCCGATGAGGTTCTGGGGCACTGCGTCGTAGTTGGCCAGCAGCTGTTTGGTGTCCTTGGGCAGGCAGTAGCCGCCGTAGCCGAAACTGGGGTTGTTGTAGTGGGACCCGATGCGCGGGTCCAGGCAGACCCCGTCGATGATGGCCCGGGTGTCCAGCCCCCGCAGGGCGGCGTAGGTGTCCAGCTCATTGAAGTAGGCCACCCGCAAAGCCAGATAGGTGTTGGCAAACAGCTTGATGGCCTCGGCTTCGGTCAGGCCGGGGAACAGGGTGGGAATGTCCTGCTTGCAGGCGCCCTGCTGCAGCAGGGCCGCAAACTCGTGGGCCTTGTCCACCAGACGGGCGTCGTCCTGGGGCGCGCCCACCACGATACGGCTGGGGTAGAGGTTGTCGTACAGGGCGTGGCCCTCCCGCAGAAACTCCGGGCTGAACAGGATGTTGGGATTGTGCATCTGTTCCCGGATGCGGGCGGTGTAACCCACCGGCACGGTGGACTTGATGACGACGGTGGCATCGGGGGCATACTGCCCCACCAGGCGCAGCACATCCTCCACGCTGGAAGTGTCAAAAAAGTTCTTCTTTTCGTCGTAATTGGTGGGGGTGGAGATGATGACCCAGTCCGCCCCGGTGTAGGCGGCCTCGGCGTCGGTGGTGGCGTGCAGGTCCAGCTCCCGCTGGGTCATGTACTGCTCCAGCTCCTTGTCGGCCAGGGGGCAGCGGCGGGCGTTGATGTCCTCCACCCGGGCGGGCAGCACGTCCACGGCCCAGACTTCGTTGTGCTGGGCCAGCAGCACCCCGTTGGAAAGCCCGACATATCCCATGCCGGCCACGGCGATCTTCATAGCATGGCACCTCTTTCGCAGCATAAAATCTACCCCATTATACCACATCCGCCGCGGGGCCGGTAGGGGGCATTTTCTTTCGATGTTCACACAAAATTTACGCCGCGGCTATTTGACACTATGTACAACACAGCGTATAATAAAAGTATGTATTCTGTTTTTGGAAAACCGTCAAGTCTGCATCTGTTTCGGAATGCATCCGATAGTATATATTATATTATATATTTAAAAAGGTAGAATCCCCGGCTGCGGTGCGGACAAAAAGAGAAAAGGGAGGTCTTTTGATATGGGCGAATATGCAGCGATCGAAAAGGAAGCAAAGGTATTTACCGACCTGTGCCTGAATAATGACAAAATCGACCCGGCGCTGTTCGATCAGTACGGCGTCAAGCGCGGCCTGCGCGACAAGGACGGCAAGGGCGTGCTGGCAGGCATCACCAACATTTCGCGCATCGACGCTTTTGAGGAGCGCGACGGCAAAAAGGTCCCCTGTGAGGGCAAGTTGTGGTACCGCGGCTATAACGTCTACGACCTGATCAAGGGGCTTCGGGGCAAGCGCTACGGCTTTGAGGAAGCCGCTTACCTGCTGCTGTTGGGGGAGCTGCCCAACGCTGAGCAGCTCAAGACCTTCAACGAAACGCTGGTCAAGTGCCGGGACCTGCCCACCAACTTCATCCGCGATGTCATCATGAAGGCGCCCACCAAGGACCTGATGAACAGCCTGACCCGCAGTGTGCTGACCCTGGCCTCCTACGATGACTCGGTGGGGGATAACAGCCTGCAGACCCAGCTGGAACAGTGCCTGAAACTCATCAGCGTCTTCCCCATGCTGGCGGTGTACGGCTACCATGCCTATAACTACTATGTGAACATGGGCAGCATGTACATCCACCGTCCCCGCCCGGAACTGTCCGCTGCGGAAAACCTGCTCCAGATGCTGCGCCCCGACCAGAGCTACACTCCGTTGGAAGCCCACGTCCTGGATATTGCCCTGCTGCTGCACATGGAGCACGGCGGCGGCAACAACTCCACCTTCACCACCCGCGTGGTCACCTCCTCCGGGTCGGATACTTATTCGGTCATGGCGGCGGCCCTGTCCAGCCTGAAGGGCCCCAAGCACGGCGGCGCCAACATCAAGGTCATGGAGATGTGCGACGACATCCGCAAAAACGTGCACGATGTCACCGACGAGGACGAGCTCAAGGCCTACCTGGGCAAGATCGTGGACAAGGAAGCCTTCGACCGCAAGGGCCTGATCTACGGTATGGGGCACGCGGTCTACTCTCTGTCCGACCCCCGTGCGGTGGTCTTCAAAGGCTTTGTGCAGCAGCTGGCCGAAGCCAAGGGCCGCAAGAAGGACTTCGACTTCTACAACGCTATCGAACGCCTGGCACCCCAGGTCATTGCCGAAAAGCGCCACATCTACAAGGGCGTTTCCACCAACGTGGACTTTTACAGCGGCTTTGTCTACAACATGCTGGACATCCCGGTGGAACTGTACACCCCCATTTTCGCGGTGGCCCGTATCGTGGGCTGGAGCGCCCACCGTATGGAGGAGCTGGTCAACGTGGACAAGATCATCCGTCCCGCGTACCAGAGCATCATGGAACCCCGGGAGTACAAATCCCTGGACCAGCGCGGCTGATTCCCCGTTTTTACCGGGCGCGGACCGTTTCCCTTTTCGGGAGCGGGCCGCGCTCTTTTTTTGCTGCTACATCCGGGAACTGTTCCTGACTGCGACCCTTGCAATCAGGGCAAACTCCTGTTACTCTTATATATAGAACCGACCGCCGGAGGCGGTCAATCGTATGCGAAGGAGGACACCACCGATGAACCAGAACCTGAAAGACCTGCCGGTGTACAGCGGCAATGATTTGGGTGCGGTATATACCAGGCGGGCCACGACCTTCACCCTGTGGGCTCCCACGGCCGCATCGGTCACCCTGCGCCGGTATACCACCGGTACCGATACCGAACCCGGCGCCCGGGAGCTGGACCCCGTAACCCTGCATCCGGCCGGACAGGGTACCTGGCGCGCCACCGTGGGCGGCGACCTGGCCGGACAGTATTATGTATATGAACTGACTTTCCCCGATGGCCACACGGCCACGGCGGTGGACCCCTACGCCCGGGCCTGCGGCTGCAACGGACAACGGGGCATGGTGCTGGACCTGACCGGGGCCGAACCCGAGAACTGGGCCGCCGACCGCCGCCCGGCCCGGGCCAACGACCCGGCCGCCCGCAGCGTGTGGGAGGTCCATGTGGCGGATTTTTCCGCCGACGAGCACAGCGGTATCCGGCCGGAATGGCGGGGCAAGTTCCTGGCCTTCACCCAGGAGGATTCCACCCTGAACTGTGAGGGGGAGCACCCCACCTGCCTGAACTATCTGCGGCGGCTGGGCGTCAGCCATGTGCAGCTGCAGCCCATCTTTGACTTTGCCACAGTGGACGAAGCCGCCGGCGGCTACAACTGGGGGTATGACCCCCTGAACTACAATGTGCCCGAAGGCTCCTACGCCACCGATCCCTTCCACGGGGAAGTCCGGGTGCGGGAATGCCGGGCCATGGTGGCGGCGCTGCACAAGGCCGGCATGGGTGTGGTCATGGACGTGGTGTACAACCACACCTACTACGCCGACAACTGGATGGAGCGCATCGTTCCCGGCTACTGGCTGCGCCGCAACCTGGACGGACGGCTGACCAACGGCTCCGGCTGCGGCTGTGACCTGGCCAGCGAGCACCCCATGGTGCGCAAGTACATCGTGGATTCGGTGGTCTACTGGGCTACCGCCTACCATATCGACGGGTTCCGCTTTGACCTGATGGCCCTGCATGATGTGGATACCATGAACGCCATCCGTGCTGCGCTGGACGCCCTGCCCGGCGGCAAAAACATCCTGATGTATGGTGAACCCTGGCAGGGCGGCGCCACCCGCATGGAGGAGGGGGCCGTCCCCGCCGACAAGAACGCCCTGCCCATGCTGGATGACCGCATCGGCATCTTCTGCGACAACACCCGGGACACCATCAAAGGCGGGGTGTTCGATGCCCGCGCGCCGGGGTACGTCAACGGCGCCCCCGGTGCGGGCTACACCCTGCTCCACGCATTGGGGGCCTACCGGGACGGGTCCGAGGGCATGCACCCCCCGGCGTCGGGCCAGATCGTGCAGTATGTGTCCGCCCACGACAATTTCACCCTGTGGGATAAGCTCAAGGCGGTGGCCGGACGGCACAACTACGATATTTTTGACGGCGACCTGCAGGCCCAGAACCGCATGTGCGCCGCCATCTGCCTGACCTGCCAGGGGATGCCCTTCTGGCAGGCGGGGGAGGAATTCGCCCGCACCAAGCACGGCGACCCCAACACCTACAAGGGCCCGCTGGCTGTGAACGCGCTGGACTGGACCCGCGCCGCCCGCATGGGTGAGCTGGTGGAGTTTTATGCGGGGCTGCTGGACATCCGCCGCCGCTGGCCGGAACTCACCGGCCTGACCGACGCCGACCAGCCCGAGCCGCTGCTGCTGGCTGTGCCCGGATGGCTCATCGGGTTTGTGCCCGAACTGTCCGATAACGCCCCCAACCGGCTGGTGGTCTACTATAATCCCGAGCGCACCGCCCAGTGGATGACCCTGCCCGGCGGCGGGTGGCGGACCCTGTGTGACGGGTACCATGCCCAGGGGCAGCCCTTCGGTCCGGTGCGCACCGGGCAGATCGAACTGCCTGCCACCAGTGTGGTCATTTTGGCCGCAGTACAATAATAATCGAAAGTCCGACTTTTTTGTCGGGCTTTCTTTTTTGAAGAGCATTGAACTGTTGTCTAACTTTTCGTAAGAGGAAACTCCAAAAACTGCAATTTTTTGTTCAGTTTCACGCTTTATACAAAAAACTATTGCAATCTTTAGGCAGAGTGCTATAATTAGGACCCGGAAAGAACTGAGGCGTCCGCAGTGCGCTGAAAAGTTCACCGTGCGGCAAAGGGGGCGCAGGTTTACACCAGAATGTGTAGGCCGGCCCCATTTCCGTTTTTATGAGAGAGTGAGATGCGAAAACTGCACGGCAGAGCATGATGTGCCGGGGGCCGCCGGCCCTCGGCACCTTGTTTGCCGCGAGGTTCCCCGGCGGGGCCGACTGCGGGCGGTGCCGGGGCCGACAGACCGCACAGGCGTCTATTCGAGGTGGTTACTATGAAAGATTTGAACGAATTGATGCAGGCGATCCTGGATATGGACGCCGCCCAGCGCAAGGCGGCCGACGAAGCGCAAAGCGAGCGCACCGCCCGGCTGGCCGGGCGGTGCGCTCGCTTTGCGCTTCGTCGGCCGCCTTGCGC